>CAZQXE010000035.1:3383-18883 GCA_964597115.1 uncultured Pirellulales bacterium | reverse complement strand
GTGGCCCGAAGTGGAGAAATCTATTAAAAACAGATTTCTCGACTCCGCTTTGCTGCGCTCGAAATGACTCAAACAAGCGCATTTATTATGTACAATTGGTATAATATTGTGATTATCACTGCATAATAATATAGTGTAGCTAAATTAACATTTTATGGAGAAAAGTTGATATGGACATTGTAGTAACGGTAAAAGAAATCAAGGGCCATTGCCCCACGTATAAAAAAGCAGGAGATTCCTTCACCCTAAAAGCAGGCTACCAGCTTGTAAGCGACATTCCCGTTTGCATGCATGGGCTGTCGGCTTTGATGCCTTATTATAACGCTCTGCGCGTTTCAGAACCTGAGCAATGGGGATTGGATGGCAGGGAAGATAAAACCAAGGCCTATATTCAATGCCCGGACCCCTTCGAATGCACTAACGGAGGCACGGTCGTCTTCGAAATATCAAAACGATAGGGACCAGATATAAAATCACTGGTTCATGTGTTCTAAGGAATAGTGCTCGGAGATATTTATTTTGACACTTTTTATTTATTTGACGTTGAGTGGATTATCGAGGGTAACCGTCTTGGCACCCGGGGCTGATATGCCGCGACGCTGGAGCAGGGAGCCTTCCAGTCTGTAAAGAGCGACCAGGGCCTTTAGATAATTGGCGAATGTCTCTATTTCGGCAATCTGACTTTCAACGAGGTCCCGCTGGGCCTGTGCAACGAGCAATGAAGTGGATTTACCCACCCTGAATTTTTCGGTTTCAGCGCGGAGTTTTTCTTCCTGGAAGTAGCGAGTGGCGGCGGTAGCAGCGATTTGTTCGCGGGCTCTAGTCACCTCGATGTATGCTGAGCGGACGTCAATTTGTACGAGTTGGATGAGATTCTCCATCGCTCTTGTAGATTGGTGTCTGGTCAGAACGGCACGACGGTATCTTGACCTTGCTGCCTGGTTAGTCACAGGATATTCGAATACCAGTCCGAAGGTAACGTCGTAACTGTCACCATCCACGTTGCTCGTTGCTCTATTGAAGGTGTCGGCGTAGCCGGTCTTGCCGAAGTTAATGAAAGCATCCATTTTTGGAAGCAGACCGTTTTTGGTTCTCACCACTTCCAAGTCACCCTGTTGTATCTGCAGGCGTGCCTGGTTCAGGTCGGGACGCATTTTCAGTGCAACCTGAACATGCTGTTCGACGTTGTCAAGCTCAATGCTGGGCAGAGTGGTCTGGTATGCGAGAATGATGTCCCTGTTCCAGTTGATGTTCGGCGAAGGATTCAGCAGCCGGAGCAGGTTGAGCCTTTCCCTGGCAAGATCGCTTCGTGCGTTTATGAGGTTTTCCCGCCCAAGTGCCATTTCAGCCTGAGCGGCGGCCAGTTCTATTTCAGGCAGTTCTCCTATTTTTATTCTCTCCTGAGCTTCGGCCAACTGCTTTTTGGAAAGATTGAGTGAGTCGGTATATATTTCGATTTGTTTTTGTGCGAGGACGTAATCCCAGAACTTCGATTCGACCTCTTCCAGAAGTATCTCGGTAAAACCACGCAGTTCATATTCGGATATTAGCGTATCGAGTCGTGCCTGATTAACGCGTGCAAGATTAGCCCTGATGTCCATACCCTGCAGAAGCGCCTGGGTGACAGTGACTCCGAGACGATTGGATGTGAATGTGTCGCTGTACAGGGATGAGTCGGTATAACTTGAGCTGCCGATAAGTTCGACGTCTGTGCCGGTGGGGAAAAGTTTGCTCAGTGAAATCGAGCCTGAAGTGTTGTCTACAGTTTGATTTTCCGTACTTGAGCCGGCTCGGGACAGCCTGTCGGAAACGGATCTCCTGTTGGTTGCTTCGGCGCCGAGGACCGGTTCGAATGTCTCAAGCTCCTCCTTTTCGTATGTGCGTGTTATGTCAGGATTCATTCTTTCGACTATGAGCGACCGGTTATTTTCCATGGCCATAACAATCGCCCCCTCGATATCAACTTTTAGGGGATCCTGCTCCACGGAAGTCTGGTTTGGGTCGGCGGCGAGTATTAAGGATGCAGAGGACAGAATGGCTCCGACCATCAATACCTGGCGGTAAAATACGAAGCCTGATTTTCCAACAGCCATAAGCATTTCCTTTTGTACTATTATATGTCACTCATACTATGCGATGCGGCACCGGGTTTGCGGCGCTCAAAAATCGAGTAAACGACGGGCACGAATACAAGTGTGATAAATGTCGAGCTAAGCAGACCACCGATGACGACCCTTGCCATGGGAGCCTGAGCTTCACCTCCCTCGCCGAGGCCCAGAGCAAGGGGCAGCAAACCAATAACGGTTGTTGCTGCTGTCATAAGAATCGGCCTTAGACGTCTGCGGCCGGCTTCTTCTATAGCTTCTCGAAGCGGCATCGAGGCTTTTCGACGGAGAAGGTTGGTATGGTCGACCAAAAGGATCGCGTTGTTGACTACAATTCCCCCGAGCATGATAGAGCCGATGAAAGACTGGATGTTGAAAGTGGTGCCTGTGAAAAAGAGCATCAAAATAACTCCTATTGCTGCGAGCGGCACCGAGAACATCACGACGAACGGGTCGCGCAGAGATTCGTACTGGCAGGCCATCACCATGTAGACCAGTAACAGTGCCAGGATGCAGCTAAAAGAGAGTTCGCGAAATGATTTTTGCTGCTCTTCATAATCGCCCCCGAAGGTGATTGCAAATTCCCGCGGCACCGGCACGGTTCGTAACAGCTCGCGAATGTCCGAGAGGATCGAACCCATATCTCTTCCGCTGATGTCGGCCGAGACCGTGACAATGCGTTCCTGGTCTTTTCGCTCAATTACCACAGGGCCGCTTCGAGGACCGACGCTTACGACGTTTTTAAGCACGACGGGCTGACCATCTGAATTGGTTAAGGTCAAATCGAGAATGTCACTCAGGTTTGATTTCTCGGCATCTCTGAGCTTAACGAGAATTGTAAACTCGTCGCCGGCCTGGCGATAATACCCTGCCCTGGTTCCTGAGAGGATTGTCTGAAGGGCATTGGCAATTTTTGAGACGGTCAGGCTCATATCGGCGGCCTTTTGGCGGTCTATCAGGACAAGCTCTTCAGGGCTTCCGGATTCCCGGCTGATTTGAGCATCTGTGATTCCTTCTACTGACTCGATAAGCTCCTTGACCTGTTTGGCCAGCGTGTCTGCGGTCTGCAGGTCGTGACCACGAACTTCGACCTGGACCCTGTCGGCGCCCGATGTCCCCATGCGGAGTATAAACAGTCCCTGGCCTGCACGGGTTCGAATAATCATTCCCGGTATGTTGCTTAGCTTGCGGCGCAGATCAGAGGCAATCTGTTCGCTCGATCTGGTTCGCTGAGACTCTGGCTTTAGTGAGATGCGAAGACTGCCCGTATGTCCGCCTGCTCCGCGCCATCTGGAGCCGCCGGCGCTTGTCACCACGTTTTGGATTTCAGGCACGGATTCGTTGACGATTTGCTCGATGATTTTGAATTTCTCGTCCAGCAAATCAAGACGTGTGCCGACCTGCATTTCGCCGTTTATTCTGACCTCGCCCTCATCTGTACTCGGCATCAATTCGGCGCCGACATAAGGAATAAGCGCCATACTTATCGCTGTAATAAGAACCGCGATGATTACCACAAAAGGACGATGGTTTAGGGCGACGTGGAGCAGTTTCTTATAATTGTCTTCCAGATGCTTGAAAAATATTCCACTTATTTCGAATATTCTGTTTCCTATACCCGACTTGTTTGCATTCTCTTTCGAGATCGAGGGAAGGATGCGTGCGGAGAGCATCGGCACTACAGTCATGGCTACCACAAGAGAGCAGAGAAGCGAGAATGCGACCACGATTGAGAGCTGCTTAAACATCACGCCGGACATACCCTGCATAAAAACCAGCGGTAAAAAGACAACCATTGTCGTCAGCGTACTTGCAATGATGGCGGATGTGACCTCTTCGGTGCCGTCAATTGCGGCGGTTTCCAGCGCTTCGCCCGATTCACGGATTCGAAAGATATTTTCCAGTACGACGATTGCATTATCGACGAGCATCCCGATACCGAGGGCCAGTCCACCAAGGGTCATAATATTAAGGGTCAAACCGCCGAAATACAACAGGGCAAAAGTGGCTATTATCGAGACCGGAATTGCAGTTGCAATAATTATGGTACTTCGCACATTGCGCAGAAATATCAACAGGACGATTACAGCCAGGATTCCGCCGTAAATCGCGGCAGAGCCCACGTTTCTGATAGAACGCTCGATATAGTTGGAAGTATCGATTATGGGAATTATTTTTATTTGCGGTATGTCACGATTGATTCGCTCAAGCTCTTTAAGTGCGCCCCGTGCAACTTCCACGGTGTTTTTGCTTGATTGTTTGTTCACCGATAGTCTTAAGCCGGGCTCGCCGTTGACCCTGACAATCCTCGTTATCTTTTGCCAGGAATCTTCCACCGTAGCTATTTCTCTAAGCTGAATGGGCACACCCTGGCGCATTGCAACCACCGTGTCCTCTAACTGCTTGAGATCCGTATACTCGCCCGGCGTTCTGATAGTGACCTCGAAGTTTCCCTTTTCGATAGTGCCGGCAGGAATGTTAACGTTACCTTCGCGAATATTGGCGATAATCCTGTCCAGCGGTATGGACAATGCGTTTATCTTGGCCGGGTCCAGATTGACGTGGATCTCTCGCTCAAGCCCTCCCCAGATATCGACGGCAGCGACGCCCGGTACTCGTTCGAGGCGATATTGAACCTGGTCTTCGATAATCTGTCGGGTTTGAATGGGGTCCAGTTTGCTGGAAGCACCGAGAATCAATATCGGGAAACTGGCGAGGTCGAATTTTCGCAGCGAGGGTCTGTCGGCTTCCTCGGGCAGACGCCGAATAACGCGGTCCAGGCGGTCACGGATGTCATTTGCAGCAGCATCGAGGTCTGTTCCCCAGGAGAAAGTCACGCGGACCGTGCCCTGTCCTTCGACCGATACGGAAGTGACCTCTTCCACTCCGGGAACGGCGCTCATGGCCTGTTCGATCGGGCGGGTTATAAGCTCCTCGATTTCCTCGGGGCCTGCATTTTCATAAGCGCAGGAAATACTCAGTGTCGGGTATGAGATATCCGGCATCAGGTCGATGGGCAGGTTGAGCAGAGAAATCGTGCCGAGAAGTATCACAATCAGCACAACCATGATCGTGAATATCGGGCGGTGTACGGCAAAGCGCGAGATTCTCATTGTGAATCTCCGGATTCTGAGCCGGTTGGTTCAGCTTTTTGAGGGGTCTTTGACGGCAGAATAATATCCGAGCCGTTTTCCAGAAGATGATTACCCATCGTGACCACCATACCTGAAAGCTCCGGCTCCAGTACCTCGGCCAATTCGTTGTTTGTTATCCCGACTGTTACGGGAACAAAAAGAGCTTTAAGATCGTTCTGCTCGGCAATGAATACGCCCTGTGTGCCGTTTCTTCTGACCAGAGCTGCAACCGGAATAAGTGTTGCGTTTTCATGGCTGGCGAATTCGATGCGGGCACGCACAAACATTCCCGGCTTTAGAAGCTCTTCGGAATTCGGTATTTCCATTTCCACTCTTGCCTGTCGGGAGCTTTCTTTTAAGAGCGGGGCGATTCGCACAATGCTGCCGGTAAAGGTCTTGTCGGGATACGCATCGGTGGTGATAGTCGCGTTCTGATTGACTTTAACTTTTGGATAGTCTTTTTCGACGACATAAACCACCGCTGTCAACGGTTTGTTTTCAAGGACCGAAACGATCGGCTCATTCGCCTGCAACAGTGCTCCTTCATCCACGAACCTTTCGCCGACGACTCTTGTCTGGTCGCTGTCTTCCCAGAACGCCTGAACTCTCGTGTAGGACAGTCGAAGCTCGGAAGATTTTAGCACAGATTCCTTTTGGGCCACCTGAGCCTGTGAAACTTTCAGTCTTGTCTGGCAGGCGTTAAACTCTGCCTCGGATACATCCAGCTCGGAAGCTGAGGCGATTTGTTTTTCGCGAAGCGTCTTTGCCCTTTCATATTCCCGCCGGGCAAGGTCGAGGTCGCTGGAACAATTTTCAGCGTTTGCCTTGGCGACCTGCAACTCGGCACGGGCCTGTTCGACCTGCTGAGTAAATTCGGCATCGTCGAGGATTGCTAATACCTGATTCTGACTGATCGTATCGCCGACATTGACCAGCAGCTCCTTTAGCCAGCCGGTTACTTTTGGTGCGACAACGAACTGGGATTTTGGCTGGAGAGAGCCGGTGAAGATTCCAATGTTATTGATAACATCCCTGCGGACTGGTTGGATTTCAACGGCCACCGCGGCTGCAAAGCGGCCCGGACCAACATTTGTAGAGGTGGTGATTCGTTGATATGCCACCCAGCCGGCTAATACAACAATCGCAAGAGCTAATAACACAAAAAAATACTTTTTCATATTCCCCAATAACCAGCCTTAAGAAGTCAGATATCTGATTATCAAATTTACCATTATAACAGAATTTTACGAATAGTCTATGATCAAGGGTAAATATTTAAGAATATCCTGCCTTGTTCGGCATAAAAAGATGATATGCGTATACTTCTGAATATTTTCGTTTGTTTTAGGATTGATATTGGCGGCACCTATCTGTCTGGACGACAGGCTTGAGTTTTGTGACTACCACTCATGAGGCAGGTCCACAAACGCATGAAGCCAGATAAGAAATCCGACAACACCAAACGGGATGATTGATAATAAAAGCACCGACAGGCTAATTGTAATTTTTTGCTTAACCAGCAGAAAATAAGCGGCCACTAAAGGTAACAGTATGCTGCATGGCCAGATGATGAATTTTCCTGGCTTTGAGTGCCAGAAGAGAATGATTTCGTCAGGTACAAACTTTGCAGCGAAGACTACTGTCATCATGGATTGGTTAAAGGGCGGAGATTTGTATCGCTCTAATTTTGAAATTCCAACATATCCCATAAATACGAAGAGTATGTTGAGGAAGAAAAGAAATATAATAAACATCTTTCCGTATCTTTGCATTTGTTAATGATCCTTCAGCAGAACTATATGCTTGGATTCAACCGTAACAGCAAATAATCAACCGGTTTTTATTGAGTTTATCAGAAGATTAATAATTTAGCTCCCACAAGTCCCAGAAAGACGCCGACGAAGATGCGGAAGAATTTCTGCGGGAACCTGTCCAGAAATTTCTTCGCAGTATAAGCGCCAAGAAAGGAAATCGGTATACAAACGATTAGCGCATACAACAGGTTTTGCTCCAGGCGTGTCCCTCCCCAAATGTAACGCGATACACGAGTGACATCGATGAATAGCGCAATCAGGCCGGAAGTGAAGATATATACTTCCTTCGGTAAATCATATGCTGTAAGGAATGCTCCGCGAATAGCACCGCCGACGCCGAAGAATCCGGCGAACAATCCGGAGAGAGTGCCGCCGCAGATGGCGGTGCCACCGGTTTTTGGCAAGGACCACTTTCGCTTGACGAAAAGAAAAACGACGTAGAGAATGAGGAACGCACCAAGAATCCTTTTGAGTGGCAGGCCTTCGGCATAAAAAGACAGCGATGCGCCTAAAAAACTGGCGACAATGCCGGAGATGCCGAAGTACAGAATCAGTTTCCAGTCAAGTCCCTTTTTGAACAGCAGGACCTTCCAGATGTCGCCGCATAAATGAATAACGCCTACGAAAAGCAGTGAGACCGGCATCGGCACGAAAAGACTCAGCACGGGAATCATGACGGTGGAAGTCCCGAATCCCGTTGCCGTCCCGATACCCGCGGCAATCAAAGTCAACAAACAAAGTAACAATCCTTCAAACATAAATTCGTCTGATACAGGCATCGACCCTGTTGCTCTTAATTTTCTTTCGGAATCGGGATGAAGAATCCTTCATAGAATGTCGGCAGAGTCTTGAGAACATCGATAATATTTTCCACTGATACTATAGCTGAGTCATGCTCGACGACGAGTTTGGCCTCGTTTTCTTCATCGTCCAGATAGACCTTGCTTACTCCCTGCGTGCCGGTAAGGGTGGATTCAATCTCCTGTATACATTTTGGACATTGAAATTCACATTCCGGGATAACGGGATTGCAATCAATATCGAAAACCGAACGTTTATCCATAATCTTATCCTCTCATTCCTATATGACTATTCCTGTGTCCGAAGTGGCCTTTGCTCTCTGGCTGCCATAACGACCTGGCGGATCGCTTCAACCACAGCGGCAGCCTGGGCCACTGGTTTTCGTGGGCCGAATCTACAAGAACCAGACCGGCGACTTCTTCCGGATACTCATGGGCGAAGAGGCGGACATTGTATCCGCCGAAAGAATGTCCCACCAGGACGTATGGGCCGGGAATTTCTGCTTTCTCCAAAAGGTTGTGCAGCTCGCGAACTATTTTCCTGCTGGTGCGCGGCGGGGGGGCGGTGTCACTCCAACCCATTCCCGCACGGTCGTAGGAACAGACACGAGTGAATTTGGCGACTTCCGGCTGAACCAGGCACCAATGCAGCGAGTAATCGCACAGCCCCGCGTCCAGAATCACGGTGGGCGTTCCGTCGCCGGTGGAATTAATGTGAAGCTGGTAATCACCTACGTCGACCAATTTGCCCGGCGGGGGATATCGGCCTGTGTCACGCACGGAAGCGATTGCCTGGTAGAGGATTCCGGCGAGTAATAATAATAAAATAAGCGTGACCGTTATTTTCACCAGACACCGAATCCAATACCAAATGATTCCCATGCCTGTAAGCTTTTTCTCGCGATTCGCCACTTGCTCAGCCATGTGCTTTTGTCCTGAATAAGGATTTTCTCTACCGAGCTACAGTGCGTGTTGCACACCGGATGTTATTTTCATCAACTGTTTCTGTTGCGCTGGTGTAATTGCTCTGGTCGTGTTCGTCATTGTGCAGCCGCTATTGAAAATGTATACGAAATGGGCTGTTTATTCAAGTGAAAAATTGTTTGATTTTCTATGCAGTTTCGCGGGATGGTGGTCCGGAATCGCCATATCTTTGTTTATGGAAGGTCAGAAAAATGGCGACAATTAACGATGCGACGGCAAAGTATTGACCCGGCGTCAGGCCGTAATAGAGTTTTTCGGATACACGGAGAAAATCCAGAAGAAAACGCATCGGAGCATATAGAAAAATAACCAATACGATGTGAAAATTCTCGAACGGATTAAAACGCCTTGAGGTGTAAAGTATTCCGGTAACCGGAATCAGAAACAGGAATTCGTAAAGGCCGAGGTCATGCCGCCGCGGTCCATCGGTATAAAAACCTAAAGTTCTTTTTGGAGTCTCCGCCGTCGGCCAGCCCTGTACGGCAACGGCACACGTTGTCACCTTACCGGGATGGTCATGCGCGGTGGCGTGTGGCTTTTATACCCAGAAAGACTGCTAACGCGGCGACCACGCCGAAGGCATGAATGGTGAGCGGGCCAATATTAACGGGCGGAATGTATAAGTATGGCATCGGTTGCTCCCGCTGGATTATTGCCGAATTGATTGTTCGATTTTATATACGCGACTAATGACATTTAAATCAACCGCTTTAACAGACACAATAAAATTTGTTTTCTTTTTAGCTTAGAAATTGTATCCTTTTTTCAAATTAAAGCAACCGGTTAGCTTGAGTTATTACTTTGCTGTGTGGATAAGCGATGGATATTGTCAAATACAAGCCAATAGGCGTCGTACATTCTCCGTTCAAGGGAGGGGGCGGTATTCCCCGACAGGCCGCTGGTGCCCCTGATGTCGCTGCACAAATCGAAATATTTAACGAATATATCGAGGGCCTTACGGATTTGGATGGATTTAGTCACATCGTAGTAATTTTTCACCTGCATCTCGTGCAAAAGGGTAGCCTGAAAGCCTGTCCACCGTGGGACCATAAAGAGCACGGCGTCTTCGCTACCTGCAGTCCATATCGGCCCAACGCAATCGGGTTATCGGTTGTCCGACTTGAGAGTATCGAACGAAAAATCTTGAATATATCGAGTGTTGATATGGCGGACGGCACGCCCGTTTTGGATATTAAGCCTTATATTCCGGATTTAAATCCAACAAAAGCAATTCGTGTAGGTTGGCTGGAAGGTAAAATTAAAGATATGAATAAAAGTAAATCCGGCGAGCGTTGACTTACACGGTTGATATAGAAAGTGCCGAATGACATGCAAATGGTATAATATCTGTCCGTTAAGAAGATTTGAGCAAGATGAGAAGCTGGATGAAGAATGGGCACGGGTTTATTGTAAATCCGACAAAAATTGGAAAAATTGCCGGAGATACCAGTTGGAAGAAAGCGGCCTTTTTCATCCTGATAACATGTTGCCGAATGGTGATATCGAAGAGAAGTTAGCAGAGCAATAGAAAGTCGAGCAGTAGACCGCAGTTTCGCATTTACAACTGCTCCACTTTTCAAATGCTCAACTGCTCTGTTAGCCAGAGGCCAACCGGAGCAGGAGGGATTCCAGCCTTCGGCTTAGAACCCAAATCTGCTTCGCAGATTTCCATAGGGGCTCTGCCCCTATGGCGGCCCCTTCGACTACGCTCAGGGTCCTGTCACCCCGACGACCTGGGGGAGCTTCTCCCCCAGACCCCCTCGGGTTCGAATCCATGACCAAAGGAACTCAAACGGAGCAGGAGGGATTCGAACCCCCGTTACCTTTCGGTAAAACGGTTTTCAAGACCGTCGCGATCAACCACTCTGCCACTGCTCCTGATTCGAAAGCATATCTCGAATTAATGGCTATTTTATAACCAAAAGCCCTTTTGGCAAACAAAATCGAGGGTATTTCAATCAATCGATTATTTTAGAAAAAATATTTTGGTTTTTTGAGATTTTTTAGTTGATATTGCATAGTATGCTTTACATAATATGTGAAACATAATATAATGTAGATATTTAGCCCCCCAATCCTTCGACATGGCTCAGGACAGGTTTATTGGGTGGTTACTCTCAACAGAAAACAGAATGTAAACAATATCCAAGGAGTTTTTTATGAAATTTGAAAGTCAGTTATTAAAAGGTGTTGCCCCTGTTGTCGTTTTGGAGATTCTTACTCGCGGGGCGATGTACGGCTACGAATTAAGCCAGGCCATCGAGCAGCGAAGCGGTGAGATTCTGACACTCGGCAAAGGGACGTTGTACCCGCTGCTTTACAACCTGGAGGCGAAAAAGCTCGTCAAAGGCAAATGGGAAACGACCAATTCCAGCAGAAAGCGCAGATACTACTCCATCACCGGCAAAGGTAAGGATGAGCTTGCGAAGCAAAAGGCACAGCTAAAGGAATTGACGACCGGCCTGAATCTCGTCTTCGGCGGAGCGCTCGTAACAGCATAAACCATATTTAGCCCCCAAATTTATTTGGGGGTTCTTACCTGGCGATATGTAAGACGAAAGTCGAGTTCATTGTGGCAAAGGAAAATAAAACAGACGATTCGCAAAATCTTCCAGCCAGCGTTACTGATTTTATAAAGCAGCTTGTCAAAAAGATGCGTTACCGGCGAAAGGTTCGGCTGGATGTGCAGGCGGAATTGGAAGCGCATTTCGAAGATGAACTCAAAGGCTGCACGGGAGAAAAAGAAAGAGAGCAAAAAGCGAGGCAGCTACTGACCGAGTTCGGCGATGTGAAATTGTTGGCCGTTCTTTTACGACGCGCCAAAAGGCGCTGCCGGCCGTTTTGGCGGACGGTGGTTGCGAGAAGCTTTCAGGCGTTGGGAATTATTTTCTTATATTTTCTTATATGTTTTGTACCGCTTCTTGTGGGCAGGCCGACGATAAGTATCAACTATGTTGATTGGCTGAATGAGCTTGCTCAGGGCGGCAGGGATGAAGCGGACAATGCCAGGCCGTACTATGAAAAAGCTATTACATTATATGTGGATAATCCACAATGGCTGAATCAAAACAGGGCAGTATGGCCAACGGACTTGAATGATGTGGAACTGAAATCTTTATCGGATTGGCTGGAAGCTAACCAGAGGGCTTTTAAGGTACTCAGGGAAGGTTCGCATCGACCTGACTTCTGGAACGAATATCAGAGTGATGATACTGAGTTGGCCCGAGGACGTCTTGTGGCTAATGCTATGGAAATTTTGCAGGCCTACAAATATCTGGCGCGTGCTGTTCGATGGCAGATTCAATATGAGGCATATAACGGAGATATTGAAACTGCATTGAGTGACTGTGTTGCTCTTACAAAATTTGGCGGTCATTTACAAGGTCACGGTTTATTCATTCAGCAGTTAGTAGGAATTGCAATTGAAGGTCTCGCCAATGGTACGACTTTTATATTGCTGGACAGAGTTGCGGTGCCGGCGGATGTTTTGAAAGACGCTCAGGAAGAATTAGACAGACAATTCGACAGGCAAGAGCCGGTTATCTCTATGGAAGCGGAAAAAGTGTTTTGCTATGACCAGATTCAACGGACATTTACCGATGATGGACAGGGTGGCGGCCGTATGCTGGCGCGTGGCATGGTCTATGTGGTAACTGATGATTGGAAGGAAAACTTTTTGAGATTTATCAGCTTCAATCATCCCCGCAGGCAGGAGGTAGTGGCCAACATTGATAAATATTTTGAACGATTTGCTCAGATGCTTATTGAGACGCCGTTGGAGCTGCGCGATAAGACTATAGACGAGCAGGTTGGGAACGAATTTAATATAACACCTCATATGTTGAAGGTCCAAATTCCTGCACATGAAAGAGTTGGTCAGATTGCCTGGCGAATGAAATCAGGCAGGGAGGCCTTATTGACAGTTCTTGCAGTTATGCGCTATGAGAAAGAGAAAAGCCGGTATCCGGCCAGCCTGGATGAGCTGGTCGCAGCAGGTTATTTGAAGAAATTGCCAATGGATCCTTATAGTGACGGCCCGTTTGTTTATAGAAAGACAGAGAGTGGCTTTTTATTATACAGCTTAGGTAAGAATCTCAAAGACGATTGTGGTGAATTGGGCCTCAGTAGCCGAGGAAAACCAAGGATGTGGATGGATAATGGCGATTGGGTTTTCTGGCCTATGCTGAAAGACTAAAAAACGTATTAGCCACTAAGACATCCATCCTCCGAAGTAGTGCTTCTATGGAGGACGAACCAAGGCACGAATTCAGTAGCAAGTGTATCTTCACCATTCCGTCATTTTTTAGTTATTCCACGCAATACGGCATACAATCGACGATATACGAAATATTTTTCTTGAAAATTCCATCTAAGTTGTATACACTTGATTCCATGAGGTAAGATTAGGCAGGTCTTGCGATATATTCCATAGTCGCAGGAGGATGAAAAGTTTTATGGACCGCTACTAAGCATCATTAATGTAAAATATCAACTTTTTTTGGAGGATCGTCATCATGTTTAAGAAATTGGTTTGTTTAGCTTCTTTTATTTTAATTTTGTTCCTGTGCAGTAGTGCATTAGCTGCTCAAGAATCAGATCAGGACATCGGAAAAGACTGTGGATTATGCACTGTTGATGACGTGAATTCTATTTACTCTGAGAAGGCAACTAAACCGCAGCCGCAGGATGGTGCCGTGCATCTGAATACCTGGGTGTGTCTTAATTGGGAAGCGGGAATAACTGCGGTTTCGCATGATGTGTATTTCGGCGAGGATTTCAACGACGTCAATGACGGGACCGGCAAAACGTTCCAGGACAAACAGAGCTCGTCGTACTTTATTATCGGTTTCCCCGAGCACCCCTATCCGGACGGTCTTGTTCCGGGCACGACATATTACTGGCGCGTCGACGAGGCCGACGAGGTCAAAGTGGAAGGTGCTGTGATACACAAAGGTGATGTCTGGAGCCTTGAGATATCGCCGTCTGCCTGTGTCTCTGTTTCCAACGATGACTATCAATGTGCCATGCCGATCACGGAGGCTAATGATTTGAAATTCGACACCACAGATGCGACGTCCGATGGTCCGGGATACTACATGACCAGTGCGAACTTGTGGTACTGCTTCATTGCCACACAAACCGGCGGTGTCACTGTCAGCTTGCTTGGCAGCAGTTATGACACAATGCTCGCCGTTTATGACGGGGACGATTGCTGTCAGGATCCATGCGATCCTATAATTGTCAACGACGACTTCTATATGTTGCAGTCGCAAGTCAGCTTTTGTGCCAAAGCCGGTCAACTGTATCTTATCGAAGTTGGAGGATATAACGTCCTCTCGAAGGGCCCGGGCGTGATGAACATTAGCTATAACGATGAAATCTACTGCTCTGCCAACGACGATTGCAGTGATGCGGAATGTATAGGTGACGTCATAGACCTGGAATTCGACACCACATACGCAACTTTCGACGGTATGGGGTATTGTTTGCGAGGTCCTAACCTGTGGTACCGTTACATCGCTGCAACCACAGGTTATGTTACAATCAGTGTGGATAATTTCGACTTTGCTGTTTATCAAACAGAAGATTGCTACGCGTCTTGGAAAAACATGGTCACTTGCAGTTACGTTTACAGTGATGACCCTAAAATAGAAGTCACGTTTTATGCGTTCGAAGGAAACAGCTACCTTATTGAAGTTGGTGGGTATGAAATCGACGAAGCAGGAAATGGCCGGATGAGTATCGTTTCTTATGACGACAAACCGGTACTACCGACTAATGACAGCTGGCAATACCCGGAGGCGATTGGAGAGGTATCGTACTTCGAGTATGACACAACGGATGCGACTTTCGACGGCGCGGGCCACTGCATGTTAGGCCCGAATATCTGGTTCTGCTATACCGCCTCGGAAACCGGTACTGCAACCGTCAGTCTGGACTTCAGCAACTTCGACACAAGGCTTGCCGTTTATGAAGGTTGTTATTCCCCGATATTGGACAAAAGAATTGCCTGTGACGATGACTCCGGTAATGGTCATTCATCAAAAGTCACGTTCCCTGTCATAGCCGGCGAACAATTCCTGATAGAAGTTGGAAGCCATAGCATTTATGAGGTCAATTGGGGATATTTGCATATATTTGTTGATTAATTCGGCTTGTGCGTAAAGAATTGATTTGGTTTACCCCGTGAGATAGGCCAAAGGCCGCCATCTCACGGGGTAAGCATTAACCGCCAGGGGTGTCGCAGTTAAGAAATGACCCCGCACGTAAAGAAAGAACCCGCAACAGTGTTGCGGGCTAAAAAGAATGACCCCGCGACCACAGGGGTCGCGGCTAATTAATATTGTTGCCATAACCATCTGTCGGCGAATTGAGCGAAATCAGTCATATCTATATCGTTATCGTTGTCCTGATCCGTCCTTTGTCTATGCTCGGTCACAATTACTGCATCCCCTCCGGCCAGACCATCATGGTCGCCGTCAATTGCATTGCCTGTAGTTGCACTAACAACCGTGTCCCTGACCGTAATGGTGTATATGTCATAAAGTAATTTTTCACCGAAAGCAATGATCATGAATTCCGAGCCGCTGCCAAGAGCATTGAAGGGAACCTGCTCGGAGTTCTGATTGTATATCTCTATGTCCGCGTTGGAAAATTCGACCG
>CAZQXE010000035.1:0-3283 GCA_964597115.1 uncultured Pirellulales bacterium | reverse complement strand
CCGTATAAGCCGGTCCTGTCAAATTCCATAGCACAGATGTCCATATCGGTTCGACCTTCCGGCAAAAGATTATCGTGTAGTTTTTCCAGGGCAAAGTCTGTATCCATATAAAATAAGTTTGTTCCGCCAGTTGCATGTATATCTTCGAGATAGCATCCCGGTGTATATCCGCCTCTGCCGTCGGTAAAGTCAAACGTAAGCCATACTTTATCTGTGATAGTCCCGATGTTCGTCTTGTGAATGATTTGGCCGTCGGGGAGAATCTGGTATAAATATGATTTCTCACGATCTGCGCACAAAGTCAGATACAGCTTGTTATCGAACAGCCCGGTTTTGTCGAATTTGACATCGATAACGAAACCGTCCGGATCGGGCAGGTCGGTTTTCGAGGCAATCAGTTCAAGCGTCGCATCCGAGACTCTGAAAATCTCCAAGAAGCCGTTAGCAACTCTTGCCGATACAATGCCGGTGCCATAACCATAATTAGGATCCGGAATAGCTTCAAGCCTCGGTACCTGCCCGTCTAATCGATTACAGATTTTCTCAGCAACAAAACCGGTGGGTATATTGGGATCTGCGAAACATAAGTCCGCACAAAACAATATGAGTATAATAGCATTTTTCTTTTTCATTTTTACCTCCTTATAAAATAGCGCGTTTTCGCAAAAACCGGCAGTGGTGTCGGAAAGTCACGAGGTGCGGTTCTAATTTCGTTGCTCGTCGTTAGTTAATTTTATCTCGCCGGCCGAAAAGTTTTTAGCTGCTCGACCAAATAATATGATAGCATAATTTGTGTTAGTTTGCCATACTTTTTCCCGTATGATGGCGGGCTGTGGCCTATCCGTCCGGCGCCGGATCGACGGATCTCACGGTGTAAAGATCTATTCGGGCCCGGCACGCCGGGAAAGCCCACCCTACAGGTTTAATAATTTTTTGAAAAAAATCGAAAAAAAGACAATATCATCTTTCCTTTCCGTAGATTATGTGTTAGATTAGGTGAAAAGCGGTTGTGCCAAATTGATGCAAAGTGTAAGAAGTTATCGTTACATTTAAGACTTCGATTAGCGAGATTGACATGGGGATACTAATGGAATATTTACGAAAATGTAAAGTGATAGCCATCCTCGTTCTTCTGTTTTGTGCAATTGGATGTATGTCGGATGAGGCAAATAGATTCTATTTGAAAGAGAAACTTCCTGCCAAGAATATCCAGGATGTTGAAGTATTGCGGGAAGAGCCTGAGCAACCTTATATTGTGATCGCAGATTTTCAAGCTAACAGGGCTTCTATCAAACATATGCGAAAAAGGGCAGCAGAAGTCGGAGCTGATGCTGTGATTGTGGTCCCTGCCGGCGGTTGGTATTCAAGGAAGGAAGTCTGGGCAGACGAAGATCGTCATTCAGATAGTTACACGCGATTAACTGCTACTGCGATAAAATATAAAACAGAATAGTGAAAGAGAGGCATTTATGAAAAAGATGTGTTTGTTTGGTATCTTGTGTGCATTATTAATAACGTGTGGTTGTGCATCTATAGAAGTAACAAAAACCGCCAAAGGATACTTTCCGCCTACGGATCCGGATGAAGTTGAGATATTGATGACTATTCCTGATCGTGTATTCGTTGAGCTCGCCTCCGTCACTACTCAACGCTGGAAGACGAAGGCCACTGCAAAAATGCACAATTCTCTAAGGGCAAAATGTGCACCATTGGGAGCGAATGCTGTGGTACTGGGTTCCTCTGGTATTGATCCTAAGGGCTATTTTTGGGCTAGTGGGGTAGCCATTCGATATAAAGAGTCTGAGGAATAAGCACTTTTACCTATTTGATGTTAATAATCACTAATCATTTTTTTTGCCACTAAGACGCGAAGTAAATATAGCCACGAATTAACACGAATGAACTTAGAGAAATATCAAGAATCCGGCTTTCCTTGGACGAAGTTAATTCAAATAACCACGAATTAACACAGATTTATACGAATTTATGTTTAGCAAGGTAGGGTGCGATGTTTCGCACCATTCCTGTCTGGATAACCCAACGCTTCATGAGGTGGATCTTCTGCGTCGTCTTCTGTCTTTTTGCTTTCGAATCTTATTTAGTCTTTTAGCCTCGGGGCTTTCTTTTCCGAGTAATTTGTTCTCCAGCATTTCACAGAGTCGTTTCCTGGCATAATAACGATTTAGCTGCTGAGTCCGGCTCTTCTGCATCTTTACCAGAAGTCCACTCGGACGATGCGTAAGATTAACGCAGGAGGAACTCTTGTTCACTTTCTGCCCGCCCGGCCCACTGCTTCGGACAAACTTCTCTTCAATATCCTTCTCATACAACTTACACCTGGCCATCCGCTGCTCGAGTTCTGCTGCTTTTCGTTCTGTGACTCCAAAGTCAATCATCTATCTTGATCTTCCTAAATTTTATTAGGACTTTTATTACTGACAGTGGGACTTTTTCAACAGCCCCGCTGACCCATAGTTTTCCGTTTTTTCACCACGAAGGCACGAAGAATAAATAACCACGAATTAACACGAATTTATGTTTTGTTAGCCCGCGGCACTGCCGCGGGTTTAAATCTTTAATTCTTCAATGAATCCGGAGGTTATGTCTTTTCCTTGTAACCCAGGAGTTTAGCCGGCAGGAAAAGAACACTCTTAACTAAAGCCAGGAACGCATCCATTGCGATTCCGACAACGCGAAAAGGGATCGATAACAACCAGGCAATAGGCCACAGGACCAACGCCAGTATTGCAACAGGCCAGCAGAGTACTAATAGTAGTGCCCAGAGAATTAATATAATAAGTACTTTCATATTCATTGTCCTCCCATAAAGCACGGGCATTTATTAGGGGCTTTCACGTTTTCTGTTTAGTACCGTCACCAGCGATTAATCTGTGACTGTCACTATTTTTACCAATGTAAAAATGGAAGAAAGTCGTTGACCAAAAAGGAGCATACACCTGATATTTTAAAATACAGTCATGTATTTTCATTTAATATCGTCTTTAAATATATCTTGGCATAATTCTTCTAAACCTGCCAATGTTCGCTCCTGTGTTAATACAATAGCTCGTCCTGGCTGATATTTTTCTAATACATTTCTATGCTCATTTTTAACGACTTCAATTCTGGTTTTACGATTGACGAGAACATCATATAGATTGTTGGCTAATATATTAGGATTTCTCGATATGATCCTGAGGTCGGTAATGACTATTACATATTCTGCCCTAATACCTTCGGTCTTAGTTCCATTTTCATTCCATGCCTTCAATTCCTTCAATTT
>CAZQXE010000034.1:2238-19017 GCA_964597115.1 uncultured Pirellulales bacterium | reverse complement strand
TTTCGCCGCCCTTAGGGCTATTCGTATAAATGCGTAGCCTCTGTTTCTTCTACAGGGCGAGTAAGCTGGTCGGAAGTCATAGAGACTTTGAATCGCACATCTCCCGGTCTTACGGCCGTGACGACGACACGCCATGCTGCCATAGCCTTTGGTGTGAGATTGCTTAACGGCAGGAACCTGATAATATCGCCGTCTTTCGTTCCTGCAGTTGCACCTGCTGATGAGATGTATTGAACATTGTCCTCCAGGGTGCAGGCGATGCGGATGTTCGTAGCATTGGCCGAGCCCTGGTTCGTTACTCTAATCACGTATGTGGCCTGGCTGCCTATTCGGACCGGGTCTTCGACGTCAGCGACTTCTATCAGTACTGCAGAGATTCCGGTGATTATGGTTTTCACCGAGGCGGTCACAGGATTTGTGCAGTATGCAGTTGCAGTTGCGCCGCTCATAAACGTGCCCGCTTTAGTTGGCGTATAAGAGACAGATACCGTCTTGGAAGTATTGGGTTCGAGGGTGCCGAAATCCCAGATCAGTTTTGAACCGGAAAGCTTTGCACCTGAGGTGGCCTTTAACGCAGTCACTCCCGTGGGGATGGTATCTTCGATGGTAGTATTTTTCGCCGGCACATCCGATTTATTTTCGACGGTTATTTCGTAAGTTACCGGCCGACCGATGTACTGCCGTTCGGAGCCGACCTTCCTGATTATCAAAGAAGGCAGACCGACAGTTGTCGTTGTGGCTGTTGATTCAGACCGCAGACTGGTGCCTGAAGTGGCGATGGCTTTGCTGACATATGTGCCGATCTTTGTGGCCTTCAGCTCGGCGGAGAATTGCCGTGACTGGCCGGACATCAGAGTGCCTGCGTCAAATACCAGTTCGTTCCTGCCGTCAGAAGTTCGCAGCCCATCAGGCAAGGTGTCGGTAATTTTTATATTTTTCACCGCTCCCGTTCCTGTGTTTGTTACCACGAGTCTGACCGGAATCAAATCACATAACAAGGCTTCTTCCGGTATAGTCTTGGTCAGCTTCAGCTTGGGCTCGACCACTTTCATATCGGAAAAGATAGGAATGACCGGAGTGAAAACAGTTGTGCTGTTCTTTAGAGAATCGCCGAAAGTAGCCACGCCGGAGACTGTAAATCGCCTGACGGCTTTTGGTCCGAGGGATTCTATCTGCCATTCAAGCTTGGTCACATTTTCTTCGGCTGTCGGATTGGAGCCTTTGAATTTGAAGTTATTTGGAACATCTTCGGCGATTATAACATCGGTCAGTGTTGTGTTCGTAAGATTTCTGATTGTAAGATAGTATTCGAATGGTTTGTTAATCTCGACTTCCTTCGGCATGGTCTTGTCCAACTGAACGACCCCGCATTCCGGCCACGGGTAGGTCATTGAAACTACGTATGAACCGGCTTCACTCATTGACACTAAATCCGATGTGCCTTCGAGAGATCGTTCTTCTACCGAAGGTTCGAAAGATGTTGTCGCAGCAGGTACCGGAGTGTACACCGTTTCTTCCAAAGCACCGGCTACGGTTTGATCTTCCTCGTCCCAAAGAAATGCCTCGGGTTTGTCAGGTTCTATTTCTACAAGCCCAATATCCTGAAGATCGTGACCGCTTTTGCAGCCCATGGAACCAGACAAACAGAAAATCAGCAAAAGAAACGAGATATTCAGGACTTTTTTCATTACATATCCCCTTTCGCATCTTCAATATCTTCTATTATTAGAACGATTTGAAGAATATCGTCCGATAGATTTTTACTCCTCACCTTGGCTGTTACATTAAACCGAATTATAGTATTCGTGGTTTTCAAGTGGTATATCGGTACATGTTTTAGCCAAGTTAACCAAAAAAACGAAAGTAGATTTAACAGTTCGGCATTGTTCAAACGTCAGAAACGGACTCTGCGTTTTCCAATAATATTTATAACCTATCTTTCATCGAGAAGTACCACACTACACCCCATAATAACCCACATTAACATTGCGTGTCTATAAAAATTTCCCAGTTTTAACAATCATTCTTCACAATTTCCATATTGTCGTTGTGCTACCAAATGATTCAGCTCCTGTCAGGTTGGCAGAGAAGGGACGTGCGATTGGGATTTTGGCAGACGAGGACAAAACTGCAGTTGAAACATAACTCTAATTAAGAAAACAACTTAAGCAAATATAGGACTATAGAGCAGTGTTTGGCACGATATTTGCAATTATCAAATTAAGGAAAATACGGTTGTGGTATCGAATTTATCAAAACTCGACGAAGTCAATGTCCTGACCAGTGAGGCAAACTGGGCGTGGCCGGAGGCGCTGCGCTTTATTTTTAAGCCGAGGGGCGTTAATCTGCTGGTGGCTGAGAATGCGGACGAATTCGTCAATATAATCAAGCGAAAGCGGATTCATACTACAATTGTGGATATGGACTCGGAAGAATCCAACGGGCTGGCGACGGTGAAGATTATTCGGATGGATTACCCCCTGCTGCCGTGCATCCTGTTGACAAGCACTGCGGGCAAATCGTTGCTCGGCAACGCGCTGCGGCTTGATGTTTTCAGCGTGATTGATAAGCCGGTTGATATGCTTATTCTGCGGGAACAATTGAATAGATTGTTTATAAAAAAGTATAACAGCAGCATATTTCAGTAACAAAGAAGTTTTTGAAAGGAGTAAGTACAAAATGAAGATTAGACCATTGGCAGATAAGGTGCTTGTTCAACGTCTCGAGGCAGAAACCAAGACTGCGGGCGGGATAGTTCTGCCGGATAGCGCCAAAGAAAAACCACAAAGGGGCAAAATTGTCAGCGTTGGTGACGGCAAAGTGCTCGATGATGGTACGTTAAGAAAACTGCAGGTGAAAAAGGGTGATATGGTCCTTTTCACAAGCTACGCGGGGACAGAAGTCAAGATAGACGGTAAAGAGTATCTGATTATGAGTGAATCGGATATTATGGCAGTGATTGAAAAGTGAGAAACCAAAACAATTAGCCACAGATTAGGAGAAATATAAATATGGCAGCTAAAAAAATAGCTTTTGGTACTGACGCACGCGCAGCTATTCAGAAAGGTGTGAAGAAGCTGGCGAAGGCGGTAAAGATAACGCTTGGGCCGTGTGGCAGAAACGTGGTTTTGGAGAAATCGTTCGGTTCACCGGTCGTAACCAAAGACGGTGTGACAGTGGCCAAGGAAATCGAACTGGAAGACTCCTACGAAAATATGGGCGCTCAAATGGTCAAGGAAGTTGCCTCAAAGACATCAACGGTGGCTGGCGATGGCACAACGACGGCAACGATTCTGGCCGAGAGTATCTTCGATGAAGGTCTTAGAAATATTACAGCCGGTGCTAATCCGATGCAGGTCAAACGCGGCATCGAAAAGGCCGTGGAGCAAATCGTAAAAGAGCTGCAAAAGATGAGTACGCCCATCGAGTCGAGCAAACAAATCGAGCAGGTAGCGACATGTTCGGCAAACCAGGACGTGGAGATCGGCAAAAAACTGGCTGAGGCGATGGAAAAAGTCGGCAAAGATGGCGTCATCACCGTCGAAGAGGGCCAGTCACTGGAAACAACGGTAGATTTGGTCGAAGGCATGCAGTTCGATAAAGGATACCTCAGCCCGCATTTTATTAACAATCTGGAGAACATGACCGTTGTGCTGGAAAAGCCGTACATTTTGGTACATGAAAAGAAGATTAGTTCGGTCAAGTCGCTTGTTCCGCTGCTTGAGAAAGTAGCCAAGCAGGGCAAACCGCTGCTGCTAATCGCCGAGGATATTGAGGGCGAAGCGTTGGCGACGCTGGTCGTCAATAAGTTGCGGGGCATTCTGCAGGTAGCTGCTGTCAAAGCTCCGGGATTCGGTGACAGGCGAAAAGCGATGCTTAGTGACCTCGCGACGCTGACCGGCGGCGAGGCTATTTTCGAGGACCTGGGGTTGCAGTTGGAGAACATCGAGCTGGTTCAGCTCGGCAGGGCTAAAAGAATTACCATCGACAAGGAAACCACGACAATAATTGAAGGCGGAGGCAGCACCGATGCCATCAAGGGCAGAATCGAGCAAATTAAGAACGAGATCGATAATTCCACCAGCGACTATGATATCGAAAAGCTTCAGGAGAGGCTGGCAAAATTGGCCGGTGGCGTCGCTCAGATAAATGTTGGCTCTGCGACAGAAGCGGAGATGAAGGAAAAGAAAGCGCGGGTAGAGGATGCGCTGCATGCCTGTAGGGCAGCCGTAGAAGAAGGCATCCTGCCCGGAGGTGGTGTGCCGATGCTCAGAGCTTTGTCGGGACTGGGTAAAGTCAAGACATCCGGGGATGAAGAGATCGGCGTTGATATCGTGCGAAGGGCAATCGTGGCACCGATTAAGCAAATCGCTCAGAACGCGGGGCTGGACGGCTCAATCGTGGCACAAAAAGTGATGGACAGCAAGGACAAGAACTTCGGCTATGATGCGTTGCGCAAGGAATACGGCGATATGATAAAGTTCGGTGTGATTGTACCGACGAAAGTTGAAAGGGCAGCGTTGCAGAATGGTGCCTCAATTGCTTCGCTATTGTTGACGACTGATGCGGTGGTCAGCGAGATTCCTGAAAAGAAAGAAGCTCCCCCCGCGATGCCGCCGGGTGGCGGAATGTATTAGAGTACTGGACGAGAAGCGGGTTCCATGCAGGGGCCCGCTTTTTACTTAATTGACGGGTTTTAGTAATGAGTTTTCGTTTTTACTCGAACGCGATTTCCCAGGCTTCCAGAGCTGTTGCTACGAGCGTATTTATCCTCGGAATGCTACTGATCGGCTTTGGTTTTATGATTTACCTTTTGCCGAGATTTTTCGCAACACTTGCTGCGATTGTCTTTTTTGTTGCGGGATTCGGCTGTGCGATTACCGCAGTCAGAATATTTATGGCGCAGAAGAAGCTGGACAAAATCAACTCCGACGATTCACAGGAATATAGAGAAAATGTCCAAATCCGTATCGAGGAACATTTCGATTCGTGAGCGGATTTCCACTTTGCGAAAAAAATAAAAGTGGATTTGGTTTGGCTGGTGTCCCGAGGGATTTGCCGGACACTAATCCCACGCTAATGCCAAGCTTGTTGAACGTAGTATGTTATTTGGCTGTTATTATCATTGCCTTTGTTTCAAGTGGCACTAACCACGTTTTCGTGCTTGTGGTTAAGAACAGCGTCGAGAACATCCCTTATGCTGATTATGCCAACCAGCTTTCCATCCGATGTGATTGGGACCCTTCTGAAGATGTTCTTTATCAAAAAGTCACAAACATTCAGGAGGGCATCGTTTGCTTCATAACATACAGCAGGGTATGTCATATAGTCACCGACTTTTTTATCATGAGCCCGATTGCCTTCATAGAACAATTCTATGACGTCTTTTTCTGAAAGAATTCCTATTAGACTCATGTCATCGTTGACCACAGGCAGACCGGAGATATTTTTTTCCACCAAAAGCTTTACAGCCTCGATTATCGGATCGTCTTTTTTGATGCTGATTACGTTTTTACTCATCACGTCTTTTGCTCTGAGCATTGCTAACTCCTTTATTAAACACACTTTTTTTTTGGCACTACGGTGTTCTTTGAGAATGGCAGCGTAATTCACCTGCATGTTGTCTCCGCGAGAAAAGTAGCTGGTTATTTCTCAGTTTCGATTAATACTAAGCATCGATTTCAAAGAACAATGCAACCGACAAAGCTCCAGTATATTCGGGATAGTTGCAAATCCAAATATGCCCATCCAGGGGCGAGAACTTGTCAAGCAATTTTTCGGCTCGAATCTCGCAAAACTTGAGGTAATAGCACGGATTTTCCTGGTAGGGCTTTAATCCGTGTTAAAAAAAGCACGATTTTCTGGGCATAGAGCAGTGTTATCGGATTTTCAGAGTGGCCAAAGCGAGGGCGGCAAAAGCGGCGGCCAGAAGCCAAAAACGCACTACAACCTGCGGCTCACTCCAGCCGATAAGATGAAAATGGTGATGTATGGGGGCGCATCTGAAAAGACGTTTTCCTCCGGTGTATTTAAAATAGCCGACTTGTAATACTACGCTGAGCAATTCCATGACGAACACACCACCGATAACCAGCAGCAGGATTTCGTTTCTCGTCACCAGCGCGCCATAGCCCATTGCCGCTCCTAATGGAAGTGAGCCAACGTCACCCATAAAGGTTTGGGCGGGATGACAATTGAACCACAGGAAGCCGAGCACGGCGCCTAAGATTGCGGAATAAAAGATGCTCAACTCGCCGGCCTGAGGAATAGCCGGAAGTAAAAGATAACTTGCCCAGGTAACGGGAGTCGTTCGCGTCATCGTCTCGGACGAGACGTAGCAGAGCAAAGCCAGCACGAGAGAAACCATTCCCACACAACCGGCGGCCAGTCCGTCCATACCATCGGCCAGGTTGACGGCATTACTGGTGGCTGACAGGTAAAAAATCGATATAAGTATGAACATCCAGTTGGCCAGCGGCAGGCTGTCTTTATAGAACGGCAGCCAGAATCTGATACCATCGGGTACGTTGACAAGATCTGCGTATAAAAACGAGGCTATCAGGACCGCCCCGCCGATTTGAAAAATCAGTTTCTCCCAGGCCCTCAAGCCCTCCCTGCTGCGGTGGCGAATGTCACTGGTGAGTTTTAACCAGTCGTCTACACCGCCCAGAATAGCAAACCAGATTGTTAAAAAAATCGCTTTCTTGATAAACGGATTGTTCAGTTTTGCCCACAAGAGGGTGGTAATGAGGACTGAAAAGATGATAATCAGCCCACCCATCGTTGGCGTATTGGCTTTTTCTTTTGTTAATTCGTTGAGGGCGGCGTGGTGAAACTCCGGGCGGTCGCCGATCTTTTTGCGCATCAGCCAGCGGATGATTTTGGGACCTATTATAAGAGCTATCAACAGGCTGGTCAGTATCGCCGAAACCGAGCGAAAGACTACGTTCTGATAGGCGTAAAATCCGAGCCGGTGAGTTAAAACGTCTCGCAAGTGCCATAGTAGGTGATATATCATCTCGATATCCGATTTCGAGCAACCAGCTAATAACTTTTTTCATGAGAAGAGTTGTTTGAGCTTCTCGACGATCTTTTCCAGTCCGGCTGTTCGCGAACCTTTGACTAATATTATATCGTTATCTTTTATAAATTCGTGCAGATTATTACAAGCCCAAAGCGTATCGTCGAAACATTTTATCTGTAAATTATATTGGGCTTTCGATTTTGCGGTCTCGGCTGCGATTTTCGCCAGTTTACCAACAGCTAACAAAAGTTCCACTCCGGCCTGTGTTATGGATGTGCCCAGTTCGGTATGTAATCTCTCTGACTGGTTTCCCAGTTCAGCCATATCGCCGCAAATAAAGACCAATCTGCGTTTTTTCGTTGGGTCAAGATTGGCCAGTATATGCAGTGCGTTTTTCATTGAGGCAGGATTTGCGTTATAGCAGTCATTTAATATCGTCAGCGTTCCAATTTGCAGCAGTTCCGAGCGCATATAAACAGGCGGCAGAGTATTTACGGCTAGAGCGAACTCGTCGATCGTTAAACCAAGCCGACTGCAAACAGCCCAGGCGGCGAGTGCATTTTCGACATTGCCGGGTCCGGCTAAAGGTAGATGGACTTTTGTACCGTTTATAGTGAACCGGCTGGTAGAGCCCTCGCAGCGAATATTTCCGGCCTGGTAGTCGAAGCTGTCGGATTTACCAAATGTTACAAATTTGGTACCTCTCGCTCGGCAAGCATCAACCAATCCTTCACAGTCGGCGTTAATTATAAAGATGCCGTCGTCCACGAGTCCTTCGCATATAGATAACTTCTCTTGTATGATTGTTTGCAGGTTGCCGAATCCTTTTAGGTGGGACGAATATACGTTGGTCACGACTGCAATGTCAGGGGCGGCGATGCGTGTTAGATAAGATATTTCGCCGGGTTGATTACTGCCGAGTTCAGCGATAACTATTTTGTCCTGTGGATCTACGCCAAGCAGGGTCATGGGCAGCCCTACTTGATTGTTGAAACTCCTCGGCGATTGATGGACACGAAAACGATGACTCAGAACGTGATGAATGATTTGCCTTGCGGTTGTTTTACCAACTGAGCCTGTTATCGCGACCACTTTAAAATTAGCTTGCCGGCGGTATTCTCCGGCCAAGTCCCCGAGTGCCTTGACAGCATCCTCGACTTTAAGCAGACACTTGCCGGCAAACTTTTCGCTGCTTAGATCTTTGTCGACCACAGCGCAAACGGCGCCTTTGGCGAATGCGTCAGAAACATAATCGTGGCCGTCGAAGTTCTCGCCGTGTATTGCAAAAAAACAGTCCCCTGCTTTAATAGTCCGAGAATCTATACTTACACCGACGAAAGAGTGGCCTCGTTTTCCGGAGTCTTGCTCCTGGAACGTGCCTCCTGTAATTTCGATCAGCTTTGCTGTCGTGAACTTTTTCATTTTAGTTTTTTCAGAAATTCCTGAGCGATTTCCTTGTCGCTGAAGTGGAATTTTTGGGTTCCGATTATTTGATAGGTTTCGTGGCCTTTGCCGGCGATTAGCACGATGTCGCCTTTGCCGGCATTTTTTATTGCCAACTCGATGGCCTTTTTTCTGTCTGCTTCAATAGTAATACTATTAGAGTTTGGACTTTCGAAGCCGGTGACAATGTCGCGGATAATATTGTCGGGTTTCTCTGTTCGCGGATTGTCATTGGTGACTATTGTGACGTTCGCTGATTGTTCAACAACACGCGCCATGCGCGGGCGTTTGGTTCTGTCTCTGTCGCCGCCGCAGCCGAATACGACTATTAACCTGCCCTTGCACAGAGGTTTCAGCGTGGCAAGCACATTCTTCAGGGCATCGTCGGTGTGGGCGTAATCGATGATTACGGAAAAGCCATCGACATTGAGTTTTTCCAGTCTGCCCGGTATTGTTTGCATGGACGACAGACCAGCCGCTATGGTTTCCAATTTAAAACCAGCCGCCAGACACAATCCCGCTGCCGCCAAACAATTACTGACATTGTACAGGCCCGGCAAAGACGTTTTCACCTTTTGGCTTTGGCCGGCGTACTCTATGGTAAAAACGGTTCCATGTATGTCCATCGAATCGATGTGTGCGATAATGTCGGCCGGTTTGTTAATAGCATACCATAAGATTTTGGCTGCGTTTTGCTTAGCGATAATTTCAGCCTCGGGCGATTGTTTGTTCAACACCGCCACAGCATCTGGTGAAAGGGCGTAAAAAAGTCTGGTCTTGGCGGCTAAATAATCTTCTTTGGTTTTGTGGTAGTCCAGATGGTCGCCGGCAAGGTTAGTGAAAGCAGCAGCCTTGAAATCTATGCAAGCCAGACGGTTCTGATAAAGCGCGTGGCTGCTGGCCTCAATGACCATATACTTTGCGCCGTTTTTTACCATCTGCTCTTGTTTGTCGGCGATGTCCAGACAGTCGGGCGTTGTGAGCGGCGCCTCTTCCGGCTGATTGCCGGAGCATGTATCGTAAATTACAGTGCCGATGAGGCCGCACTTTTCACCGGCCTCCTTGATGCAGGAGCGAACCAGATATGCGACGGTGGTCTTTCCATTGGTGCCGGTGACGGCGAGATTTGTTAGCTGCGAAGCCGGATTGCCTGCCCTCGCCTGTGCCAGAGCTGCTGCTGCTTGTGCTGTGTCGTCGACCAAAATAATCTTACACTTCTTCTGTCCTCTGTCCTCATGGCAAACAATATATTCAGCCCCATTGGCAATGGCCTGTTCAATGAAGTCGTGGCCGTCGTAAACAGTGCCCTTAACGGCTACGAATATATCGCCGGCCTTTACAACTCGCGAGTCGGCACAGATACGTGGAGCTTCTTTTGACCGGACCAGCGCTAATAGTTCATTGAATGTCATAGTTTATTTTTTTATTCCGCCATGTTGCAACGGACGTATTAATATCTTATTGAATTTATGACTTTCTGCTATTTTAGGCTGGCTAACGGAATAATGCAACCGATACGCTCAGGGGAGCGAAAAAATGCGAAGCTGGTGATAAGAGCAGAAAGCGGTTTAAGGATAATTTTCAATAATATTGTGGTTAAAGATTATAGTTGGCTTATAATTGTTTGTGATACCAGTTCTTGAGAAAGGAATTTTATCATGAAAATTAAGTGTCTTCTTGGGATTTGTTTTATGTTGGCGGTTGTGGCCGTGGCAGGTTGCAGCAAAAAATCCCAGCCTCCGGCAGAGGAATCAAAGCCGCAGACAAATGCTTCGGATCAGTCGACGTCCGGGCAATCTGCTTCAAACAAATCCGTGACGCCAGAGCCGGAAATGGCCAAATCTGAACTGCAGGCACAAGAGCTTGTATCGGTCAAGGCAGAATCGGGGCAAGTTCAGCCGGAGGAAACAGAGTATTTTGCCATCCTGATGGAGGGACAGAAGGTCGGTCACGCCAAACAAAACCGCGTTGTCAACGGTTCTGAAGTCACCACTTCCACCGAGCTTGATATTACCCTGAGTCGAACGGGAATACCGGTCGGCATACAGACCAAAGCGATAACTATCGAAACTATCGACGGCAAACCTCTTGGCTTTGAGCTTGAACAGACGTTTGGGTTTATTGTGACTAAAGCAGTGGGAACAGTCAGTGAGAATGGGAAGGTACAGGTGACTGCCGGCCAGCAGAGAACAGAGTTCGATTGGCCTGAAGGTGCGGTAATGTCCGAAGGGATGCGATTACTGCACTTTAAAAATGGTCTCAAAGAAGGCACAAAATATGATGCGAAATTATTTGATCCAAGTGTGATGCAGGTTGTTGATGTCGAGGTAGAGGTGGGCCCGAAACAAAATGTCGATCTGCTGGGTCGTGTGGTGGCATTAACTTTGGTGCAAGGCACCGTTCGTTCTCCGCAGTTTGGCCTGTTAAGCATCAACGAATATTATGATGACAAGTTGCTGCTTCAAAAAAGCATTATGCCGTTAATGGGAATGACCATTGAGCAGGTGGCCTGCACTAAGGAATTTGCGCTTGGCCAGAACGATGTGCTCGAAGTGGTGGAAAAGATGTTTATGGCCAGTCCTGAGCCGCTGGATGATGTTGGCTCGGCCAGGTCGATAACTTATTACCTTAGCCGGATAAAGGAAACGGCCGATTTCGTAATGCTGTCCAACGATAATCAAAAAGTACAGCGGCTCAGCAACGGCAGAGTAATCCTTAAGGTCGAACCTGCTGCTGCGCCTGACGGAGTGGAGTTTCCTTATAAAGGCAACGACCCGGTGGCACTGGAAGCCCTTGAGCCGACAAGGTATGTAGAGAGTGACCAGAAAGAAATAATCGACCTTGCACGACGGGCAGTGGGCGATACCAGGGACGCTGCCGAAGCGGCCCGAAGGATTGAAGCGTTTGTGGCCAGGTATATAACGAACAAGAGCTTATCGGTCGGCTATGCCTCGGCGGCAGAGGTCGCAGTAAGCAGACAGGGTGACTGCAGTGAACACGCCGTGCTGGTCGCGGCACTGTGTAGGGCCGTCGGGATTCCGGCCCAGGTTGTCACGGGCCTTGCTTACGTGCCCCAGTGGCGTACTTTGCAGAACGGATTCGGCGGTCACGCTTGGGTGCAGGTCTACATCGGGGGCAAGTGGATCGGCCTCGATGCGGCATTTAAGAGTACCGGCCTGGGCGGTTTCGATCCCGGACATATCACACTGGCTGAGGGAAATGGAAATCCCGAGGACTTTCTGAACTTAATCAACACGCTGGGACTGTTCAAGATTGATAGAATCGTTGTATTTCGATAAATTTATATCTTTAAGTCTCGCACTTGCAGAGCTGAATATTCACTTAGCCGAAAATCGGCACTGTCACCAGAGCTAAATATGCTATTGTCATGCTTACCATACCGACGAGCAAACCAAGTTTTAGCCATTCCACAAAATTAATCTTAATGTTTTTTTCTTTTTCAAGGATACCTAAAGCCACAATATTGGCGGTGGAACCAATTGCTGTTATATTGCCTCCGAAGCAGGCGCCGAATAACATGGCCCACCACAATGGGTGTAAGGTGGAGTTTATTACGTGGAGACTCTTAACAACCGGAATATAAGAAGCGACCACAACAGTATTATCAAGAATACCGGATAGAATGCCGCTTGAAAATAAAGTGACACCTGTGAGAACTTTGGGCTGGCTTCCTATTTGTGCCATTAGTTTTTCCGCAAGAAACTGAGCCACCCCCGACGACTGAATAACTCCCGCCTGGGCAAAGAGGAACGTAAAAAACAGCAGCGACTTCCATTCCACATCGTGCTCGATGCAGCGCAACGCTTCGTGATGAAAACATAATAGTGACAGACCGGCAAAAATGATCGGCAGGATGACTAATAATTCATTTTCCGCAATACCAAAAAGAATTTCCAGTCTTTTGTGTATTGCAATAAGTGCGATCATAACGCAGAACAGCAGGATGCTGCACACTTTTTTCGAGTCAAAGGTAATAGTCTGAGACGTTGTTTTCTCTTTACTTAGCAGGATAAGTTTAGATGTGATATCCTGAAGATATTTTCTATACCACAGGAGAAGGATAATGATGATTATGACAAGGACAATGGCTGAGAGCGGCAAGGCACGAGTGAGGAAATCTTCAAACGTCAGATTCGCCCTGAGAGCGATCAATATACCGATAGGATTTCCCAGGAGTGTTGAAGCGGAGCCAATATTGGTAGTCATAACTGAAGATATAACTAAAGGAACTGGATTTATCTTTAGCAGGTCGCTGATTTCAAATATGGTCGCGGTCATGACGATTATTGAGGTTACTTCACCGGTCAATCCCGACAAAACGGCGGAAAGTACCATGATGATAATGAAAAGCCCTGCACTATTTAGGTTCCTCATTGTCAACAGCTTTATCACCAGCCAGTGGAACAAGCCCGACTCTTTCATCATTCCGACGACTATCATCATACCTATTAGAAAAATAATAACATCGAACGAAGCAAATTGTATGAAGTGTGTGATGTCCACACTATGTGTGAGCAGCAGAATGCCGCTGCCGGTAAATACGAACGCCAGTCTGTAATCCCAAAACAGCAGTGTTCCGAGCATTGAAGCCGAAAAAACAGAGACAACAAAAACCTGCTCAGCACTCATTTTGCCGAAGTGGGCACTTAGTACGATCAATATCAGGATACAACAGAAAATCGTTATCTTCTTCATCACTGTAGCCTGTATGTGCAGATAACCGGCAAATTATTCGAACTGGATATCGGTGAGAACGAATTCGACATTGGTGTTTCCGTTATAGGTATTTATCTGCGGCTGGTAGGCAACGTTGAAGAATTCGTGCTCGAGCAATTTCTTTTCCAGTCTTCCGAATCTAAATCCTATACAGCGCACCGCGGCGGTGTTGTCGGTAATTGCGAGCTGTAGATGGTCTCGTCCTGCTCCGACTCTTCTGGGCGGTGCGGCAAGACGGACGCCTTTCGTGGCGAAAATCGGTTCGGGATTGCCCTGCCCGAACGGGCCGAGCAGCTGCAATTCGCTGACCGTTTCCTTTCGGAGCTCATTCAACGGAACCATTGCATCGATGTGAAGTTTTGCGGATACGTCGTTTTGACTCAGGTTCTGTTTCGCATAGGCTTCAAATTCGACGGAGAACTTTTCTATTTGCCCTGCTTCGATATTTATCCCGGCGGCCATTTTGTGTCCCCCGAAACTGACCAGGTGTTGCGAGCAGGCTTTGATTGCGCTTAACAAACAGAAGCCCGGAATCGAGCGGGCTGAGCCCTGGGCGATGCGGTTTTCCGCGGCGCCGAGATTAATCATAATCGTCGGGCGATGAAATTTGTCCACGATTCTCGATGCAACAATGCCTATCACGCCGGTGTGCCAGTTTTCGTTTGCAAGCACAATACTCTTGCAGTCGGGATGGTTGAGGTTACGCTCGACTATAATTTCGCAGGCCTGCTTGAAAATCTTTCGCTCATATCGCTGGCGCTGGTTGTTTTGTCCTTTGAGATATTCGGCTATTTCCATCGAGCGATTCCGGTTGTTCGATGTCAGTAACTCCACCGCCAATCGTGCGTGTCCCATTCGTCCTGCCGCATTAAGCATCGGAGCAAGCCGAAAGCCGATGTGGAAGCTGTCGAGCTGATGCCCGGTTAATCCGGCTGTTTCAATCAGGGCCTGTATACCGAAGAGTTTGCATTCCGGCAGTGCCTTGAGACCAAAGCTTGTCAGCACTCTGTTTTCGCCTCGCAGGTCTACAACATCGGCGATGGTTCCCATTGCCGCGAGGGATGTTGCGTTTATCATAAATTCACGTAATCTCGGTTCGAGTTTTTGTCCGGAGTTGAATTCGTTGGCAATTGCCCAGGCCAGCTTGTAGGCGACCATGGCACCGGCTGAGTCCTGGTTTGGATAGGATTCCTCGAGTGCAGGATGCACAACGGCAACAGCTTTGGGCGGCTCGTGCCCGGATTGGTGATGGTCGGTTATTATCAATTCGAGGCCCAGTTGCTCTGCAAGTTTGGCAGAGTCGAATGCCGTGACGCCGCAATCGACCGTGACAATGAGCCTGCTGCCGGATTGTGCCAGCGTCCGGATGGCTTCGGTGTTCAGACCGTAACCTTCGTCAATGCGGTGGGGAATGTAGTAGTCAACATCGGCACCGAGCAACCTCAAAATGTCCCAGAGAATTGCAACGCCCGTAATGCCGTCAACATCATAATCACCATAGATGGTAATTTTTTCCTTGTCTGTAATAGCTTGTTTTATTCTGCGGACAGCCGGTTCGATACCCGGCATTTGCTCAGGCTCGATAAGCTCGGTAAGTTTGGGTCTTAGGAAAACGCACGCAGTCTCAGCATCGGTAATTCCACGGTTGAAAAGAACCTGCGCCAAAAGCGGTGAGACTTTTAGTGATTTGGCGAGCTTTGCACACCGGTCATCCGAAGGATGAATCACCCATTGTCTCGATGACGTCCGTGCAGAAAGCAGCATTGGAAACCTGTCCTGTCCTTATATCCTGTTTGATTTGTTATATTTTCAGGTGCTTATATACCAGAAGAGTGCCGTAATTCGCAAGGATTGATTTTCAGGCTCTCATATATAAGCCGCCATTGACGGCAATGTATTCACCGGTGATAAAACTCGCCGCCCCGCTTGCCAGAAACAGAACCGCTTTTGCGACATCCTCGGCGGTGCCATTCCTGCCGAGAGGAGTTTGTCGGGCAACTTCTTTTCTGCGTTTTGCCGTACTGAATTGTTCGTGGAAGCGCGTCTCAATAAGGCCGGGTAAAACGCTGTTGACCCTGATTCCATATTTGGCGAATTCCTTCGCCATTGCCATAGTCTCGGTGGCGACCGCTGCTTTTGCACCTGCGTACATGCCCGAGCCGGCGGCCCCGGCGGTATGGCCGGCAATCGAACCGATATTGACAATATTACCTTTGTTCTTTTTGAGATATGGCAGGGCAGCCCTGGTTACCAGAAAGATGCTGCGCACGTTAGTGGCATATACATCTTCGTGGTAATCTAAAGTCCCGGTTTCAAAGGATTGCCTGTCGATAAGTGAGCCGGCGTTATTTACTAGGATATCGATTCTCCCACCAGCGGCTTCGGCGAACTGCTCGACCATTTCGGCGACCTGCTTTTCGTCCCGGACGTCCGCGCGAAGCAGGATGCCGTTGCTGTTTTTCCTCACTTTCTCGAGAGTTTTTTCTGCACCTTCTGCTGTGCGGAAATAATGGGCCCCCAGAAAACATCGCTGCTCACTGAAAAGAATCGCTATTGCAGCGCCGATGCCGCTACTGGAGCCGGTTACCAGGACCTTCTTGCCGATGAGGTCTCTGTATATCACTTCAATTCTTCCCTATTTCAAAGCAGTTCGTCGATTGCGGCAGTGAGGTTCTTTTTACTGGTCAGGCCGACCCATTTTTTCTGAACTTGGCCGTCCTTGAATAGAATGAGTGTCGGTATGGCACTAATTCCGAACTCCATGGCACTGTCACGAGCATCGTCGGTATTGAGCCTACAAATCCTGGCTTTGTCCGTGTATTCCTCCGCGATTTCCCGGACAATAGGGCCTATCATCTTGCAGGGTGCGCACCACGGCGCCCAGAAATCAACCAGTACAGGCATATCGGAATCGTGAACGGTTTTATCAAAAGTAGCGTCAGTTAACTCAGTTACACTACCAGCCATTGCTTTATCCTTTCAACCAAGATTTTGCAGAAATCCACAGCCCTGGCCGCTTCGCCGGGCTGTTTGTGATAATACCTGAAGAACTCAGTCGCGTCAACGAATAAGCTGAAAATTGCTTGGGTTTTTCGGGCTTTCTTTTTGTTAATTTACCATCCACCCGGCTGGAGCATGTCGCTGACCGATTCATTCCACCATTTCGGGTCTCTGAAATACTGTTTGAGCATCATGGCCGCAACAACACCGTCGCCTGCGGCGGTTGCTAATTGCATGGCCGCTCCAATTCTGCAGTCGCCGGCTACGAAAACGCCCGGAACCGCCGTGCGCAGATATGCACAGTCGCATTTGATAAATCCGTTTTCGGTCAGCTCTACGAAGCCTTTCAAAAAGCCGGTGTTCGGTACCATACCGACGAAAATAAATACGCCGTCGCAGGGATAATCTTCTTCCTTCTCATCTTTAACGTTCTTCAGCTTAGCCGACTGTACCTTGTTTTCTCCCTCGATAGCAGTCGCGACAGTGCTGTATTTGATAACCAGGTTTGAATTTGGTGCTTTAGCCTTTTCTACAAGCTCTTCGGCCAGTACCCTCGATGCGCGGAATTCATCTCT
>CAZQXE010000034.1:0-2138 GCA_964597115.1 uncultured Pirellulales bacterium | reverse complement strand
GCCGGTTACCTCACAGCCGTTCTTTATCTCGGCGCCGAAGTTCTCTGCCTGTTTTTGCATCTGTGCAATCAGGCCCGGGCCGTCGATGCGCTCGATGCCGGGATAATTTTCTATCCGGTCGGTATTATTGATTTGCCCGCCCGGCATGAATTTTTCGAGTATAACGGTTTTGAATCTGTCGCGGGACGTATAAAGAGCCGCCGCCAGACCCGCCGGCCCGCCACCAATGATAATCACATCATAAACATCTGACATAACGAACTCCCTTTCGATTTTCCCAAGTGAAATACCCCGCGTTTTATGTGGGGTTTGGACCCTCATTATCGCTTTCGCTTTGGATTTGGTTTAACTGCATTCCGAAGCGGTCGAGCTTTTTCTGGCCTTCATCATATTGGCCGTAGGCGTTTCGCAGATGTTTGCCGAGGATGTCCCACGTACCGCCGAAGTCTCCAAAGGATGTATTTAGCTTCTTTAAGTTCTGTCGGATTTCGGCTGCCTGCTTTTCTATCTGCAGCCCGTGCAGGCCCATCGCCACCGTCATCAGATAAGCGTACAAAAGGTTCGGCGAGACCGGAATGACCTTTCTATCGAGACAATACTGTAAAATGTCCTGCGTTTCACCGGCGTATTTGACGATTGTTTCGTAATAAACGTTCTCGGCAGGTATATAACAAAGTGCGAAATCCAGCGTGCCCTCGGCCGGTCTAATATATTGAGAGGCGATCTTGTCGATATGAGCAGTCACGTCTTTAAGAAACTGCCTGCGAAGTCTTGTTTTTTCTTCTTCGGCCTCGGCTTTTACAACTCTTTCAAAACCCGGCAGCGGAAATTTGGCATCGATGGGAACCGAGAAGTCGGCCAGTTGTATCAGTGCATCGACCGTTTTGCCGTCTTTGAAAGTATACTGGAGCTTGTAGCTTTCTTTCGGCAGGATGTTGGCCAATAAGTTTTCGAGCGACCATTCACCCATTTGGCCGCGGAGTTTGGGCGAGCTTAAAATATCCTGGAGTCGTCTGACCTCGGTTCCAATCTGCATCATCTGCTTGTTTGTGCCCTGCAATTCGCCGATCTGCTTGTTGAGGCGGTCGAGGACTTCCTGGCCGGCCTGCATGTTTCGATTGATGTTGGTTTGGCTGTCCAGCATCGATTTCTGGAGGTTGTCTTTGGTGTCGTCCTGACTGTTTTTCAGTGCCTCTAACTGCTGCTGCAAAAGGCCGATAGAGGCCTGCTGGCCCGCCATTTTCTCCGAATTGGCAGAATAGGAATTGATCAGCCAGACCAAAAGTCCCAGCACGACCAAAACCAAAACGCCGACTACTATGGTTATAATTAATTCCATCCCTGAGTCCTTAAAATCGTTTTGATTATAGATGCTGGCGGGCTGTTCGTCAAAGACCAATAGTGCTTGATGAGCGGATATAAAAATGTATTGATACCTGAGCCGGATATTTGTATTGTCCTGAGGGTAAAAGAGCGGCTGATCTGAAGTTATATCGATGGAACAAATAAAATCTGTCATTTTTGACTGGGGAGGTGTTTTGGTAGATGACCCTAGGCCGGGTCTATTAAAATACTGCGCCGATGCCTTCGGTTTGGCACAAGAAGATTATATGCCGGCACACGATTTATTTCTGGATGAGTTTCACAAAGGTATGATAAGCGAAGGGGTATTCTGGCAGAAAGTATGCCGGAAGCTGGGCAAGCCGACACCGAAGGTGCTATCGCTGTGGTCTGACGCCTTCAAATCTGCTTATGTGCCGAGGCCGGATGTTTTTTCGCTGGTTTCTTCGCTGCGTGAGAGAAGTTATAAAACGGCGCTGCTGTCCAATACAGAAATTCCGACTGTGGAATTTCTTCGCACACTCAATTATGATATGTTCGACGTGTTCGTTTTTTCGTGCACGGAGGGTGTTATGAAGCCTGAGCGAAGGATTTATGAGATTACGCTTGAGCGACTTGGTTCGAAGGCCCGGCAGTCGATATTCATAGATGACAAGCCCGATTACATAAAAGGCGCAAAAGAAGCAGGTCTCAATGCGGTTATTTTCAAAAATCTTGAACAGGTTAAAAGCGAATTCGCCCAGCTTGGAGTGAAGTTAGATTAAGCAGGATCGAAAAGGGGCTGCTGATGAGTCTGT
>CAZQXE010000033.1:15895-19912 GCA_964597115.1 uncultured Pirellulales bacterium | reverse complement strand
CGGCTTTGAAGCTTAGCATCACCGACGTATGCACACGTTGTGGAGCATGCATTGAGCATTGTCCGGCTGATGCTATAAGCCTCGACGAAGTCCAGGCTAATATCGATCCGGACAAGTGTATTAGCTGCGCAGAATGTGTGGCAGTGTGCAGATTCGGTGCAGTCAAATGCAATTGGGGCCCGGAGACTGAAGTAATGCAAAAATGTATTGCTGAACATGCACTGGGAGCAGTGAAGGGTAAAGAAAACAGAGCAGTATTTTTCAATTTTATCATATCGGTCACAAAAGACTGCGATTGCGTTGGCTCGCCGAATATACGTAAGATCGTTGATGATATTGGAATAGTTGCCTCAACGAATCCCGTGGCTGTTGATGTGGCAGCGTTGGATTTAGTGGAAAACAAAACAGGGCTAAAACTGGCAGAATTGCTGGGGAATGACAAACTCAATCCTCGCCACCAGTTCGAACACGCCGAACGGATCGGCCTGGGCAGCTGCATTTACGACCTGATAGAAGTTGATTAAATATTTAAAATATATTTGAGGGGTAGATATGTCATTGGGACAAATAATCAGAAAAAAACGTGAGCAGTTGAATCTAACACTGGACGAGGTCAGCATCCGCATTGGATTTTCAAAACCATACCTGTCCACTATTGAAACCGGCAAGGTAAAAAATCCGCCAAGTGATGAACTGCTGACGAAACTTGAGAAGATACTCGAATTTGAGCAGGGTCTGCTGCTGCACATCGCTCACATGGAACGGCTTCCTTCCGATATCCGACAGGAGTACGAATCTGCCGAGGCTGAAAACCAGAAATGGCGTCAGATTGCCAAGAATCTGATAAATAAGAAAGCCAGTAAATCTCAGTTCGACAAGCTTCTGACCGAAAGCGAATTGGACATCAAGCAGAGCGGATCATCTCTTGCAGCCGGGCGGTTAGTGCCCGTGATAAACAAAGTCGCCGCCGGCTATCCGAGCGATTTCAATGATTTGGACTATCCGGTGGGCATAGCCGATGACTATGTTCGCTGTCCCGATTTGCACGATCCGAACGCTTTTGCCGTCCGAGTTGTCGGAGATTCAATGGAGCCCAAATTCCGTGAGGGCGACATAGTGGTATTCTCTCCAGCAGCAGAGGTCCGTAACGGCGATGATTGCTTTATCCGTTTCGCGATGCCCCATGAAACAACCTTCAAGAGAGCGTTCTTCGAACCGGATAACCAAGTCCGCCTCCAGCCACGAAACGAAAATTATTCACCCATGATAGTTGACGGCAAACGAATAAACGGCATGTACCGAGCTTTAATAAAATACGAAAAGTTATAAATATTTAACAGTGGCCGGAACGGCTACTAATGGCACCACAATCATCGCCATGCTGATGATAGCTAAGCATTAATTATTCATGTTATATTTTGTCCGGCGACGGCCAGAACCAAAGCGAAAACCTTAGCGGCACCGGATTGTTTTAACGTCATGGCACATTCATTCAGCGTCGCACCGGTCGTTTTGATATCATCGACAAGACAAATCTTTCGATTGGTAAAATCATGTCCATAGCGAACAGCAAAAGCGCCGGCAACATTTTTAGCACGAGCAGTGGGACTTGTCATTGCTGGCTGCGATTTGGTTCTGCGTATACGTACGAGGTCTGTGCTTATTTTAACTAAAGGATGTCTAAGTTTCCTGATCAAAACATGCGATTGGTTGTAGCCACGTAAAAGCCGCCTGGACCAGTGTAGTGGGACTGGAACGAAAACTTCTATCTCATCAGAAAAGCCGCTCCCCTGCAGAGCAGAATTTGCCAAAAAACCAAGAGGAGAATCGAGTTCCGTCCTTCCATTCTTAAAAGACAATATCATTTTTTGCAGACTCTTGGTATAGACACCCGCTCGAGCTATTCGATCAAAATGTATTTTCCTGCCCTGACAATCAGGACACGTGCCTTCCAACATTGCGAACCTGCCGGCATCCCGGCCGCAACGCTGACAGTAATCAGCACCGGTGCAGGCCAAAAGCTGGTCCCAGCAGTCTTGACATAAATTTTTGTCGGTTTCACAAATGCTTTGACGACAATTAATGCAGACTGCAGGCCAAAACAGTTGATTCAGGCTTTGCAAAGTAAACTTACCGGCTTGTTTTATAGTGCTAAAAGCCCGTTTTGTTTTTGCTGAATCCACACCTGCAATTATATAAGCATAAAATAAGATCATCCACAGAGAAACCATCAAAGTATGGCCGGTCATTTCAAGAAACCCACGTTCAGGGCCTTATTATAAGAAAATGTGTATATATGTTTAGATATTCTGATTATAATTTTGCATCAGAAAGATATTGATGTAAAATCAATATTTATAAGTGTTTTGTTAACAGTATGTTATGGTTTTCTGCTATTGGCGCATACTGTATTTTTGTCAGTCCGCCATTGACTCATACTGCTGTAATTGCTAAAATGCAGCTTTAATGGCAAAACTAGTGAAAACAACCGGAAAGAAACGGACGAAAAAATCCTCCTCCAAGGTTGCCAAAGTCAAGCCCAAGAAAGCTTTCAGAAGCTATCAGCAGGCTATTAGCTACTTATTTGAGAGGACGGACTACGAAAAGGAAGAGCGTCTGCGCTATAACGTTACGACGTTCAACCTTAAGAGGATGGAAAAACTTCTGTCTTTATTAGGCAATCCCCACAAGAAAATCCATACGGTTCATATAGCCGGCACCAAGGGAAAAGGCTCTACAGCCACGATGCTGGCAAAAATGCTTGAGGCGAACGACTATAACGTTGGACTATATACATCGCCCCACGTGGTGCACCTGCATGAGCGGATAACGATCAATTCGAAAATGATCAGTGAAATCCAAATGCGCAATCTGCTGAATCGTATTTACGCGCCGGTTGAGAGGATGTCAAAGACCGATGCGCCTACTTTTTTCGAGCTTATGACGGCTTTGGCGTTTATGCATTTTGTTGATGAGTCAGTAGATATTGCCGTGATTGAAACCGGCCTGGGCGGCAGACTCGACAGTACCAACCTTATTAAGCCCAAGGTGGTCGGCATAACCAGCTTGAGCATTGACCATCAACACCAGCTTGGGCAGTCTATCGGCAGCATTGCAGAAGAGAAAGCAGGAGTTTTCAAGCGAGGCGTACCGATTATAAGCGTTCAGCAGGAACCGGCAGCGATGCACGTCCTGAAATCACGCGCGACCGCCCTCAAGGCGCCATTGAGTGTAACCGGCAGTGATATCGATTTCTCGCACCGATTTGAAACATCACGCGAGCACGGTCCGCATACAAGAATATGCCTGACAACACCAACAAGTAAATTTGAACATCTGCGGGTACCGCTGCACGGCAAACATCAGGCAATCAACTGTGGTCTGGCCCTGGCCATGCTGGACAAGCTCAAATCAATCGGCTACAAGATAGACAACGACAAGGCGTTCGAAGGGCTCAGTAAGGTCTCGCTGGCAGGTCGAATGGAGATGATTTGCGATGATCCGAGAGTCATGATCGACGCTGCTCACAATGCCGCAAGCATTAAGGCGCTGATTTACGCAATAGGCCAAAACATTCCTTACGATTCTATGGTCGTAATCTTTGGTTGCAATAACGACAAAGATATCACAGGCATGTTGCAGAAGTTACAATATGGGGCCGACAAGGTGATTTTCACTCGCAGCAACTCTGCCAAAGCAGTGTCTCCGCAGGATTTGGCGGATATGTACACGGAGATCTGCGGCAAGATGTGCCAAACTGCTCCCAGTCTGGGTCAGGCTCTGCAACTTGCAAAGAGCGCCGTCAGCAAAGAAGACCTGATTTGTATTACCGGCAGTTTTTATCTTATCGGCCAGGCGAAATTACGCTTCCAGCCAAACTCTGCAATCCTTTAATCAGCCGGCTGTATCACTCTCGACGAAAAATGATTTGCTCGCCTCTGCTGTGCCGCCGTAAGCGCCCATATTAATTCGACCACCATTTGGAAACGGTTCGTTGTCAATAGGGCTACCCGGATC
>CAZQXE010000033.1:0-15795 GCA_964597115.1 uncultured Pirellulales bacterium | reverse complement strand
GAGCTGCCAGAGCAATCGATGACATCCCCCTCATATGCCCGATTATCGGCAAGTGTGCAGTTTACTTGGGAGAGTGCTGAATCATCTGAGAGGAATAATGCTCCGCCTGACAAAGCCGAATTTCCCTGCAGCAGGCATTGCTTAAGCAAAGCGACACTGCCGCTACAGACTGCAACACCACCATGTCCGGCAACATTGCCTGTAAAATTGCTTTTTAAAATCCTCGGGTATCCTCCATTGATATACAATCCACCTCCATAATTATATGCTAAATTATCTCTGAAAGTACAGTTGGTTACTATAGGACGGCCTCCGTTAATGTACAAGCCTCCACCACAGATGGTGTGGTCGGACCGTCTCTCCGAAGAGTCTTGTGATATTCCTGACACTGGATTAAGGTCGGTCAGCCAGCCATCTGCACTACCCGAGGTTACAACAAATCCCTCAAAACAAGCTGACTCGTCCACATTAATAGCAGAGACAACATGATAACTGTTGTCGAGCCTGTTATCGAATCCGACAAGGTCATCGCCATTCAAATCACCCGTTAAAATAGTTTCATAGATTTGCACATTTAGGGCATTGGGATCGGATCCTAAGAGTCCGGCATAGCCGCCTTTGAGTGCAACCTGGTTAATCAAATGAAATGTTGCTTCCCTATCTCCGAAAGATACGTTCGCTCCCATATCCGGTTTGTAAAGACCCTGAGCCACACGAATCTCAACCGGTTTGTCCGTAGAATTTGCGTCACATAAGGCATCCTGTAGTGAAATATAAGCATTCTCCCAGGATGAGCCGTCATTTGTACTAACGGCATCATCATCAACATAAATCACCTTTGGTGACACTGAAACCAAAAAAGCTGATGTCAAATGACCTTTGATGTAGAAGCCCCTGCTGTGCTCTGGCTCTAAATGTCCGAAGAATTCAACATCTCGTATGGGCCAGTCAGCAAGCGTTGGAGCACATGCAGGCAATGCATCAGTGAGAATACCAATCATGGGTTGAGTTTGAGATGAATTTTCGAGATGTATAGAAATATTATCCACTGAGATATTATTGTTAAGCATAGAGTTTTGAGCACTATCCAGATTAAACCTTTTAATTGGCCCACCTGCTCCCCACATCTTAATTATTTCAACAACGAATTCTACATTATTGGGATCTGTCTGGAACACGAATCCACCAACTTGCAGTGTAATACCGGAAGGTGGAGAAGAGAATTCGTATTGTCCTATTGTTACCAGAGGAAACATATCTGGAACAGAGGTATCATAGGTATAAGCACCTTCAATGACATCGCCTATTTTTACCTTACCTTCGAAAAGGTTATGATTGTCTCTCACCTTAGTTACTTCAGCAGTAATCCCGATAGTAATCAGCCGGGCATGACATATTCTCACGGGGAATAATATGCACATTATAATGTTCAGAATTAAAACGATTATCTTTCTCATATTGATTTATACTATCTCAACCAATATCCGCTTCATATCGCGCTTATTGCATCAAAATTTTCGCTTTCTACTCCGTTGCGATGAAATCACCGTAAGATTCTTCCGATCTATCCTCTTTTTGAATTATATTATAAAATCACTGTTTTTGCAAGATAAACATAACCAATCCGACCCTATGTCCAGCAGCATTAAAGTCGATTTTTGACTCATTGACGCGCTATTGTAGGTGTGTAAACGCATCCTATTTTTGGTTGCAAAAGCGGAAAATCTGCGGTATAAAATTGGTTTTTAGGCTTAAATACTCGCAATTAGGGATTATCAATGGCGGAAGAGAAGAAATACATCGCGGTTGACCTTGGTGCCGAGAGCGGCAGAGTGATGCTCGGTTCGGTTTCGGCTGATAGACTCGTTCTCGAAGAAATTCACCGTTTCAGTAATGGGCCACTCCAGGAGAACAGTACACTGCGCTGGAACTTCAATAAACTGCTCTCTGAAATTAAGACCGGTATAAGTAAAGCAGCGAAATCAGCAAATGGCAAAGTGACCGGAATAGGTGTTGATAGCTGGGGTGTTGATTTTGGCCTGCTGAACGCCAACGGTGAACTGATTGAAAATCCATATCATTACCGCGACAGCCAAACAAACGGGATGATGGAAAAAGCGTTCGAGCTGATTAGCAAACGTGATATTTATGAAAATACCGGCCTGCAGTTTCTGCAGTTAAACAGCGTCTATCAACTGCTTGCGATGCGCCTGGCAAACTCACCCGCACTAACCAAAGCAAAGAGCCTGGTTTTTATCGCTGACCTGGTTAGCTACTTCCTGTGCGGCGAGATTTTCGCGGAATACAGCCTGGCGAGCACATCGCAATTTATGGATATGAGAACCGGCCAATGGTCGAAAGAAGTTCTGGGTAAATTGTCTCTGCCGAGCAATATCCTGCCGAAAATTGTTCAGCCCGGAATTGTCGTGGGCCAACTGAGTAATGAAATTGCAAAAGTACTTGGCTGCAGTTCGATTCCCGTTATTGCGACTGGCTCGCACGATACGGCTTCGGCGGTCGCCGCCGTACCGGCTGCCGGAGAAACTAACTGGGCGTATCTTTCATCAGGAACTTGGAGCCTTATCGGCGTCGAAGTTCCGCAGGCAATTATAAATGACAAGACCTTCAAATACGAATTCACAAACGAAGGCGGAGTTGAAAACACAATCCGGCTGCTTAAAAACATAATGGGACTGTGGCCGATGCAGGAATGTAGAAGGCAGTGGCAACGAGAAGGGGCCGACCTGTCCTATGCTGAGATGGCAACGTTAGCGGAAAAAGCTGAGCCGTTCGCCTGTCATATTGATGTTGATGACAGCAGATTCCTTGCACCGGGCGATATGCCGAAAAGAATAAATGATTATCTGGCTGACACAGGCCAGAACCCAATCGACGACAAGGGGCAAATGATAAGAACGATCATGGAAAGCCTTGCCTTAAAATATCGTTCCGTCATGGAAGCTATCGAAGACGTTGCCGGACATAAAATAGATATTCTGCATATTGTCGGCGGCGGCATACAAAACGAACTGCTTTGCCAGTTCACAGCTAACGCCCTCGATAAGAAAGTTATCACGGGCCCAATTGAGGCAACAGCCAGCGGCAATATTCTGATGCAGGCCATAGCAACGGGACAAATAAAAACGTTAGACCAGGCCAGAGAAATTGTCCGCAATTCATTCGAGCTAAAAGAATATCAGCCGCAGCAAACATCACTTTGGAAAGAGCAATATGAGAAAAGCAAAAAGTGAAAAGTAAAAAAGGGGAAAATACTTCGATAGAAGAACTCGAGCTTAAGCTGGATAGTTTTGAACCCGGCCAAAGAAAAGATGCGCTGATGGCCTTATGCGAGAAGGTCAAGACCGGCCAGATCGATTTGCCTGAAGCCGGTACGGATGTAAACCTGCATTGCCACACCTTTTTTTCTTACAACAGCTACGGCTATTCGCCGAGTAAATTTGCCTGGCTGGCTCGAAAAGCTGGATTAGCTGTAGCAGGAGTGGTGGATTTTGATGTGCTGGATGCCCTACAAGAATTCCTCGAAGCAGCAAGAATGCTCGGTCTAAGGGCCTGTGCCGGTCTGGAGACACGTGTATTTGTGCCGGAATTTTCCGACAGAGTAATCAACTCACCCGGTGAGCCGGGTATTTCATACCACATGGGCGTGGGATTTCCAAGCTCACAAGTACCGGAACAGCAGCAGGAATTTTTACTTGGTCTTCGAAAAACCGCACAACAAAGAAACCGCGACCTGATGGGCAGAGTAAATAAACATCTGAAGCCGGTGGAACTGGATTACGAAAGGGATGTGCTGATTCTTACACCGTCCGGCAACGCAACCGAGCGGCATATTTGTTTTGCATACGCGAGGAAAGCAATGGAAATCTTTGGCGAGGAAAAAGCTCTCGCCGATTTCTGGTCTGAAAAACTGGGTGTTGATGTCGAATTATCAGAGCTGCCTGAGGGTAGAGAATTACTGAATACGATTCGAGCGAAAACTATGAAGCGAGGCGGCGTTGGGTATATGCCGCCCGACAAAGGCTCCTTCCCGCTGATGGCCGATACGAACCGGTTCTGCCTTGCCGCCGGGGCGATTCCAACAATGACGTGGCTGGACGGTACGAGCGACGGTGAAAAAGCTATCGAGGAACTTTTAGAAGTAGGCATGAGCACGTGCGCGGCTGCGCTCAACATTATCCCAGACCGTAATTATACCCCGGGCGATAAAAATGAAAAAATGAAGAATCTCTACCATATTGTAGAGTTGACAGAAAAGTTACATCTGCCGGTCGTGGTTGGGACGGAAATGAATAGCCCCGGACAGAAATTCGTGGACAGCTTCGATACCGAGGAGCTTTCACCATTGGTACCGGTATTTCTGAAGGGTGCATATATTGTCTACGCCCATTCGGTGCTTCAGCAAACGTGCGGCTTAGGATATACAAGCGAATGGGCGAGCAGGAATTTTAAAAACGTTGCAGAAAAGAACACATTCTTCGAAGAACTTGGAAGCTCACTAAAACCGCAGCAGGAAGAAAAACTTGCCGGCCTAAGTGAGGATGCAACCGCTAGGGAAATATTGGAAAAAGTATCCCGTGATTCGTGAGCCGTGCCTTGAAGAAAGCTCCACGAATCACGAAGGATGAATTATGGCGGATTTACCGAAAATACAATATGCTGTGCAGTTGGTTGGGCCGGATGAGCTTATCCTGAACAAATCCAAAGAGATTTTCAAACCTAATAAAGAGCAGATTCTTTGTAAGGTTGAGGCAGTTGGACTCTGTTTTTCAGATCTTAAATTGCTAAAGCAGTTTTCCTCGCATGTTCGTAAAAGCGAAATAGTTTCCGGCATCGACCCTAATGTTCTCAAGGAGATACCCAGCTATGTCCCCGAGGAAGCACCCACAGTGCCCGGCCACGAAGCTGTAGTCAGAATTGAAGCGGTCGGCCCAGGCGTAGATGATTTTGAGCCCGGCCAGCGATACCTCGTCCAGACCGACTACCGCTGGATTCGCACGGCCACCCAAAGTAATGCAGCGTTCGGATATAATATCGAAGGTGCCCTGCAGGAATACGTCCTGATGGATAAAAGAGTCATAACCTCACCACAAGGCGACTCGATGCTTCTTCCTGTCACAGAGGATTTGTCCAGCTCGGCCATTGCGCTGGTGGAGCCGTGGGCGTGCGTTGAAGAGGCCTATGCTTCCACAGAACGCACGAGTATCAAAAGAAACGGTCAGATGCTCATCGTTGCCGATGCAGATGTCAATGAAGATTCTCTTGGAGATTTATTCGAACGTTATGGCAAACCGGCTAAGATGACATGGGTCTCCAAATCGCAATTTTCCGATCTGGCCGATACGACTTATGACGATGTGATCTATTTCGGCTCCGACGCGAAAGTTGTTGAAGCATTGTTTGCAAAGGTCGACACAAACGGCTTGCTGAATATAGTTCTTTGTGGCGGTAGATTCGGCAGGGATGTTGTCACTATGGTGGGCCGAGTTCATTATGGTGGGATTCGTATCATCGGCACTACAGGTTCTAACCCGGCCGAATCTATGGAAACTATTCCTGAAACCGACGAAATTCGCCCCGGTGATAAAATTAACATAATCGGCGCAGGCGGCCCCATGGGTTTGATGCACGTAATACGAAATATCTGTCAGGGCGTTGAAGGTGTCAGCGTTATTGGAAGTGACGTGGATGACAATCGACTGGACATACTGACAAAAATAGCCACACCTTTGGCCGAGAAGAACGGCATAAAATACAGGTCGTTAAATCCAACCAGGGAACAATCTACCGAGACCTTCGATTATACCGCTTTGATGGCACCTATACCTGCTTTAGTCGCTGCCTCAGTGCGTAGCGCCGCTGAGAAGGGACTAATAAATATCTTCGCCGGCATACCAGCAACCGTTTCGGCAGAGATCGATTTGGACGCATATATAGAAAAGCGACTTTATTTCATCGGAACAAGCGGCTCTACTTTAGACGATATGAAACGAATGTTGGGAAAGGTCGAATCCGGACAGCTCGACACGAATCTCAGCGTTGCCGCTGTTTGCGGGCTTGAAGGCGCAACCGATGGAATAAGAGCGGTTGAAAACCGTACGATAGCTGGTAAAATTATTGTTTACCCAGCCTGTCGTGGCCTTGGGCTGGTCACGCTGGAAGAACTGAACGAAAAGATGCCGAAGGTTGGCCAGTGCCTCAATAATGGTCTGTGGACAAGGCAAGCGGAAAAGAAACTTCTGGAAAGTTTTGCCTGTTGAGCATAAAGTTGTCAACAACTGAAATTTGAGGATTAGCTATGAGCGATCTAAAGACAATAGAAAAAGCGTATGAGATAGCAAAGCAACGTTATGCCGAGATAGGTGTTGATAGCGATGAGGCGATGGAACAGCTAAAGAAAATTGCGATATCGCTGCACTGCTGGCAGGGAGACGACGTCGGAGGTTTCGAGACCGCAGGTGCTGAACTTTCCGGAGGAGGTATTCAGGCAACCGGCAACTATCCCGGCAAGGCTCGAACTATCAGTGAATTGCAAAGTGACATTGAAAAGGCATTGTCTTTGATTCCGGGCAGGCACCGTCTTAATCTCCACGCATGCTATCTCGATAACGGCGGCAAGTTTGTCGACCGCAACGAAATAACAGCCGAGCATTTCCAAAGCTGGATTGACTGGGCTAAAACAAACAAATTGGGAATGGATTTTAATCCGACATATTTCTCCCACGAAAAAGCCGACGATGGTTTTACACTCAGCCACCCCGACAAGGGCATTCGCGATTTCTGGATAGAGCACGGTATTGCCTGCCGAAAAATCGGCGCTGAAATGGGAAAACAACTCGGCAGCACTACCGTCACCAACATCTGGGTCCCGGATGGGTATAAAGATATACCCGTTGACCGCCTGGCCCCAAGAGAACGTTTAGCGAATTCGCTCGATAAAATCTTTGCCGAGAAGATCGACCCTGCCATTCACCTCGATGCCGTCGAATCTAAACTCTTCGGTATCGGCGCCGAGAGCTACACTGTCGGTTCGCACGAATTCTACCTGGGCTATGCCGTGTCTCGTCAGAAGCTGCTTTGTCTGGACGCCGGACATTTTCATCCCACAGAAGTTATCTCTGACAAGATTTCATCTGTGCTGAATTTTGTCCCGGAACTACTTCTGCACGTCAGCCGTCCTGTTCGATGGGACAGCGACCATGTGGTGATTCTCAATGATGAATTGTGCTCAATTGCTCAGGAGTTGATACGCAGCGGAAAAATCGACAAGGTTCATATCGGACTGGACTTCTTTGATGCCAGCATCAACCGCATAGCGGCCTGGGTAATAGGGACGCGCTGTATGATAAAGGCGTTACTGATTGCGCTGCTGGAACCGATTAAAAGCCTGCGCGAAATGGAGGCCAGTGGTGACTTTACTTCAAGGCTGGCAATGCTGGAAGAAATCAAAACACTGCCCTTCGGAGCGGTCTGGGATTATTATTGCATAAAATCCAACGTCCCCGCAGGCCAGTCATGGCTCAAGGAAGTCAAAGAATACGAAAAAGACGTGCTCAATAAACGTACGTAGTTTCGAATAACACATATCAAGAAACGAGTTAGAGAGAACAACGATGACAACAGATCAACAGCAAGAGCAGAAATCACAACCTGCCACTGAATACGAGCGTGAACCGGTGCCGCAAAAGGCACGGTTGGGTTTTAAGAGCTTTATCGGGATGTACGCCGGTGAGCACTGTGCGGGGACAGAGCTGATGTTAGGGCCTCTATTTGTAGCGGCAGGTGTGAGTGCGTTCGATTTGATTGCAGGTTTGGTTCTCGGCAATGCACTGGCGGTACTGAGCTGGATGTTTATGTGTGCACCGATTGCGACGCGAGCACGATTAACGCTGTATTATCAACTGGAGAAGATTTGCGGCCGGCACCTGGTGACGCTGTATAATCTCACTAACGGCATTATGTTTTGTTTTTTAGCCGGCGCAATGGTGACAGTCTCAGCAACGGCACTGGGGGTGTGGTTCAAGTTTGAGATGCCGGGGCTTAACGATATGTACCCGAACAGTGTGGGCTGGGTCGTTGCCGTGCTGGTTTTAGGCGGGCTGATTGCGATTGTTGCAGCCTATGGGTATAACACAGTAGCCAAGTTTGCCAATATTGCATCGCCCTGGATGGTTCTTGTATTCTTGGCGTTTGGTTTTGTTGGCCTGAAGCAGTTTATAGACGCGACCGGGACCCAGATTAACTCTATCGGTGATTTGTGGACGTTGGCCAACACAAGCATCTGGAAAGGAGGGGAGCCGCTGCCGGGGCAGGTGAAATTTACGTTCTGGCATGTGATGTTCTTCGGGTGGTTCTGTAACATGGCAATGCACATCGGGATGAGTGACTTATCCGTATTCAGGTACGCGAAGAAGTCCTGGTATGGCTTAGCAAGCGCTTCAGGTATGTACGTAGGTCACTTTATGGCGTGGATTAGTGCCTCGATTCTTTACGCATATCAGCTTCATTTGAATCCCGCGGATACCGATGTTCTGCCCGGGCCGCTGGCCTATAGAGCGGCAGGACTGGCGGGTATTCTATGTGTGATTATAGCAGGATGGACGACGGCGAATCCGACAATATATCGAGCAGGGCTAGCGTTCCAGGCGATTGTGCCAAAGTCCTCGCGTTTTAAGGTGACACTAATTACAGGAGGAATCGCCACCATATCGGGAATGTTCCCTGCCTTCGCGATGAAACTGCTTGGTTTCGTGGCGATTTATGGAATGCTACTGATGCCGATGGGGGCGGTGATTTTTGTGGATTTCTGGTTGATTAAGAAGTTCGGTTTGCAAAGTAATTACGCCGAGGTGAGCGGCAAGCTATTCAACTGGGCCGCGGGTGCGGCCTGGCTCGTAACGCTTGGGATATGCTTGATACTGGTTAAATATGCCGGGATTCAGATTTACTTTGTGAGTTTGCCCGGCTGGTTTGTGGCAGCGTTCCTGTATATAGTTATCAGTAAGTTTTATCAACAAAAGGTCCGTTCGGCGGCATAAAAGGAGATATACGATGAGAACAATTATAAGATTAATAGGCTATATCGGAATCGTTGTTTTGATTGCTCCGTCTATATTATATCTGGCCGGCAAAATGGAACTCGACCAGGTAAAGACAATTATGATAGTGGCCACAATAGTATGGTTCGGGGCATCCGTAATTCCGATATGGAATTTAGACAAGAAGCTAACGGGAAAAACGCAGGAATAGATAGTAGCAGAGGGACAAAGCAAAGTAAATGAAAGGAAAGAATTATGGCCGATATGGATGCCGTAAAAGGCCCCAAAAAATTCTATGAAGATGTCCCCTTTAAAACAGAGGGCTTCTTCCTCAAAGGAGCTGGTTCTCTTGATTGGGGGATGAAGAACAGGCTGTCGAGAATATTTAATCCGGATACCGGCCGAACGGTAATGTTCGCGATTGACCACGGCTACTTTCAGGGACCAACTACAGGACTGGAGCGAATCGACCTGACGATTGTACCGTTGATGCCTTATGCCGATGCAATAATGCTTACACGTGGAATTCTGCGGACCTCGGTACCGCCTACACTAACCAAACCAATCGTTATGCGGTGCAGCGGTGGACCAAGTATACTGAAGGAACTTTCGAATGAGGAATTAGCCGTTGACATTGAGGATGCGATCCGAATGAATGTGGCGGCGATTACACTGCAAGTATTCATCGGCGGCGAGTTCGAAACCCGCTCCGTGCATAACATGACCCGGCTAGTAGATATGGGGCTGCGTTACGGTATTCCAACCATGGCAGTAACGGCTGTGGGTAAAGATATGGCTCGGGATGCAAAATATTTTCGCTTAGCCTGCCGCATTTGTGCTGAGCTTGGAGCCCAGATTATAAAAACATACTACATCCCGGAAGGATTTGAGACAATAACAGCTTCCTGCCCGGTTCCGATCGTGATGGCCGGCGGCAAGAAAATTTCCGTACCCGATGCTCTGTCAATGGCATATAAAGCGGTTCAAGAAGGTGCATCAGGCGTGGACATGGGACGCAACATCTTCCAGTCCGACGCACCTGTAGCAATGATGCAGTCGATTCGCAAGGTTGTTCATGAGAACATGAAGCCAGACGAAGCTTATGAACTTTACGAAAGCCTAAAGAACAAGAGCAAACGAGCTATGATTTAAAATGCCGGGTAAATATCTATTAGGCCAACTACGTGAATCATCACCACTTATAAGCGTGGGGATTCTCACAGCGGATTTGATGTCTCTGGCCTCAGAGTTGCAACTTATGGAGGATGCAGGGATCAAACTATTGCACGTTGATGTTATGGACGGATGTTTTTGCCCGATGATGACAGTCGGTCCCGGTTTCATAAAGGCAATTAGAACGTCGCTGCTCAAAGATATACACCTGCTGATAGATGAGCCATTAAACAAGCTTGAAAGTTACGTTGCCGCCGGTGCCGATATGATTACAGTCCACGTTGAATCCTGCCGTCACATACATCGAGTGCTGCAAAACCTGGGTGACATGACTAATGCAAACGACTCTACCAGAGGCATTCTTCGGGGCATCGCTCTGAATCCGGGCACACCGCTTGAAGTTATAAAGCCGCTAATGAATGAACTGGAAATGGTATTTCTCTTAGCGGTTAATCCAGGCTGGCGCGGACAAAAGTTCATCCCTGCTACTCAAGAGAGGCTTGAGCAGTTGAAACAAATGATTCGCGAGGCAGATAGAGATATCCTTATTGGCATCGACGGCGGGATTACTCGTGATAACATCGCCGATGTAGCTCAGATGGGTGCCGATATTATCGTCACCGGTAGCGCAGTTTTCGACGGAAAAACACCTCTGAAAAATGCTGGATTTATGATAAGCACCGTTAAGAATATTATGAAAACTTCTAATCGCAAACTATATATAACAACAAAAACGAAAGGGAACACCGGGGGAAACGATGAGCAATAGCGCGTCAAACCAACGCTCTTTGAGACAGTTAGTTCGAATAACACCGATTATCCGTGGGCTTTTAGCAGAACCGACAGGCAATCAGGATATACCATATAAGCCTGTTATATTAAAATCCTTAACGAGTAAAGAAGCTGTTGATTTCGCCGGCTCTGCGAAAAATGCCGGAACTAAAAATCTTCCAGCACCTTCGGTTAAAGCTGAAGGGCCGCCGCTTTTTTTAGATTCTATCGATATAGACACCACGCCAGAGAATATCCATAAAAAATTAAATGATGCTGTTTCAGATTATTCGGCTCAGCATAACGGAAAGCCTGAAATTATATGCGTTCGTGACCTGGGAATACTCTACGTTGATAAAAGTGACAACAATTCCGATTTGCCTCTAAAGAATAAAATTGCTTTAGTAACCGGCGCTGCAGGGGCTATCGGTTTCGGCATTTGCCAGGGGCTGCTTGAAAACGGATGTTATTTAGTCGCTACCGACTTGCCTGGAAAGAAACTTGATAATTTTACGGCTGACTTAAAGCAAACAGCCGGTGACCACGTCATGTGTGTTCCGATTGACGTCACTGATAAAGAGTCCGTCACCAAAGGCTTTGAAAGTGCCATTCTGACATGGGGCGGAATTGATGTTGTGGTCGTTAATGCCGGCATCCCGTTGGTCTCATATTTAAAGGATATAGACCTTGATGCCTTTCGCAAACTGGAACAGGTAAACGTGGAAGGTACCTTTCTCACGATTACCGAAGCTTCACGGCTTTTTATTCCTCAGGGAATCGGCGGTGATATTATTGTTATCTCCAGCAAGAATGTTCCCAGCCCAGGCGCGGGCTTCGGAGCATACAGCGCCACCAAAGCTGCATGCCACCAATTGGGCCGCATTGCCAGTTTAGAATTGGCACAATATGATATTCGCGTTAACATGGTAGCGCCAGATGCGGTGTTCTCCGAAGGCAAATACAAATCAGGTTTGTGGGAACAAATCGGCCCCGATAGAATGAAGGCCCGAGGGCTGAATGAAAAAGAATTGCAGGATTATTACCGCAACAGGAATCTGCTGAAAGCCAGAGTCACAGGTCGTCATGTTTCTAATGCGGTGCTGTTTTTTGCCACGCGACAAACACCTACAACCGGCGCTACAATCCCGGTGGACGGTGGCTTGCCTGACGCCACTCCGAGATAGAATGATAAATCTAAAATCAAAATGCAAAAATCTCATTGTAAGGAGCGCTCTAACAATATGGATAATGCTCTATCAGAACTAATCAGAATATCGAATACGGTTGGTCGTGACAACTCGCTTGTACAGGGAGGAGGAGGCAATACATCGGTAAAAACCGAAGACGGCAAATACATGTATATCAAGGCCAGTGGAACAGCTCTGAAAGATATGAACAAACAACACGGTTGGCGAAGGCTTCGGCTTGACGCTGTCCTGTCGATTGTAGAAGATAAATCGCTGGTAAAGCTTGCCCCAAGCATAAGGGAACCTGAAGTGGTAGACCGGCTGCTCATTGCCTGTGACGACAAAGTTGCCGGAGAGGCCCGACCGTCAGTGGAGGCGCATTTACACGCTTTTCTTGATAAGTGCGTTATTCATCTGCATCCGAGTTCCGTTGGGGCATACGCAAATGCCAGGAACGGAAAGGCAGAGCTCGAGAAAATTTTTAAGACAGAAAACCTGCCGCCGCTCTGGGTACCTTATACAGATCCGGGTTTTATGCTCGCAAAGAGAATCTCCAGCCTGGTTGACAAATATCAAAAGCAGTATGGTAAAAAGCCCCCCATCATGGTTATGGAAAAACACGGGCTTTTAGTTGCGGCAGGCAGCGCTAATGCTGCTCTGCGACTTGTCCGCAAAGTTATAAACCGCTGCAACCGCAAGCTAAGATATCCAAAAGCCGTAAGAATCAAATCCACAAGCCGGAAAACTATAAACGATATAAAGCTTCGCATCCGCAGGGAATTTTTCGAGGCGACCGGGGAGGATTCGACGATAAGCTATTTTTATGATAACGAGATCGCAGCATTTTGGCGTCAAAAAGACGCACGGAAGATGCTTGCGTCAGGAGTTTTAACACCTGATGAACTGGTATATTCCAACGGCCCTGCAATGTGGATCGATAAAGCTGAATTCCGGAGTATTGCAAAAAAATTGAATCAACAAATTAAGAAGGAAGAAAAACATACAATAGCATTTCTGGTCAAGAATGTCGGACTCTTCGTTGCAGGCGAGAAGAAAATGGCCAAAACTGTTCGTGACATCGTATTATACTCAATTTTCATTCGCATTAATGCTAACCGGATGGGCGGTATTCACTGTTTGACTAAGCGCCAGCGGGACTTTATCAACAAGTGGGAGGCAGAGGCATTTCGAAAGAAAGTGGCGAGTAAAACGAAATAAGGGGCGGAAGAATAGCACAGCAATTTCTCACCAAAATAGAGTGAAGTACTTCGGTTGGCTCGATAATCGGATTGGTGGCCTTTCTGGCTTTTTCACGGTTTGATATCTCAAAAAACGCGAGAGCATTGGTGATTTGGGTTGCTCTGGCGGCTAAATGTGCTATATTACTGTTTCTTACGGGGCGATATGTTTCTATCGGCCTAAAAATCGGATTTTTGAGGAAATTTAAAGTATGGGTTTTAGTATCGAGGATACTCGAAAGAAACCAATTTCGAAGTTGAAAGAGCTCACTGACGACGGGATTATTACGCTGGATGACGCAACTGACTGGCTTCGAACTATCTGCGAGATTCGCTTCTTTGAGGAAAAGGTTTTTGAGCTTTTAGGCCAGAATATAATAAAAGGCGCCTCACATCTTTACGCCGGCGAGGAGGCGGTTGCAGTAGGTTCAATCGCAGCTATCGAACATGGAGATGTAATCGGTTCGACCCACCGAGGTCACGGCCACTGCGGAGCAATCGGTAATAAGTACGCAAATAGTGAAGAGGAGCGTCAAAATCACTGGAACCAAATGATGGCCGAGCTGATGGGTAAAGAAGCCGGCTACTGCAAGGGCAGAGGCGGCTCAATGCACATCGCCGACGTTGATAAATGTAATAACCTCGGCTCAACCGGCATCGTCGGCGGCAATCAGGCGCCGGCGGTCGGCGCAGCCCTGGCAGAAAAATACAAAAAGACCGGCAAGGTTGTACTTTCATTCTTCGGAGACGGTTCAACAAACACAGGCAGTTTCCACGAATCGATGAACATGGCATCAACGCTGGCTGTGCCTCTAGTGGCAATAATCGAAAATAATCTTTATGGAATGAGCGTTCCGTTCGCAGGTAGCGAGGTTGAAGGGGCCACCAGGGCAAGTAATATCGAAGATATCGCCCAAAGGGCTGCTTCTTATGATGTCCCTGCGATGATTGTTGACGGCCAGGACGCGGTTGCCGTCTTTCTTGCAGTTCGCAAGGCGGTTGAGATCGCACGAAAAAGTAACCAGATGACCATCATCGAGGCCAAAACCTACCGCTGGTATGGTCACAGTCGAAGCGATCCGCGAGCATATCGAACCAAAGCCGAGGAAAAGGCATGGCACGACTGCGATCCCATTACCGTCCTAAGCAATAAACTGCTCTCAGAATCACTCTGCACACAACAGCAACTGGATGAGATAAAGGACAAGGCTTTCGCGACAATCGAAGCAGCAACTCAATTTGGTCTGGACAGCCCCTGGCCTAATGTAGCAGACTTAACCAAAGATGTGTACGTCGAGGAAACTTATCCGGCTGAACTTATCGCCTCCGAAAAAGTAACTTCGACGAAGGTTATGGAAGCAACAGCCGCTTTTGAAACGGCTCTGGCTTCTTCCACTGCGAAAACAAAGAAACAGGCCACCGAGCAAGCCAAAGACCAGATAAAGTCTCAATTCGGTATGGATGTTATGACAATTGGCCAGGCCGTCTCGGCCGCTCAGGCTGAAGAGCTTAAGCGGGACAAGAACGTTATTATAATGGGTGAAGATGTCGGCCTCTATGGCGGCGCTTATCAGGCGACATGTGGATTATCAGCCGAATTCGGCACGGACAGAGTAATCGATACCGCAATATCTGAGGCGGCGATTGCAGGGGCAGCGGTTGGTGCAGCTCTTCGTGGCATAAGGCCGGTCGCTGAGATTATGTACGTTGATTTTGTAACGATAGCGATGGATCAGCTCGTTCACGTAGGCGCTTATAATCGATACATGTTCGGCGGCAAAGCCAAGGTGCCGATGGTGCTGCGAACCGAAGGAGGCGTCGGCAGATGCATCGCCGCTCACCATTCGGAGTCGCTTGAGGCATGGCTGATACATCCCCCGGGGCTATATGTTGTAATGCCCTCGACACCTTACGACGCAAAAGGTCTGCTCAAAGCCGCCATACGCAGTGATAATCCGGCAGTATTTATCGAGCATAAAGCAACCTATGGACAGCTTGGGGCTGTGCCGGAAGGTGATTATATTATTCCATTAGGCGTTGCAGATATAAAAAGACCAGGCAAAGACGCAACCATTGTCAGCTATAGTAGAATGGCAATGCTGTCACTGGAGGCTGCAAAAATACTCGCCGAAGAGCATGGTATTGACGCTGAAGTAATTGACTTACGAACGCTAAAACCGATGGACATAGATACAGTAGCTGAATCGGTTCGCAAGACCGGTCGATTGATAACTGTCAGCGAGGGCTTTTGTACCTGCGGAGTAGGCAGGGAAATAAGCGGTCAGTTTATGGAATACAAATTCAGCGACGGCTCACACGGCTTCGATTATCTCGATGCGGCACCGGTCAATCTGGCGGCAGCCGATGTGC
>CAZQXE010000032.1:15618-20472 GCA_964597115.1 uncultured Pirellulales bacterium | reverse complement strand
GGCCCCTCCCGAAGGCCTGCGCTATGGCGATAAAGGCGGGGTGTGATACTATACTGCTCAAAGCTGATGACGAATCAAGATCACAGTGTTTCTTTGGTATTAAACAAGCTGTTGAAAAAGGTGAACTTCCTGAAGAAAGACTTAATGATGCTGTCAGTCGTTTGTTGAAGATGAAATACGATCAGGGCCTCTTTAAAACCGCCGGCAAGAATGACCCGAAGAAAGCTCAGGCTTATAATCTGAGCAAACCTGTTGTTGATTTATGCTCGGATGTTGCCAGGAAGGCTCTGCTTGTAATGCGAGATGACAAGAAAACAATGCCCTTAACCACGAAGAAGAAAATTCTCGTTATCGAACAGCGTATTCCGTATGAGTTCTGCGGAAAAGATCCGTATATGCATACGCACATGTTCTGCGAGCGAATGACAGAGCATTCGACAAATTTGATCCTGGCCGATACGGAATTTTCCGCCTTCGACGAGGAAATTAAAGAATGCCTGGCACTTGCCAGGCAGGCGGACTTGGTTGTTATGACAAACTATTACGCACGAATCGTTAAGTCAGGCAATAATCAACTATTGGCCAGGAAGCTCAAACAAGCCGGACACAAGGTTGTGGTAGTAACTAATAGTCCTTATGTGGAAGGTACTACAAAAGAAGCGGATGTCGTAATCTGTAATTTCAGCGGCACGCCGGATTCGATAAGGGCTTCTGTGGATCTCCTCTTTGGAAAAATCAAGCCGCGCGCAGCAACTAAATGTCCGGTGAAGCTTAGAGGACAGAAAGCGGTTCCTGTTAAAAAGTTAAAAGCGCCGAAGAAACATCCTCTTGGTTTATCATATTGTTAGTAAAGCATAAAATCGGGACCTCTTTACTATTTTTGTTAAGAATTTAATGACGCAATATAGGCACAAAAGCAAATAGAAGATATTTTTGCTTTAGCTGGTTATATTGACCAAAAAAAATAGAAGGTTATCAAAGGAGATGTTGAATGCCACAAGCCCAAAGCTTAAAGATAAGTGACGTTTTTACAATTTCGGGAAAACAAATATCCGATATTTATAAAAAAAATAAAATGACGGTTCATTTTCAGGGCATGTCAAAAACCCTTCAATTCCCTCATACCATCGCCCTGCAAGGCGCTCCGACCTGTTCAATAGGCATATCGCCCGATGGTTTATATAACAGGCTGAATAATGCCGGCAGATTGATATTACTAAATCAAAATGCCATTCAATTGGATTCCGTACCTTTTGTCCGTATTAACGACGAATTTGTAATGCTCACTGCAATCGATCCCAGGGAGGTAGAAGGCCCCGATGACGTACCTGCCTTGAGAAACTACTATCATCCCGCGGTATCTGAAAAGAAGATTTCTATTTCTATTGCTACGCCACTATTGGAAATGAGCTATAAATTAGGCAAAATTAACGTGACAAGAAGATTTGTTTCTCCTTTCCTGTCCGGAGATAGCCAGGCCCTGATGCCTATGGGCGTAGAGGAGTATGAGGTAAAGAATACGTCAAATCAAGTTCAGGAAATTACTTTGGTTATACCCAGACCATCGCTGGTCAATCTTCAGGAAAAGGAATTAAAACCAACAGACCAGGACACTGTTTATATCTGCTCAACACCAGTGAAAGGCCATGTGCATGAAGCTTTTAGTCGTACAGGTATGAGAGGGGTGGTCATGGCCAGTAAGGAAGCTCAGGACAGAATGGTTATCGCTGTTCCGGAAACCAAAGGCGTAGAAATAGATACGCAACCTTATTTTTGCTTAAACAGGCTTAAACAGGATTTATTGTTGAATGATGACGGCAGTTTTTACGAAAAGAGAGAACCGATACTTAATCAGGATTATGGAGCAGCCATCGGTCTTACCTTTAAGTTAAAGCCGAAAGCAACAATAAAAATTCCGGTCGCCGTAGTTTTGGATTTTCCGCAACAGCGCTTTATAGACGGGAAAAAATTTGACCGCAAATATATTAAAAGCTTTAAGGATAAAAAGACCAGAGCTGTTGATATGGCTAAAATCGCCTTGAATAATTATTCCAAATGGCTGGACCGGACATTAACAATCCAGAGCAGGATATTTAATCTCATACAAAAAAGCCCATCCTATAAGAATGATAAAGCAGGAGCACTGAGACTTACCCGGTTGATTCTTAACGAATTCAGCTTTCCGTTGTCAAATGCCGCGATATGGATTGAAGACAAGAATGGCAACGATAAGGCCAGATTCCTGGAATGTTTTGATTATGCCTATATCGATCCTTCAGATGTGGATTGGTATTCCATGGTACTGCTTATACTTTTCCCGGATATAGAAAAAGAACTCTGCCAAAGTTTTATTAACTCAATTGAGAGGGAGAATACTCACGAGCGTTATTATCATTTGCACGCATCTTTTGTTGAAGCAAGAAAGCATTTTGAGGACTATCCGGAAGAATATGAAGATGTATCGCTGATCCAGATAAAAGATGCTATTAAGGTTAAAGGTGCTGTGTCGCATGATGTAGGTGCTTTACCGAAAGGCCATGCTTTGCGTAATGTTAGTGACTACGCCTGGTACAATGACAACTACTGGGTCGATCTTTTCCCCAAGCTGGCAACAAGAGTACTGCGCAACGTTAAATTCACAGGCAATACTGATTTTCTAAAGAAGAACTGGAAGACGCTTAAATTTGGATTTGAGCATTTAAAAGAGCTTGATATAGACGGAGATGGCATCCCTGAGGGAAATCCAGGTGAAGTTAAGAATACTTTTGATAATTTAACCCTGTTCGGTGTAGATGCCTATGATGCGACTATTTTTATGGCTGGTTGTCGTGCCATGATCAGAATGGCTGAGATGATGAAAGATGAACCTGCCAGAAAACAATATGAAGAACACTTTAAAAAAGTCTCGCCGATTTTTGAAAAATTATGGAGAGATGAGAAAAACAGTAAAGGTCAAAGATTGCAATATTATGTCACTTGCTATGATTCCGATACAGGCCAAACAAACACGGATACATGGATCAATCAACTTGATGCTATCTGGTCTTTGATTGCCATGGGAGAAGAGCCTTTTATCTCTGACGAAAGGGCTAAAAAAATCCTCAAGACGATTTATAAGAATAACCGCACTCTCATGGGCTGGGCCATGTGTCGGACGGAAAACAGTGAAGCAGTGGAATCGGAACAGGGACAAGATGTCTATACGACTTCCAATTATGTTTTCGCCCAGCTTCTTGATTATTACGGCATGGTCAAAGAAAGTAAAGAAGTATACAAGGCAATGGATAAGGTTATCTTCCAGCACGCCAATTCATTGATAAGTCCGGACAACCTCAGGGCAGAATTAGAACAGGAAGAGGGAGAATCAGCCCCCGGCCCTCATTATATCGTAGCCGCTTATCCCAGGCCGGGTGCAGTAATGACCCAAATAGTAATGCAGCATGTTAAAGAACTTCAAAAGCAAACGGGTACTACAAAAATAGGCTCTAAGCAATTGAAATCTTTTGTAACTACTTTGATGAAGTAAGTTATGCGATACGTAATGATCAATCCACACCGCAGGGAAACAGATTATCGTGACCCTGTGGCGGGGGACTAACCTTCGAAATATTTTTACTCAAAACTCACTTGTATTGATTTATCTTTCTTGCTGAGAGTTACTTTCTTTTCCTGACCATTCGAGGTAATTATATAATCGCCGTAAAATGCATCCACTTTAAATGTCCCGTCATCATCGGCCTTGCCGGAAGTCTTAGTCCACCACTTGTTAAAAACAAGGTCGCGATAAGCTAAAGCCTGAGGTGTGGCTGTCCAGTCTCTTTTCCACATTGCAGTATGTGGTTGCCAGTGATCGCCTTCCCAAAAGCCCCACATTAAAATGGCTTCAACATTGGGGTGCGCGAAGCAAATCGGAAAGAACTTTCGAAGCTCCTCGGCGATATCTTGTTCGTCATCAGCAGTAAAAAGACATTCGGTGATTTTAATCGGCAGATTGAACTTCGCGAGTTTATCGAGATTACTCTGGACGCGTTCGGGTAAAGTAGCAGCTTTGCCGGTCGAGTCAACTTCATCTGAAGTGATAGTATGACCCTGACAGCCAATTCCGCCGATGGGGACACCGTTCGCGAGAAGGTTTTCGATTTGGGTTATATAGGAATCAGCATTGTAATTACGCTCGACAAGAACACCATAATCGTTTACATAGAGTGTAACATCCGGATTGCCTGCTTTGGCCGCAAAGGCCATTTCATTGATAACGCCGTAGCCCAGGCGGCGACGGAAAAAGTCACCATTAATCATTTCATTGTTCAGGTCGAACTCTTCAATGCGACCCTTAAAATATTTCGTAACATCAATCGCACGGCTGATAACCTTCCTGCGAAGCTCATCATTATCCAGCTTTTTTAACCAAGCCATAGCGTATTTGTCTTTCGCCCAGAATATACAGTGGCCGCGCATAGGTATGTTAAGTTCCCGGCATATATCCCATATTCTATCCGCTATAGAATAATCGACAACATTGTACTGTTTTTCGCAGTCGTACCATTTTAAGGCGTTTTCGTGTACGGCATAGTTAAAATTCTCGGCAAGAACTTTAAGGTACATTTTTCTGTTTTCCGGTGACATGGCGTTCTCGTGTTTTTCTGCAAGTGAATTTGCAATCGCAGTCCCGAATAAAAATTCATGGCGCACCTGTTGAACTTTAACACCAGCGCCAGGCTTTGTCTTAACGATAATATCACCCATCCGGATCTCCGCTATCCGTGCCTCAATCGCAGATGGCGTCAACTTTGCTGCAATATCGTCCTGGGCAAAACAGACAGGGACAATAAGTGCAATTAAAACCGGAAGTAA
>CAZQXE010000032.1:0-15518 GCA_964597115.1 uncultured Pirellulales bacterium | reverse complement strand
TATCGTCCTGGGCAAAACAGACAGGGACAATAAGTGCAATTAAAACCGGAAGTAAAATTCTTGACTTTGCATCCATAATCTATACTCCTTAACTACATTTGACTATAATATATGTTCTCCAATCGACGGATTATTATAACATAAAGCTCGAACCATTACTTTTGTTTTGTTTGGTTGGCTACAGCCTGAGTAGCAGCGGCGACTTTTTCAGGATCGCCTAGATAGTAATGTCTTAGCGGTTTTATGTCATCGTCCAATTCATAAATCAAGGGAATGCCTGTGGGGATGTTCATATTCGGAATATCATTATCTGAAATATTATCGAGATACTTGACCAATGCACGTAGGCTGTTGCCGTGAGCGAAGATTAACACTTTTTTTCCGGCTTTTAATTCGGGAACAATCGCTTCTTGCCAATATGGAAGAAATCTTTCAACAACATCCTTTAATGATTCAGTAAGCGGCAGGTCTTTATCATCTAAGTTTTTATACATGGGTTCACGACCAGGGTGGCGCGGGTCGGATTTTTCCAAAGCGGGAGGCTGGATTGCATAACCTCTTCGCCAAAGATGCACCTGCTCGTCACCATATTTTTGAACGGTCTCGGTTTTGTTCAAACCCTGCAGTGCACCATAGTGACGTTCATTAAGCCGCCAGGAGTTTATAACAGGCAGCCACATTAAATCCATCTTATCGAGAACAATCCATAAAGTGCGAATGGCACGTTTGAGGACAGAAGTAAAGGCGAGGTCGAAGGAGAAGCGGTCCTTTTTTAGCAGCTCAGCGGACTGCTCGGCTTCCTCGATGCCTTTTGGGCTTAAATCGACGTCGGTCCAGCCGGTAAAGCGGTTGTCCCTGTTCCAGATACTTTCGCCATGTCTTAAAAGAACAAGTTTTAGCATATTAAACCAAACATTGAAGTTCATTTAAGAAATCAGCTTGAGTCTAAACCAATTACGATATTTATTCAAGTGTAATTGAATGATAAGAAAAATAGCTACTCTTCCTGAACTGAAGCAATGAAAAATGGGCCTATACCGAGTGAATCGGCATAGGCCCTGAATTGACGCAAATCTGTCGTATCAACCGAGCTATCGGCCTCTAAATAAATTAGTTGGCTTCCGGCTCCGGAAAATACAGACGAATATCATCGAAGAATACATGGCCTTCGCCACCAGCGATGGGATTGGCTTTATTGCCGAAACCAATCGATATCGAACCAACATTAGTGAGATTCACACCCTGGTCTACAAGTGACTGTAAGGGAATTGTCCATAGTGTCCACTCTGTGACCAGCGCTGCATTTGCATCATCATTAGTGGCCACAGCGTTGTCGACGGCAACATACATTGGCTCAGGTGCGTTAGCCGGGTCGCCATAGTAATACAGACCCAATGTAGCAACGTCCTCAACGGTCCAGTCATCACCCAATGTCCTTGTTACCTCAGAAAGCCCGACACTGTTGTCATAGAATAACGGCATGGACCAATTGCCACTATGAACGATTGTATCTTCCATGTAATGTTCTCCAGCGACAAAATCAGGTCCAGGATAACCTGCCGTTGAGCCGTTGGTCGGAACGTCGTATCCGTCTAACCACGTCATGAATATTTCGTTGGGTGGAAAGTCATTGTAGTCTTCGAAGTCTTCCACAACAATAGGATAATTGAGTACCTGAAAGCTCCAGACATCACCTTTCCATGGACTATCCGGATGCTGGGTATTTAACTCATCAACACGCCAATAATAGGTTATGCCATAATCCAGAATTCCATCGGGATCATAAGTGGTATCATTATGGTCCAGAACGGCTAAAACACTCCGTTGGTCGTCTCTGCTGGCTTCGTTGACATCGTTTAAATTAGTGCCGAAATACACATCGTGCTGTTCAGCAAAGGATCCTGCTCTCCAGCTAAGGACCGGCTCTCGTGATACATCTATTTCACCATCGTATGGATCAGGCAAGTGAGCTTTCAAACGAGGTTCGAGGCCAAGCATATAATCAACTGCATTGATGAATATGCTTTGACCTTCGATTGAAAGGTCATATGCTCCGCCGTAGCCATCGGTGACTGCTTGCGCGCCACAGGCAAAAAATAATCGTTTTTCTGCAGGAATTTGACCGGATTCCTCGTAGGTCTCAACGCCGGCCTGCCACTCGGCAATAAAAGTCCAGTCTTGTTCTGCAGCTTTGGCGATAAGCGTGCCGTTGCCCACATCGGTTGTACCTATGATTGAAAATTCACCCGAATCTGCGTTTGGATCCAAAGCCTGCACCCGGTTGTTCTCATCGAGTGTTACACCGGTAAAGGCTTGATGGTCAAGTTCCACTGCTTCCAGCTCGACTACAGAAGTTCTTCCATCGTCAACCATAGCTTCGGAATTAATCCACAACCAACGGTTGCTCCTGGTGACGTATGCATTCATAAGTATCAACGGTGTCGTGATGGAGTTCCATGCAGTTACTTCGTCAATGTCAGTGGCATAACCACTACTATTTGTGGCACGACCAAAAATTATCAAGTCGGCATCGTTAAGAATCTGTAACGTGTCGGCATCGAGGGTGCCCCAGCCCCCCGGCTCGGTATAAACTTCGTGCCCTAAATACTCAAGAATGTCCACCCACCCCTGATCATCCTGGACACCATCGCCTGTTTCGTCCATAATTTCCGAAATCCAGACGATATTCGCGGCGTTGACGGACGATATAAAACAAAGAGTCAATGCCAAAATAAAAGGAATAAAACTTTTACTCATAATACGCCTCCTTCAAAAATAAGATGAAATTTTGAATTTCTGTGTTTCGAACACGCACTAAAACACGTGTTATTTTACACTATTTCGTAAAACTCCTGTGATATAGAAGTGTTGCCTAATTAAATGCAACCTCCTTCAATTATATTTATACCAAATTGGCCGGTTTTTCGTCAAGCAGAATCTCTCGACCATGTTAAAAAACGCGATACGAGTGCAAAATCTCTACATCAAACGAACAATCAATCACTACTTTCATAAACTCAAATTAGCCAACTACTTTCTGTATAACCGAATATCATCGAAGGATACATGGCCTTCACCACCGGCGACAGGATTGGCTTTGTTACCGAAACCGATTGAAATCATACTAACGTTAGCAAGGTTCACACCCTTATCTGCGAATAACTGCAGAGGGATGTCCCATCTGACCCACATATTAACCAGCGCTGCGTTTGCGTCGTCATTGACGACAACCGCAGTGTCATTAAGAGCAACATACATCGTCTCAGCAGCATTACCAGTAACACCATGGTACCACAACGTCAATGTGTTAACACCATACACGGTAAAGTCGGCATCCAGGCTTCTGGACACCTCAGAAAGACCAACGCTGTTGTCATAGAACAATGGAAAGGACCAATCTCCGCTGTGAACAGTTTCGTCCTCCAGATAATGCTCTCCCATAACGAAATCAGGATCAGGATAACCTGCTGTAGAACCATTTGTCGGTATATCGTATCCGTCAATCCAGGTATTCCAAATCTCATCGGGCGGATAGTCATTGTAGTCCTCGAAGTCTTCTATGACAATATAGTCTGCTACAGTAAACGTCCACACGCTTCCGGTGCTTATAGTCCCATCGTTATTAATCTCATCGATTCGCCAGAAGTAAGTCTGGCCCCATTCGAAACCTTCCGGTGGAGTATAGCTGGTAGCACCCTGTGTGCCTCGGTATATTTCTGTGGTTGATGTATCTGCATCGGCCACGGACTTTTTCTCTGTGCCCAGGTACACATCGTGCTCAGCGGCGTTGTCACCGGGTGACCATGAAAGGGACACTGCATCCGGCATTTGTATTATCGAAGCGTATTCCGGATTTGGTTCCGAAGCCAGCGCGGTATTTCCTGCTATTATCTGCACGATTTCATCAGCCGCCAGCGCCCGGTTGTAAATCCGTACATCGTCTATTGAACCGTCATACCACATCCAGGTCTGCTGAGTATCCGAGCCAATACTGACGTTGAAAGTACTGATAGCAATGGAGCCTGAGTATTCAGTAGTAGCCATCGACTCACCATCAATATACAAATTAAGTTCGCTTCCGTCATAAATTCCTGCCAAATGATGCCACACGCCGTTAAACGAATTGGACACAGAAGAAGATGCCGAGTACAATTGAGCATCATAGATGAAAAATCCTATGTTATTTCCGACATCATGTCTCAGAGCATAGCTGTCGTTGCCTTTGGTTATATAAGGATTATTTTCGCTATTACCTGCATCATTCGTGTTGACCCACGCTGTCAGCGTGATTGCGTCGGTAATATTCAGACTATCGGGGTTGCCGCAATCGACAAAACTGCCGTCCACACCGTCGGATTTCAGGGCACCATTTATCTTGCCGGGTGCCCATGTCAGACCGCCAAACAGTGTGCCGTGATTACCATAGCCGGACGAGTCGAACGCTCCTATTCCGGATGCGTCATCGAGCATCCACCATGCGACAAGATTGGAATCATTAATCGGAATCTCCGGAGCGGTTCTGAATGTCCAGACCTCGCCGGTATGTATGTTTGTCCCGTCGTTAGCATCGATTCTCCAATAGTAGGCCTTCTCGTATTCGAGCGTTTCGGGGGTGAAAGTGCTTCCATCAACAGTACCTTTATTAGTATCAGCGGTTCCGGCCTGCACGTTTTCTCTGTTGTCACCAAAATACACGACGTGAGAAATAGCACTGGTACCCGGGCTCCAGCTTAGTTCGACAATTACATCTACAAATGGAGCGTCATTGATTGGAATAGGATCATACGGGGTGGTTGGACGCACTATAACAGTCCAGATGTCACCTTTGTAAGTGGCACCACCGCCGACTTCATCGATGCGCCAGTAATAAGTTGTGCCCGGAACAAGACCGTCTATTGTAAAGCTGTCCGCGCTCTGTTGAGCTTTATAGACATTATCAGGTCCCATCGGGTCACTGCTGGTGGCGGCATCTACATCATCGAAGTTATCGGAGAAATAAATATCATGCTGGGTGGCGAACGGACCCGGGAGCCATTCGAGTGACACGGCTGTCGTGTTGATCAGACTGCCGTTGGTTGGAATTGGATTTATTGCAATGGGACTAAGGGCTTCAACACTGACATCATCTAAAATAACCTGTGAAAACCAAAACTGGTTTGCAGGGGCACGAGTGCTGATGTTTGCAAAACCAACCTGCAACTGGCTACCAAGTCCGGGTGGATTTGGGCCGGTTGATAAATAGAATGTCTGGAATGTCCAGGAATTTCGAGGCTGGTCAGGATTGTCCATGTCATAAGTGGCCTCGTCAATTATTGTCGATGTTCGGACATCCTGTAGGAATACTTGAAGAATACCACCGAATGACCCTTCGTTTCCTGCCCTGCGGCCGACCCAGACAGTGATCTTATAGATTTTATTGGCCTCAACGACAACCTCATCCCCTCCGAGCATCAGGCCCTGATAAATCGAGGTATCCTGATTGAAAGCGCAGATATTTTCTCCGCTTTGGGCCGGTGGATTAAGCGAAGAAGTCGTTAAATCCTGCTCATTTGCACCAACGCCCAACCACCCGGCAGGAATTCCTCCCCAGGCTCCGTCGGCCATTGCTGTTGCATCAAAGTCGGCGTTTTCTAAAGTCAATTGCTGCCCAAGTGCCGGCATAATCAGGCCTGACAGCAGTACAAAAGAAATCGTGTAAATCAACTTTCTACACATAATATTCCTCCTTCAAAAAAATGTTAAATACTTAATATTGCTTCACAACGATACGCTGTAATCAACAACACTACCCTGCTTTTTAAAAAATTAAGTCTATCTATAAAAATTTAATTCGACTTGGCACCACCTCCTTATATTCATGCAAATAAATGAATTTCAAAATAAATAGCGTTAAGACATTATAACACCCTGTCTAAAACTATATTATAGGCAATATCGGCCTTAAATAGTCGCCATATTGCGTATTATATTCGCCATTATGCGCATACCATCTGCTTTTCAATGATTTTAGCTCAAAAAGTCAAATCCACCAATCCCAAACGCAGAACGTTAGACGGTAGATTTGGATATCAGTTTACGTTTATGAGCTTATGTGATAAAATAACAGGGTATGTCAGATATTCCAAAAGTCCTTTTACTGGTTGAGACATCCCGTGAGTACGGACGTGCATTATTGCGAGGTATTGCGAAATACTGCCGGCTGCACGGTCCATGGGCGTTTTACAGGGAACCCGGGGGATTGGAAAAAGCACTTCCACGACTGAAAAGCTGGGGCGCTACCGGAGTCATCACACGAGACTCAATAAGAACAGCAGAAGCAATTGCACTGGGTGTACCCGTTATTGTTGCTGTACATTTTAAAAGCTCTTTTGATACACCTTCTGTCGACACAAATCCGGTTAAGATAGGTCAGATGGCTGCAGATCACCTCCTTGATAGAGGTTTGCGAAATTTCGCCTTTTGTGGTTTTGATGATATGCCATGGTCCGAATCTCGAAAAGAAAGCTTTGCAAAGAGAGTCACGAAAGCCGGCTGTCAGATCCACTTCTACAAACAGCCTCTATCGAAAACTATGCGTACATGGCAAAAGGAACAACGTAGTATGGCTGAATGGCTCAAGTCTCTTCCGAAACCCGTCGGGCTAATGGCATGCAATGACGACCGTGGCCAGCACGCTATAGAAGCATGCAAGATAGCAAATATGAAAGTTCCTGACGATGTGGCAGTCATAGGAGTCGATAACGACGAGTTGATCTGCGATTTAACTGAACCGCCATTGTCAAGTGTCGCCCTTGATGTTGAAAAGGCAGGATACCTCACAGCGGAACTTTTAGATAAACTGATGGCAGGTAAGAAAGTACAGAATCAAAAGATAACCGTTGAACCCACACATATCGTAAGTAGGCAGTCTACCGACATTATTGCAATTGATGATGTTGCTGTATCCGAAGCTGTACGTTTTATCCGAAAAAACTCAAATCGACCAATACAGGTAGGTGATGTTGTAGCTGCGGTACTTGTCTCACGGCGTAGTTTAGAACAGCGTTTTCGTAAAATCATTGGCCGCTCCATCTTTAGAGAAATCAGGCGTGCTCGAGTTGAGCGAATTACTAACATGTTAGTAGAGACAAATCTGTCTATAGCACAAATAGCATTAGATTTGTGTTTTTCCGGTATCGATCACATTGCCCGTTATTTCTATTCCGAGAAGGGAACAAGCCCACAAGCATACCGTAAAAGCCACCGAAGCTTCTAAAAAGAAAAAGATTGTCACATAAATTCAATCTTCCTTATACACTCTATATTACCCATAGCAAATCCATAAACATGCGCACATTCGCCCATCTATACTTAAGAGGACGGAATTCGTTATTCTTTATGCTCACATCTCAAAACTATATGCGAAGCTTATGCACTTTGTAGCTTAAAATAATCTTTCGTCTTTTTTGAGATAAACAATATAAAGATATTAACATCATATAAACAAAGAACTTAACGAATGAAATATTTGTGTAAACAATTTAAGAATAAATACGAAATATCTTGACAGAGGTAATATATTTTTATTATAAATAAATTTGTTTAACTTTGTGATTGTGAACGCAAGCACTAATTGGTCGTAGTATTATTGATGAGGTATAGTAGAATACCAGATGAGACTATCCGGCGATTGCCGATTTATCTACGAGGTCTTCTGTTCCTGTCGGAACAAGGCATCAAGAGTATATCGAGCGAAAAACTGGCCGATTTCATTGGGACTAATCACTGGCAAATAAGAAAAGACTTTTCCCACTTTGGTAATTTTGGCAGACGCGGAGTGGGTTATAATATTGAAAAGCTCGCAAAGGAAATTAAAAGAATACTCAAACTTAATGTGGTTCAGAAAGCAGCTTTGATCGGCGCAGGCAATCTTGGATCAGCGATATTAGCGTACCCCGGTTTTGTTATATATGGTTTTAACGTTGCGATTGCCTTTGATAATAACCCGAAAAAGGTTGGCAGAAAAATAAAGAATATAGCAATTGAGAACGTCTTAAAGTTGCGGACGTTGAAGCAACGAAAGATTAAGCTCGCGATTATAGCTGTTCCTCGACAGGCAGCCCAGGAAACAGCGGACGCATTAGTTAAAGCAGGCATAAAAGGTATCCTGAACTTTTCTCCGTGCTATATAACAGTACCTAAAAAAGTAAAAGTTATTAATATTGATATTGCGATGGATATTGCACGGTTGCCTTATTATATGCCGGCAAGTTAATCGATCCGGATTAAATAATGTAAATGTCAGTTGGTAAAACAATTAAAAAAATATTTTGTATTTGACTAATTATGACTGTTCATATACAAGGCATAATGTTTTAGATAGACTCGGATGGATAAAATGCAGACTGTTTTCACAAGAGAATTAAAGCCGTTTTTGGATGCCATTGCCGAGCAGATGGAAGTTTATATTCCGAAAAAGGCAGGGGAGCATTATGTATTTAAGAAATACGACCCAGCCGCTGAAACTCCGTTGGAATTCAACAACATACGAGCTTGTACGCCGACAAAAGAGTTTTTATTCCCTCTTCGAGAGATTGCAGCGGTTTTTCCCGAGCCTCTTGAGCCGAAAGATATCAAACCATTCACAATTTTTGGTCTCAAAGACTGCGATTTACGCTCATTAGAAGTTCTCGATAAGGTCTTTACAGAAGAAGATTTCAAGGACCCATCTTATGTAAACCGCCGGGAAAAGATGTTCATAATATCATCCGATTGCTCAAATCCGGCCGATAGTTGTTTCTGTAACGTTTTAAGCGGCCACCCCTTCGCTCAGGCAGGCTTTGACTTAAATGTTTCGCAGGTAAAGGATGGTTTTATTATAGAGGTCGGCTCCGAAAAAGGCCACGATTTCATCAAAGAGCACTCGGAGCTTTTTGACGATGCTAATGAAGAGTTGTTAGAGGAGCGTAAAACAAACAGAGCCGAGACGCAAAATCAGCTTGAGCAAAATAACGCTGATATGAAATTCGATGCACCTGTAAACGAAATTGTTGCTAAAAGCCAGGACAGCGAAGTTTATGACGAAGAAGCAAACACCTGTATAGAATGCCAGGCATGTACACGCGTTTGTCCTACATGCCATTGCTTCTATCTTTACGATACCAAACAGAAAGATTACTTCAGCAAGATGAAAATGTGGGATAGCTGCATGAGGCTTTCTTATGCCGAAGTGGCCGGCGGTGAAAATCCTCGCAAAGTTCTCGGAGACAGACTAAGACATCGCTTTATGCACAAATTTTCTTACTTCCTCGACAGATACGGTATCGATATGTGTGTCGGCTGCGGAAGATGCGTTGATGCTGAGGCAGGTGATGTGGATATACGAAAAGTATTGAAGAAATTGGCACAGGAATTAAAAGGTAAAGATAAGAGTAAAGCGAAAGTTGCAAAATGAATCAAAATCTCTACCAACCTATAAACGGTAAAATCGTCGAGATTATAGATGAATCTCCCACGATAAAAAGTTTCGTTGTCGAGCCGGAAGAAGAATTCAAGTTCGATACGGGCCAGTTTGTAGAGTTGACTTTGCCCGGCGAAGGCGAAGCACCGTTTACGCCTTCTTCATCGCCGTCAGTAACCAGCAAGATGGACATTAGCATTATGAAAGCAGGGCGGGTGACGGCACTGTTACACGAATGCAAGGCCGGACAAAAGGTAGGCATTCGAGGGCCCTACGGCAACGGCTACCCGGTTGATGATTATGTCGGCAAAGAAGTTTATATCGTCGGCGGTGGTGTGGGATTGGCCCCGATTCGTTCGCTGTTCCTGACTCTGGTTGACAGAATCGATGATTTCAGGTCTGTGGTTTGCAGATTCGGAGCCAGAACACCCGATGATTTTATCTATAAGAAAACGCTTTTCGGTTCCTGGCAAAAAATTGACGATGTAGATATAAAACTCACCGTCGACGAGTCGAAAGGTAAATGGGACGGTAATGTCGGTGTTGTAACTACTATACTTAATAGAGATGATGTGAATATCGCTAACGCTGTGGCGATAGTCTGCGGCCCACCGATAATGATGAAATTCGCCACCTTGAAGTTATTGGAGTTTGGATTTGGGCCTGAGAAGATATATCTTTCAATGGAGAAAAATATGAGTTGTGGCATAGGCAAGTGCGGCCATTGCATGCTAGGAAAATATTATGTCTGTAAAGATGGCCCAGTTTTTACCTATGACCAGATTAAAGGCTATCCGAATATTTGGGATTGAAAAAGCTCGAATGCAAAACGAAATATGAGATAAGAAATTATGGGAGCAAAGCTAATAATCGATTTGGCAAAGAGCAAACTTCAGGAAGAATCCGAAGTCCGGTGTTCGTATAAACACCATCCAGAGAACAAAGGATTCGACTCGCTGCTGGAGATGATTCGTTTTGCCTTAATCTGTCGCCGATGCGAAGCCGCACCGTGCATCAACTCCTGTCCACAAGGGGCTTTGGAGAAGATTCCAAGTAAAAATAATGATGCGGGCATTCTTAAACGTGCAAATATGTTATGTACCGGCTGTGGAACATGTGCGATCGCCTGCCCGTTTGGAACAATATATACAGATTTGATACCTTATCCAAGCAGCGTTTGTGATGTATGCAAAGGCAGATTAGAGCCGGGTGCAAAACCACTATGTGTCAATACCTGCAAGGACGGCAGTATAGATTATAAAGAAATCACAGTAGGGGGTGACTTTGTAGAGGTTTTTGAGGATATCGTTGTTAATGTCTCCGGCGGCATTTTATGGAAGCCATTTTTGAGGGAAAAGGCAGAAAAATGAATACCCCTTTTAATATTTTTTTCTGGATTCTTGTTGTCCCGGTGACGCTTGTTCTGGGTTTAATTGCTTCCTGGATAGTCCGCAAGGTCAGTGCCCTGGTGCAATGGCGTGTGGGTCCGCCGCTTCTTCAACCACTATATGATGTTATGAAGCTAACTGGTAAGGAAATCCTCATACCACAGGAGGCACAACAAACCGTATTTCTCATGGCACCGCTTGTTGGCTTGGCCGGTGTGCTTTTGCTTTCGATAATGCTCTGGCGAATAACCGTTACACAAAATGCTTTTATTGGTGACTTGATTGTAGCAATCTATCTCATGGTGCTGCCGTCGCTGGCATTAATTCTAGGCAGCAGCGCCAGCGCCAGCCCACATGCAGCAGTTGGTACGAGCAGGGAAATGAAACTTGTTATGGGCTACGAGTTGCCGCTCGTTTTGGCTATTATCGTGGTAATTATAAAAACCGGCGGGCAGTTAAATTTAGCTGCAATTGCCGGGTACACACCAGTCCTAAGCATATCCGGGATGCTGGCTTTCCTGGTTGCTTTGTTATGTGTTCAGGCAAAACTCGGATTTGTACCATTTGACATAGCTGAGGCCGAAACAGAGCTTGGAAGCGGCGTCTTGATGGAATATTCCGGAGCTATACTCGCTGTCTGGAAACTTATGCACGCAGTAATGCTTGTCGCATTGCCGTTGTTTCTGGTAATGGTTTTTCTCGGCGGTATCAGCACAAACTTCTGGGTAGAAGGTGGTATACCTGTAGCTATTGTTGGAGTAGCTTTGCTGGTTTTCATCGGAGCAAGACTGCTGTCCGGGCGCAGCAAGTTTATAGATGTACTGGCTTTATTGATTTTCATCGGGGCATGTGTGTGGGTCGGACTTGGCAAGTATGTATTGATATTGGTATTGTTGATTCTAATAAAAAATACAAATCCGCGTGTACGAATTGACCAGGCGATGAAGTTCTTTTGGGTTTATTGTGGCATTGTCCTGGCAGGCGCTATCATACTTGCATCAATAGGATATTATTACGACATCAACTGGCTGTAAGGTGAATTTATGAGCTTGAAAATGTGGTCGTTAAAAAAGTCAGTATGGGTATTTCACGTTAATACCGGCGCGTGTAACAACTGCGATATCGAGATAGTCAACCTTCTTACACCAAAGTATGACGTTGAGAGATTCGGTATTAGGCTGGTCGGCTCTCCCAGACATGCCGACGCGTTATTGGTAACCGGCGTAGTAACTGCTCAAGCAGCACCACGGCTTCGTGAAGTTTATCGCCAAATATCTAAGCCATGTGTTGTCTTTTCAATCGGCGCCTGCGCCTGTGATACAGGGATATTCCGAAACGGTTATCATGTAGTAGGACCGGTTGACAAGATAATCAGAGAAGTGGATCCGGAAGCAATTATTGCCTATGTGCCGGGCTGCCCTCCAAAGCCGGAGGCGATGATTTCGGGCGTTGTGTCGGCTCTGTCGGTTCTATAGCAGGAAATAAGTATGAAACAAGAAGAACTAAACAATAGATTGTCGGAAATAAGCGATAAGCTAATAGCCATCGAGAAGACGGTTGAAAGCAGGATACTACTGTTGTGCGAGTCAGAAAACAACTTTGACGTTAACAAATTCCTGTTCGAGGACCTTCCTTTAAGATTTGTTATCGCTACGGGAATCGATTCAGATGACTGCTTCGAAATTTTGTACCACTACGCGAATGATGAAACGGGTCACATTGTCACTGTAAAAGCTTTTATCCGGGACCGTCAGAATCCCCAAATCGAATCCATCACACCATTCTTACCAGGTGCTGAGTGGATAGAGAGAGAGATACATGACATCCTGGGAATAAAATTCAAGAATCACCCGAATTTAAGACGATTGATTTTGAGCGATGACTGGCCCGAAGGCGTTTATCCGTTGAGGAAGGAAGTTAAGAAATGAAAAAGATTTTGCAAAAGCCGGTCCTTGCAGTCGGCCCGTTCCATCCGCTTCAGGAAGAGATGGAATTTTTTCAGTTAACCTTAGACGGTGAAATTGTAACCGATATAGATATGAGAATATCTTATAACCATAGGGGCATAGAAAAAATAAGTGAAACACTACAATTTGACCAGGTACCTTTTCTTGTCAGCCGCGTTTGCGGGATTTGTTCAGCGTCACATCCCTTAGCTTACATAAATGCCGTTGAAGAGCTTGCAGGCGTAGAAGCGCCCGAACGTGCTCAATATGTGCGTGTAATTATCAACGAGCTTGAACGTATCCACAGCCACTTATTGTGGGTAGGCCTTGGCGGGCACTTTATAGGTTACGATACCGTCTTTATGTGGGCGTGGAAGTATCGCGAGCCAGTGCTTGATTTGCTCGAAGCGGTAACAGGAAACAGAAACAACTACGGAAACGTCAAAGTTGGCGGCTGTAGAGAAGACATCCCCAACGAGATTATACCTAAGATGCAGAAAGAGCTTGACAAGCTGGAAAAGAAAACTGAGATGCTCACCAAGGCTGTCCTCGACGATCCTATTCTGCACGCCCGGCTCAAGGGCGTGGGCATATTGAGTAAAGAAGATGCTGTCAACTATGCAGTAACAGGCCCGACAGCCAGAGGAAGTGGTATTGCTATAGATGTAAGACGCGATGACCCATACGCAGCCTATAATGATCTGGAATGGAACGTTATTAGTCAGCCCGAAGGTGATGTTTTTGCCAAGGCTGTCGTTCGTCTACTGGAGGTACTCGAATCTATTAAGATAACCCGTGAGGCACTCAAGAAGATTCCCGATGGTCCTGTTGCCGTGGAGGTCAAGGAAATCCCGCCGGGCGAAGGATTCGGACACGCAGAAGCACCAAGAGGCGAAACGTTCCATTATGTCCGCAGCGATGGTGGCAACAGACCCATCCGTCATAAAATCAGAGCACCGAGCTTTGTAAACGTACCTTCATTCAGGGCCTCGTGTATCGGTCAGAAAATTGCTGACGTCACTATTACGCTCGCAGCAGTGGATCCATGTTACAGCTGTACGGAAAGATTAGCCGTCGTTGACAGTCACAATAACGTCACGCACGACTACGAAACGCTGTTGCGATTGAGTCGTGAGAAGACGGCCCGGCTTAAAAAAGAGATTGGCGCACCGGATCTAAAGATGGAGGATTTCTAAATTGGAAACTAATATTCTGTGCATCCCTGTCTTTTTACCGCTGATAACAGGTTTTGTGCTACTGTTTTTACCAAAGAGACTAAGTCTCATTTCCAAAGCACTGACGTTGGTCATTTCAGTAGTCGCATTTGCCCTGGCGATCCGGATATTTAATGTTGGTGAAACCGCCTACAACTGGTCTATCCTCAATTTAGGCGATCAGTTCGGCAACCTGGAATTAGCGTTGATGTTGAGCGCCCAGCCACTCGGAGCATTTATTCTGATTTTCGCTATGGGCTTCGGCCTTTTGATTACCTTATATTCGCTAAAATCGGTTGGCTCGGAATTCGCAAATCCCAGCCTGATGACAGCTTTAAATCCTCAGGATAAAAACATTGCAGGCACAAAACGAATCAACGAATATTACGGTGCGATTCTGCTTACAATAGGCGGCTCGGCAGGGATATTGCTTTCCAATCATTTGTTGTTTCTGCTTATCTTCTGGGAGATTGTTACTGTTTCATTATACCTTTTGATAGCAACCGGTGGTAAAAACTCAAATTTTGCTGCAACAAAAAGTTTTGCAATGATAGGAGCCTCGGACGCCGCTTTCCTTTTAGGTATTATGATGGTGTGGGCGCTTTCAGGTACTTTTGTAATCTCGGAAATCAGTTTGGCGACCAATTCCACACTGTCGATTATAGCCTTTTTATTGCTCATCACAGCAGCCATTACCAAAGCTGGCGCCTTGCCCTTGCACACATGGCTGCCTACTAGTGGCGAATATGCACCAACCTCCGTGATGGCGCTTTTACCCGCTGCAATTGACAAACTTTTGGGAATTTACCTGCTGGTTTTAATCGTAAGACCTGGCAAAGGGATGTTTGAACTCAGCTCATCAGGCTTTTTAACCATGATCCTGACAATTATAGGTGCAGCTACAATTATCATTGCTGTAATGATTGCAATGGTTCAGCACAATCTAAAAAAGCTGTTGTCCTACCACGCTATCAGTCAGGTCGGTTATATGATACTTGGCATAGCAACAGGAACTCCCATCGGTATCGCCGGTGGAATCTTCCACATGCTCAACAACGCAATATATAAATGTTGTCTGTTTCTTTGTGGTGGTGCGGTTGAACAAGCAGCCGGAACCGCTGAGCTGGACAGGCTGGGAGGCCTTGGTAAAAAGATGCCACTTACTTTCATTACCTGCCTGATTGCTGCTTTGAGTATTTCCGGAATACCACCATTGAACGGTTTTGTTTCCAAATGGATGGTTTATCAGGGCATAATTGAGATGGGTACGGAACAAACTTCCGGAGCGGCAGGGCTATGGCCGATATGGCTTACCTGCGCTATGTTTGGAAGTGCCCTCACATTGGCTTCATTCGTAAAACTCATACATTCGATGTTTCTCTCTCGCCTGCCGGATGCGTTAAAAGATGTCGAAGAAGTTTCGCCTTTCCAGACCATTCCGATGGTTATACTCGCTTTGCTGTGTGTGTTCTTTGGCATCTTTTTTCACGTACCGCTAAAAATGTTCATTTATCCGGCATTGGGCATAGAG
>CAZQXE010000031.1:12126-20770 GCA_964597115.1 uncultured Pirellulales bacterium | reverse complement strand
CCCAGTCGATATTGCGTAGGTTGCTTAGGATTTAACAGTTTAGAAGGATGTGTATATATGAGCAAAAGGGAGTTGATAGACTACATTTGCAAAATCAACAAAAGTGCCAAGCCGGAATTTCTTGCTAATTTTACAGAAGAAGAACTGAATGATTATCTTGAGCATCTTATGGAGCTTGATTTGGAAGAGCTGGCGGTCTGCAGTTAAGCGTGCAAATTGTTTGAAAGAATCTTGTTAAATCGGCAAGACTTACAGTTGCACATCTTTAGTCCATCTTCCAAATTAGGAATATCAGACTTAAAGCACATCAACGAATTGGTCCGTGTAGTAAGTTTTGATAGAGAAAAAGCGCACGAATCTTCTTGTTTGTCCAAGAATAAAAATTCCAAGCAAAGCGGGTAGAAGTACCTATTGATCCTCATCGTCGAGTTGCAGGCCGGTGATGGACTCAGTGAGACCGCTGGGAGTACGTCTGCGTGTAGTATTTTCCGATTCAGTCGGTGCTGACGGAAGTGGTGGAGGGGGAGTTTCAGGCCTTTCAGGTTCTTCTGTGGTTTCTTCAGGTTGGCTGGATGGCTGGCCGAGAACCGCCGCCGGTGGAGCCTGGTCAGGAGATACGATTGCTTTGGAAGGTATCTCGACAATGCTGTTTAATTTAAATTCGACCAGAACAGGTACGAAACTGTTTGGAATACAAAAAACGAAATCGATAAATTTCTTATTGGTACCATCGTCAAAATCATCGCCTTCTAATAGTATCTCCGGTGTGATTTGTATCTGGTCAGGTGCTTTCAGGTATCCGATTGGATAAACGTTTCTTGCGTTTCCGGCGAATGGATCTTGCCCGAAGCCTCTTCGTTTGCAGATAAGTCTTAATTGAGACTGAGCAAATGCGCCGGCATTTATTCTTGCATCCCTGTTCAATGTGCTTCTTTTAAATCCAATCCGCACTATTGTTGGTTCATAACCACTTTTAATCCATCCCGGCATAGGTACTGACTTGCCCGTCGTCTCATCCACAAGTCTGCCCCGACGATTCAGTTCCGAGACGAATTCATCTACTTGTTTTCTTAGAGCTTCGGGAGCAGGCCAAACAGCCGGTGTTGGAATTTCGATGGCTGGAGTACTACTGCTTACTAATGATGTATCGCCAAACAGTCGGTTCAGAAAAAGCTGGTCCAGATAGTTGGCATGGACGGTGGCAAAACTTCTTTTGCCGCTCAAGCTGCCATTACTTATAGTACTAAATAAGCCGGTTGCAAAACCGTTGGCGTTGAGCAGTACGTTATTTGGATTTTCGGATTCTAACTTTGTCGGATCAAATCGCTGATAAGGGTATTTGGTTGGTAAAGGTGCCATTTCGAGGCTTGTAAGTAAGAGGCCGGATATAATATAGCCTAAGAGTATCCCACAAATAACACGTCCAATACGCTCAGGAAGGAAGCCCAAGTCAACCGACTTATGCATTAATTGAACTGCGGCTGTTTGCAGAATGGCAAAAGTTAGAATAAAAAGCAGCAAAAAACAGAGCGGCTGTGCCCAAGGTACAATAAAAATATAACTGCTGTTATTGCTACGGCTAACAAGAATATTGGCCAAAATCTCGAAGTAACCGAATGCAACTATACTTGCGCAGATAGCAATTATTATCGTTGCAAATGCTTTTACAAAAGTACCTTTTAAATACTGATAAGCAGCACAACCTGATATTATTAAAACCACTAATAAGCTGGCCATTCCAATGTCTCCGGTCTTTATGGAGGTTCGTGATTCGATTCACGAACCAGATTTACTGGTGATTATTTCGGTTTTGTCTTTTTAGTTTTAGATGCCGAAAGTACTCTAATCATTTCATTTATCGATACCATTCCGGCGATAACTTTTCTTAGTGCTTGTTCCTGCAGGTAGAGCATTTTGGCCCGTCTAAACTGAGAGCCGATTTCCGGCAGCGATTTTGATTTTGCTATAACTTTTCTCAGCTCGTCGTTCATTATGATCATTTCGAAAACACCTGTTCTGCCGAGATATCCTGTTCCCTGGCAATTTTCACAGGTTGAAGGTTTGCCATGTTTGTCGTACTGCACCTTCCCAGCTCTATAGAGCGCTTTGGTCTTTTCAGCGCTAATGTTAAATTTTCTGAGAAGCTCTTTGTCCGGTGCGTATGCCTGCTTGCATTCCTCGCAGAGTATTCGAAGTAGCCGTTGGTTACTTGTGCCCAGAAGTGTCTCAGCGACAAGGTTTCTGTTACCGACATATTTCAACCATTTACCAAGCGCTTGTATTACGCTGTCTGCTTTTAGCGTGATATACACGAGCTTTCCATCTTTAGCTGCTGCACAAGCAATCTGGGCTGTTTCGGCATCCTCACATTCGGCAACACCAATGATGTCCGGTCCCATTCTTACTAAAGTTTGTAATTTATTGGCAAATCTAGTCGTGCCGGTGTCGCTTAGCTTGAAAATGTTTTGAGTAATGTTAGAAAGTGGGCTGGATGGCTGTCTTTCGAGCGTGTTTATGTTGTTGATAAAGGCGTCGTGATTTCGCAGCAATGAGTAGAGTGTGGTGGTTATACCGCTTTTCTTGGGCCCGCTTATGATAAATATGCCTTGTTTTATATCGTGTAACCGGTTTAGCTTTTCATTCTGCTCGGGCATAATGCCGATGTCGGATAATTTTGTTATGTTCTCTTGTGTTAGTTGCTTGAGTCTGATTTGTTCTCCGGCGGTTGAACCAGCAGTGGTTACTTCCCACGTTGTGTCCTTTTTGTTCCGGCGGATATTGAATATTCCCTTTTGTGGTTTTCGTTTTTCCTTGGTGTCCAAATCAGCAAGGCTTTTAACGAAAGGAATAAAATACCCCATTTGGTCTCTGTTTATACTCGGCTGTTTTAGTGATGCTCCGTCAATGTAGTAAGACACCTGATAATCTTGTGATGTTGGGGAGAACGCGATGCTGCTCGCTCTTCGCCATGTGGCATCGGACAAAATTTCATAGGCTGTTTTATAACCGAAAAAATCAGGTGTTCTGGGTTCCGGTATAGGGACTTCATTCTTATTTGCCGTTACAAAGATAAAACTTTTAAGGGCTTCAAGTTTCTTTTCTTTGCTGACGAGCAGGCTTTTGAAATGTTCGATGGTCAGAATGCGGTCAAAATCAAGAACTCTCGAATTGCGGTGCTTAACGTAAGCCAGAGATGTTGTCCCAACAGCTATAACATAGAACAGCAGTCCGATGATAAAAACAGGTATAACCAGCCAGATTATTGCTCCGGCCGCTCCTGCCCCCAGAACAATAACCGTCCAGAAAACTTCTTTTGTTTCTACAGCTTTAGCATCTTGGTATATCCAGGTAATCAGTGGTAACCATGTGAAAAACAAAATCACAAAAGAAACAAATTTAATTATAGATATGTAGCCACCATATCCGGCAGTGGCTAAAAAAAGATCAAGCATAAGGTGCTCCGTTAAATCTCATAAAATCCCACTGGCGGTGGTTCTGATTCCCTTTAGAGTCATTTTTAGTTCATCTATATTTGGTGCGTACTTGTATGCTTCCTTCGGATCGATGAAGCCTTTCTCTACCAGATCGCAGAGATGATAGGTAAGGTCCTGCATGCCTTCCTGTTGAGAGCTTCTGATAATATTTGGCAAATCGGTTTCGCGGTCTTCAGAAATAAGTTTTCTGGCGGCAGCATTTGCTAATAAAATCTCTACAGCAGGTATTCTGTCAATATCGTCCTTAATACAAGGCAGTAATATCTGGCTGATAATTGCCCTGATTGCCAAACTTAATGTCTGTCTTATAAGATCTCTTTCGTCCTGTGGGAACAAGTCTAAAAGTCGGTGAATCGACTGGGATGCATTTGCAGAGTGCATTGTTCCAAAAACAAGATGGCCTGTTTCTGCCGCTCTCATTCCCGCGACGACGGTTTTGGCGTCACGCATTTCGCCGACGAAGACAACGTCAGGATCTTGTCTCATCAGATAGACCAAGGCCTCCTCGAAGTCATTGGTGTCAATTCCGATTTCTCTCTGCGAAACTATTGCTTTCTCATCTTTGAAAAGATATTCAATAGGGTCCTCGACCGTAATTATGTGACACGAGCGAGTTCGGTTTATGTAGTTAATCATCGATGCGATTGTTGTGGTTTTACCACAGCCTGTCGGGCCTACCACAAGAACAAGTCCCTGTCTGCTCTCGCATATCTTCTCCATTACTGGTGGCAGGTGTAGGTCTTCAAATGGTGGAATAATTGTATTCACACGTCGCGCTGCAAGGCTAATCATTCCTCGCTGCCGATATATGTTAGTGCGAAAACGATGCTCACCTTCAACTTCATAGGCGAAGTCTAAAGTGCCATGCTCAAGGAAATATTCTTTTTGGGCCGGACTGAGTATCTCGAAGACTAATTCCTCCATCCTCTTTTCGTCTAATACTTCACCTGTTGTTTTTTTTAATTCCCCGAATAAGCGAAGTTTCGGAGGCTGTCCTACTTTTAAGTGCAAGTCACTTGCCCGAGTTTTAATGGCGGCTTTGAAAAACTTGTTTAGTTCCGGCTCATGATCAACAGTTGTTCTATTATCAATAGGTTGTTCTGTGTTCATAAATATAATTAACTCCAAAGTTTTGCAAACCACCGTTTTCCGCCACGTCCAGTTTAGTTATCGGTCATGGATAGGCAGAGCTTTTCTTTCGCCCTAAGATTTGCAAAGACAAACCCTTATACAACTATATTATAATATTTTTATGTCGTTTGTCAACCTTCATGCTTGAACAATATTGATTTTCAGCACAATTAATATAGTTAATTTTGCCCATTATAACATCTGAGTTTTCAGTAAATTTCTATCGATTTCTGCAGTTCTTGTATGTATGTGCTCATTAAGGGTGCGGTATATGATAATGTTTTCTAAGGAAAATAGCTGGTTAGAAGGAATAAATTAGTCAATTTTCACACTGCCTGTTTTGCTCTTATTAACGGGGAGATAGTATTAAATTAACTATGAATAAGCTTGGATTCGTCAAAAATGCAAATCGGCTACAGCAATCGACCTGTGCTTGCCGATATATTAAGGGATTAATTTATGGATTCTGAAGCAAGGAGACAATCGGGTCGAGAAAAGGACGAAGCGGCAGTAAAGCTTCTTGAAAAGCTGCAGGATCAATTGCATTCGTCTGATGCATCAGTAAGACGGCGGGCGGCTTTCAATTTGTCCTGGATGCAGGAAGATGGTTTGGAAATTCTGAAAGGCGCCTTATACGGTAATGTTCACACAACAACAAAAAATGCAGCTGCTTATGGTCTAAGAAAGATGCGTGGCCGGATGAAGAAAATTGCTCTGGATGTTCTTAATCAGGGACTGAAGCGCCGTGACAAATCTACCAGAGAGATATGCAGAAATGCACTCCAGCTATTGGGGCAGAAGGTGCCGGTTGAATCTGAACATCGAGGACGGGCGGTAAGGAAATCAAGAATTAAAGAGATTTCGAGAAAGAGCAGGCCAAGACGAATAATTGACACGAGACGCACACGTTGAAAATCTGTGGAGAAATAAGAGCTTTATTGTAAATAGTACATTGCAATGTATCTTCCTCATTAAAACCGGTTTTATTGAATTACTATAGGGTGATATTAGGAATCAACATTTTTTAGTAAACTTCCTTTTTACAGCGAAGTGTGTCGACTAACGCTGATATCCCAATACATGTAATACTAACCATTTCAAGGATACAGTTCATCCAAACTCCCCCTGGTTCCCAGCTTAGTATCTTCACGTGATCTGATCCGGCTCGGACTATAATAAAAGTCAATAGAAGCATGATACCGAACAGAGCCAGTCCGTAATGTCTCAATACACGCCGGCATGTCCATCCCAACCACGTTATGAAAATCAAGCTGGAGGTTGCAATACAGGTAATGAACCATATTCTAACAGTTTGACGTTGCGAATACCAACCTTGGGCCCTGGCTACTTTCCTCCCGATCAACATAAGACAGGACTGCAGGTCCAACTGCTTGTTGATTGCCATAAGTAGCATAAGCACTGTAAGAGTCCACCAGAATATACGATGATGACGAAGTTTGTTGACGTTAGAGATTCTGTATGAATGCCACGCATGAATTCCACATAGTCCGGCCACAGCCAGATACAATCCGGTTGTTAACCACCCAAAGATGGTAGGATCGCCTATTCCCGGCCTCCAATGGCCATTTACAATAACACTTAATACATACGTCATTATTCAGCTTCATCCAGATTGGCCGGCTAATTCGATAAGTTTAAACTCTTTGTTACTATGTCGCCAATAGTAGAGTAAGAGTCATATATATTGCAACGCTTATTGAATCATTAGCTGTTGTAACCAATGGGCCGGAACTTATGGCTGGGTCAATACCGATTTTACGGAATAAAAAAGGCAAAAACAGGCCGAGGGTTGTAGCGACCATTATCGCTGAGAACATGGCTGTTCCGAACGCGAAGACAAGCTGAACGGGTTCTACTGTATTTTCCGCTGTCCTGGAGTTAATCAAAATGGTGCAGGTTATTCCGCCTAATATTCCACAGCTTAATGCTACAAGAAGAGCGATTCGTACTTCTCGCGAAAAGACTTGACTGAATCTTAATGCCGCAAGGTGTCCAGTTGCTAAACCCGAAACTACTATGGCAGATGTTTGTAGTCCAGCATTGCCGCTGATAGCCTGTATCATGGGTGCAAATGACGCTGCTGCTACGAACACAACCAAGTGGTGGGTCTTAAAAAAAATCATCACCGTAGCTGTAACGGCTGTACCGAACAGACAGGGCAGTAACCAGGTCATTCTCACCCGTGCTGCGTGGAGCACAGAGACATTATCCAACTCGTTGGGATCTGTACCAGCCATCGTGTAAAGGTCTTCAGCAGCTTCTTCCTCGGCTACTTCTATAACACGGTCGGCTGTGATTCGTCCAACCAGTTTATGGTTTTTGCTGAGAACTGGAACAACAATCAGGTCGTTTTTGCTGAATACATTTCGGACTTCTTCCTGATCAGTGCCTACGTTAACGTATATAGTGTCTGGATCTGTCAGGTCACCTATTTTTGTTCTTTCAGGGCGTGTTAATAAAAACCTGATACGAACATCTCCAAGAAATCGCCCTACTTTATTTGTGACATAAACAGAGTAGAAGTCCTCGTCTATTTCTGCAGCGCGGATTTTATTAACAGCTTCAGCAACGGTAGCATCTTCTGATACGCTTATCACAATAGGGTCCATAATGCCGCCAGCTGAGTCTTCGGAATAGCTCAACAACTGAATAATCTCAGCTGATTCGTCTGAAGGAATGCTTTCGAGCAGTTCAATCCTCTTCTCTTCGGGAAGTTCGGAAAGAATGTCGGCGGCATCATCAAAATCAAGTTCGGAAACAAGATTTCTCAATTCTTCGTTTTTTAGCAGTTCGAACAGTTCCGCTCTGGTTGCTTCATCGACCTTTTCCAGGACCTCAGCCGATGTTGGTTTTTCCATGACGTCGAAGATTGCACGTCTTTGCTCATTATCGACAAGCTCAACGACTTCCGCTATATCGCTGCTTCGCTGGTCGCTGAGCAATTCGGCCAGTACCGATATATCCTCAGACTCGAGTAAAAGCTCAATCTGTTGAAGTAGTTGTTTCTGTTCGTCCACGATTGGATTTTCCGTGTTCAAGGCAAAAAAATCAAACTCACCCGCCTTAAGGAATAAAATAACCCAATTTCTTTTATCAGGCAACAGTTTTATACATTCACATATCTCTTGTTGTCTGGAAAAGGAATTTTGAGGCTCATTTAACGACCATTTATCCCTTGTTTATTGAATCAATAAGGACTACGGGCAAGTAAATAGGAAATGCTGTGTGTAAAGACAAAATGTTCTTGTATTTTAAGTAGTTTTCGAGTAAAATAATCATAGAAAAGTTTGTTTTATCTTAGTGTAAACACAGGGTATCAAATGTTTTGTGATGAGGGTATTTCAGATGAAGCGTTTCGTTTATGGGACATTAGCGATATTGTCAGTGATAAATTCTGTATGTTTGGCTGCTCCTGAACCGGCTATTGTGCCTTATCAGGGACAGTGGACGGTAGGTGTAGAATTCACTCACCTTCAAAAAATTATGTTGCCTGCCAGCGGTAGTATTCAACCTAAGCGTTTTTGGTATACGATAGTTACAATTACAAACAATACAGATAATGATGTCAGTTTCTATCCAAAATGTGATCTTATGACGGATACCTATAAAATTAAATCGGCTGGTACAACTGTTGGGCCAATGGTTTTTGAGAAGATAAAAATTCGTCACCGGAGCAGATATCAGTTCCTCGAATCCTTAGACAAGACTGGAAATATTATACATCAGGGTGAAGAAAATGCGAAGGATATCGCTATCATATGGCCTGATTTTGATGCGCAAGCACGTTCTATAAAAGTATTTATGACTGGCTTCAGCAATGAGACGGTTGTCGTTAATCACCCTGTGGCAATGGACAATGATAATATGCCACTTAAGGTTTACCTGAGAAAAACACTTGAGTTGAATTATGAACTTGAGAGTGAACCGGACTCAAGGTCAGATGCAAGCTTGGTTTATAAAGGAAAACGATGGATTATGAGATAATCAGAAGCATAAAT
>CAZQXE010000031.1:2116-12026 GCA_964597115.1 uncultured Pirellulales bacterium | reverse complement strand
TAATTTACACTTCACAATAAAGTGTTGTTCACTGAATATTTCTTCAAAAATACCTTCCCAAATAAAAAAACAAATTTTGGGACGATACCTTTTAATACCAATATTTGGGATTTCCGAAGATTCAATTAGTGATAAAGGTAATTTTTTTTATCGATTAAATTTTTAAGTTTGTTTTATTTGTTTTACCACAATAATCGCTCAATAATGAATTTACAAGAGTCTCAATAACTAAGTGTCCTAAGGATAATTTGTTTGCCAAAAAGGTTTTATTGTCGTATAATAAGATAGACATAAATAAAGAAATAAGCATAGGAACATATTTATGGCAATGAGCAAAACAACTAACAAGGTTCCCCCAATAGGGCAATTGCGGGGCAGAACGCTGGGTAGAATTCTCATTAAAATGGGAATTTTGGGCAGAGAGAAGGTACATGAATGCTTAAAGATAAAGAGCCAGCGAAGCGGTGATGTGCAAATAGGACAGATTTTTATCGAATTAGGGCTAATAGATGAGCAACAGTTACAAAGAGCGTTGGCGGCACAGAGAGGGATGGAATATGTAAATTTAGAGGGTTTTGATATTCCTGCTGATATAGTCGAGAAAGTGCCTGCTCAGATGGCCAAAACGTACCATATAGTTCCGATAGAATATAATAAAGCACAAAACGAATTAACTGTAGCCCTGGATAATCCGGACAATTTCAGAGCTACTGACGATTTAAGCACATTGATGGGGTTCAAAGTTACTGCGAAGATAACCGATGCAGATGTTCTGGAAAATGCACTGTCTAAATATTATGAGACAAAACAGGACGATAACATCACAGAATTAATAGATGAAATACAGGGCGATTCATTTCTTGCTGAATTTGAGGGAAGAAACCAAAGTATAGACTTAGACGAACTTAAGGAATTGTCCGAGTCAAATCCGGTAAAAAAACTGCTAAACCTGGTTTTACTTCAAGCAATCCGCGATAAGGCTTCCGATATTCATTTTGAGCCGTTCGAAAACGAATACAAGATGCGTTACCGAATCGACGGTGTGCTTTACGAAATGATTCCTCCTCCGAAGTACATTGCAGCGGCGCTAAGTTCACGTATTAAGGTTATGGCGGATCTGGATATAGCTGAACGGCGTTTGCCGCAGGATGGACGTATTTCACTGACTGTCCAGGGCAATCCGATTGACTTACGCGTAAGTGTACTACCAACGATGTTTGGAGAAAGTGTTGTGTTGCGTGTTCTGGACAGAACACAAGCCAGTTTTAATTTGGGAGAACTTGGCTTGAGACCGGAGGATCATGAATTAGTCCGTAAACTAATACATAAGCCTAATGGCATCATAATTGTTACAGGTCCAACCGGATGTGGAAAAACCACTACTCTCTACTCAGCTTTAAATGAACTTAACGATATTGGTACGAAAATAATTACGACTGAAGACCCTGTAGAATATGATGTTGATGGTCTTGTTCAGGTTCAAATGAAACCAGATATTGGGTTGACGTTCGCAAGGTGTCTTCGTTCAATTCTGCGTCAGGATCCGGATATAATATTAGTGGGCGAAATTCGTGACCTTGAAACTGCGGAAATTGCATCACAGTCTTCTCTAACTGGCCACGTTGTGTTCACTACATTACATACAAACGATGCACCAAGTTCAATAGCGAGACTTCTGGATTTGGGAGTTGAGCCATTTCTTCTTACTGCTACGATAGAAGGTATTGTTGCTCAGAGATTGGTCAGAAGAATATGTGAAGGCTGCAAAACGCAATTTGAGCCGAGTGAAAACCAGTTGATGGAATTAAAACTCGTACCGGATGATGTTAAAGACAAGAAGATCTATTACGGACGAGGATGCAGTAGGTGTAATGGTACCGGGTACAGGGGACGAATAGGTATTTTTGAGATTATGGTATTCACTGATGAAATACGAGACTTGATTATGAAACAGGCTTCAACGTCTGTTTTACGTGCTGCTGGTCAGAAAGCCGGCATGAGATTGCTGCGTGATAACGGTCTTGCGGCAATCTATGATGGTATAACAACAATAGACGAGATTGCAAAAGAAACGATGATGGAAGAAGTATAAGAAAAGTTGACATAGCTTAAACTATGATTTGGTAGATTGTAATCGAATCAAAAGGAGTATTTTAAGATGCCTGTTTTTCAATATTTAGCACTGGACGCTCAGGGCCTGGAAATAAAGGATGAGGTTGAGGCCTTCAGTGAGAAGGAAGCGATAAGTAAAATACGTAATATGGGGTATTTCCCCACGAAGGTACGCTCGCGTGGTGCCGCAAAAAAGACGGGAGCAAAAGCTGCTGCAAAGCCAAAGAAGAGACGTGGTGCCGGCGGTAAGGTCAAGATCAAGCATATAACCCAGTTTGCAAGGCAACTCTCGACGCTCCAGGACGCGGGACTGCCAATTCTGCGATCATTGAGGATTCTTGAGGAACAACAAAAGTCGGGAAATTTCAAAAAGGTTATAGGTTACGTGGCAGACGACATCGAGGGTGGATCAACGCTATCGGAAGCGATGAGTAGACACCCAAAGGCTTATGACAGATTGTTCTGTAATATGGTGGCAGCCGGCGAGACAGGCGGTGTGCTGGACCTGATTCTCTCACGTGTGGCTGACTTCATGGAAAAGTACCAGAAGCTCAAGGGCCGAGTTAAGAGTGCGATGATATATCCGGCTGTCGTTTTAACAGCAGCATTTCTTATCCTTCTGGGATTGATGACTTTCGTGGTGCCCGCATTTCAGAGCGCTCTTACTGAAATGACTGATGGTGCGGCATTGCCAAAAATAACACAGATAGTGCTCGCAGCAAGCGGCTGGATCGCATACGAGTACGGTTGGGCTGTCTTATTAGGAGTGCCATTTGCCGTAATGTTTCTACTCAGGATTGTAAGAAGGTATCGCATCGGCAGATTGATTCTGGATTCCTTCAAGTTAAAACTGCCGGTGATTGGACAGCTTTCAGGTAAAGTTGCAGTTACACGATGGACGAGGACACTTGGAACGTTAATCAGCGCCGGTGTGCCCATCCTTGATGCCTTAAACGTTACGCGCGAGACAGCGGGCAACGAGGTCTATGCAAATATGCTCGGTAACGTTCACAATTCCATCAGGCAGGGCGATACGTTTGCCGGGCCATTGCGTCAGTCCAAGACTGTCGACTTAATTGTTTCCAATATGGTTGCTGTTGGTGAGGAAACGGGTGATCTTGACAAGATGCTTTTAAAAGTAGCTGAAAATTACGATGAGCAGGTTGATGTGCTGGTTGGCTCGCTGATGTCTATGCTTGAGCCGATTATGATTGTCGTGCTCGGCAGTACGGTTATGGTCATCGTGCTGGCAATATTTGCGCCGATGATACAAATTATTACGACCTTAAGTGGTGGTAGTTAAAACAATGCATTGAGAGTTCGATTAGAATAAAAACTTAAAATAACAAGTAAAGGAGAAGAAAAATGAAATCAATCATTAAACAAAATGGTGGAAAAGCGGCATTTACCATTGTTGAGTTACTGACCGTTATGAGCATTATTGTGATTCTCATCGGCCTTCTTGTGCCTGCGCTAAACAGAGTCAGGATCTATGCTAGTACGGTTAAGCAGTACGCCCAGTTCCACAGCATAGAGGCAGCGATCGAACTGTTCAACAATGAGTTCGAAGGCTACCCTGAATCCGGCCCATTCGATCCCGAGGAACCGGATGGTACGGAAGAAGCTTATTGTGGTGCAATGAAACTTTGCGAAGCTATGATGGGTTTGGATTTGTTGGGTTTTCACTCGAATTCAATATTTGACAGACTGGGAAGGGACTTGTTGAGTGATACGTTGTATACAACAGATGATTTGTCAGCTAGGAAAGGCCCTTTTCTACCGCCCGAGAATGTCGATGTATTCAAAATTCAGGATATATTTGAAACTAGTGGAGAGTTCCTCCCTACAAGCCTTGTCTTGTGCGATGTATACAGGCGCAGGCTGGAAAACGGGAAAAAGATTGGTATGCCCATATTATACTTCAAGGCCAATACGAGGGCTCGTTTCCACGATCCGATCGAGTGGATCAACAATCCTCACGAATCCACTAAGAATATTTATAACTATTGGGATAATCGCATGCTCGTTGCTCTTGGTAAACCTGATTCTCCTCTTCAGGAGAATGAGCATAAATTTGAGGAAGAGGCGCCAGACAGGTTTTATATGAATACCGAGAATTATAAAATTACGGAAGCTACGGGTATGTCCAGACCATTTCGTGATGATACTTATATTCTGATGTCCGCCGGATACGATGGTGATTATGGTACGGCTGATGATATATGCAACTTTGATTGGAGGTACAGAGAGTAGTTACAAAAGCACAAAAGCGTGCTACATATTAACTGAGATAAACCTTAGCAAGAATAGATCTAAAGATGTTGAAGATAATTAAATAATAAAGGATGGAGAAAGTTATGGTGAAAAACGTGACAGTAATAGGGATGATTATTATCTCGCTTTTAGTTGTTAATCCTGTTCTGGCAGCCGACTTCGAGATTGTAAACGGTAGTTTCGAGGAAGACGGGTGGATAACCAATGTAGAGTCACGTGATCCCAATGGTTGGATGGGTAATATGTCGCCTGTCAAGTTCGTAGGGTATGTTTACACGGATTGGGCCACCGACGGTATTTACAGTCTAACTCTTTGCTCGGACTGGGCGGCTTTTTCTGCAGGGGATATAGCGACATTATCTCAGGATATAAATTTGATGGACGTTGTTTCGATTACATTCGACATTAAACTCGACACAGGATCCACATACGCTGAATGGGATCCAAATATATGCACAGCTGTTCTGCTGATAGACGACGATGTGGTTTGGGATTCGAACAGTGCTGGAATATATTTAAGAGGTGAATACCTTGACCAAACTTACGTAGTTGAGGACAAATATAGAAATGACCAACCACACAAACTTTCGTTAGGCATACAAGTGCATGTTGATGAAGTGTTGTGGGAGCGTTACTACACATACTGGGATCGAATCGAGTGCACGCTTTTTTGCGATGGTAGCGGTTTTTTAGCGGGAGATTTCAACCGTGACTGCTATATAGATATTGAGGACCTGAAATTAATGGCGGACTTATGGCTCAATGAGGTAGATCCGAACGACAAAATTAATATGTTTAGGGATGACGATTGGGCCGGCTACGGCATTATTAATTTTTTTGACTTTGCAGTTTTTGCGGATAACTGGCTGGGTAGCAGCTATCAGCAGGAAGAGCAGGTTTTACCATGAACGGTAATAAATATACAGAGGGAATAGCTGTGAAAGGCAAAAAGACAGGATTTACGATTGTGGAGTTGTTGGTGGTTCTGGGAATAGTGGCTCTGTTGACTGGGCTGCTTGTCCCTGCCTTGAATGTGGTGCGCAATACAGCAAGGGAAGCAAAGCAAAAAGCTCAGTTCAGTACTATCGAACTCGGCCTGTCCGCGTTCAAAAACGACTATGGCGATTACCCGCCGTCGAACTGGACACCCGCAGAACTCACTGGCGATTATTGCGGTGCGCAGAAGCTTGCCGAGGCACTACTTGGCTGGGACCTGCTGGGATTTCACCCGAGTTCTGCCTGGCGGTCGGATGGACTTGATGTGGGTGGCGGGGCAACAACATACGATCCGGCTGAAACAAGAGACGTTGACAGTGACGGTGTTCCGGACTCGCTGAACGAGAGAAAAGGTCCTTATCTGGAGCTTGCGACCACTGACGCTTTCAGATTAGGTAATATACCAGCACTTAATAAACCCGGCTTGTTTGATAATACTGCGCCTTTGGCACCGGATACTTTCGTTCTCTGTGATGTATTCGGCGCAAGTAGTGTAAGACTTGCTAACGGGAAGACTGCAAAAGCCGGAGCGCCAGTCCTCTATTACAAGGCTAACACTTCTAAGAAAAGGATAGAAGAAATCTACTATTGCAATGACAATGATGCCATAGTTCAGGTAAAGGAACAAGCGGATGGCAGAGGACAACGTCTACATCCACTTGGTTGGCCGGATAATAACTTCCTGTTCTTTTACGAATATATCAGAGACCCGAAAATAAGCGCCAGAGCATGGCCTTGCAGGCCTGATTCTTACATATTAATTTCGGCGGGGGCGGATGGTCTCTATGGGACGGGCGACGATATTCGCAATTTTGGCAACTAAGCCCTCCATCCACACCCGATTAGGCAAGCTGAAGCTATGAAAACTTATAAATACAAGTATGGCTTAACTCTTGTCGAAATGCTGATTGTAATCGGTGTACTTGCGGTTCTGGCCTCGATGGTAATCGGAATCGCCGCTCGTATCGATAATCAATCCAGGGAAAGGAGTCTAAAAACTACTTTTGCTATGCTGGAAGGAGCGCTACAGGAATATAAAGAATTTCAGGGCATTTTTCCTGAACAACCTGTAAAGAATTTTACAGATGTGGCGGCACATTCGGAATATTTTTATGGAGAGCTTTACTCCATACCTGATTCTCGGAAGATATTGGAGAGAGTCAGTGATACTCTGATAAGGAATGAGTACAGTCCGGCTGGTGTGCTGTTGGTTGATACACCGCCGGAGATATACGACCCATGGCGGATTGACAGTGAAGAATTCAGAAGAGCGATAGACTACATATATGTGACCGGTGATAATTTTCCCCGGTTGATATCAGCTGGGCCGGACAGAGTATTTGGTACTGCTGATGATATAAGCAACAGATAAGTAACAATGAGGACAAGAACTGAACAGTCTGGTCTTACTTTGACCGAGATGGTGGTTGTTATTGCAGCTATGACCATACTCGTTGCTTTCGGACTGCCTGCTGTTCGAGCTTTGCTTCATTCGTTCGAGTCTCAGAGCGGCACTAAAAGTATGATAAATGCTGCTCTCGCCACAGCCCGTGCCGTTGCCGCCAAAGAACAGCATTACGCCGGCATACGGTTCCAGCGGGATTTGGATGGTGACCAATATATGGTCTTGATAATCCATGATTTTGAGAAAACAGGTTTAAGCCCGGGATTTCGGGCGGTTGAAGGCATAAAGCCGATTAAGCTGCCGGAGAACTCAGTCGTAATGGATTTGATAATTGTCACAGACCGCAGTGACTCTCAAAGCTATTATCAGGTTGAACTTGATAAACTATCGAGTGGGGAAGACACTTGGATTAACGAAGCTTTTGAGCTTATTGACACAACCACATTTTCCGTTCTTTTCTCTCCAACCGGAAAGCTGGTGATCCATAGAGTCCAAGTCAGGAATGAGAATGGCATCCCTGACACTGAAAGAGAACGCACGCGTTCCAGTAATGACGATGTTTTTAATAAGAAAGGGGATGTGGACAAGCCTACTCAAGAACTCATTGATATGGGGATGGGCAGGGAAATCGCGATGTTCTATCAGGATGACTACTATGGTGTCCTTGATACACCTGCTTATTCTGATGTTCCCCCTCATCCCGACCTTGGTTTGGGGCCGGAAAAAAGTCGAGTCAGTTTTGTTATTTGTGACAGGGATAAATTCAGACAAGCCTATGATAACGGCCAAGCGTGGTCGAATTATTTGGCTCAGATAGCTTCGGACAGGATTTATATAAATCCATATATGGGGACAATGATCAATAATCCTTAGTATGCTAACTATGAGTTCAGAACTGAAAAAAAGCGGTTTCTCTCTTACCGAGGTTTTGTTGGCTGTCGGCACGTTGGCTATTGGGATGGTTTTCATAGGTGGTACATTTCTTGTAGGTATTCATCTATCGACAATCTCGACCGAGCGAACCATCGCAGCAGTTGCAGCCGATGAGGCCTTTGCAAAAATTAAATTGTATGGTATTGATCCGGCGGACTCGGATTTGGCCGTTGACCAGCTTATATCTTTTGAGACGTTGAATCCCATTGTTGCTGATGAGTTCGCATACCCTTCAACAAAGACTCGGTTTAATAAACAGTATTACTGGTCTGCTTTGTGCAGGCGAGCGAATTCCGACCAAAATAACCGGCTTGTCCAGGTGACAGTTTTTGTGAGCAGGAAAGTAGGAAGCGGAACCAGATATTCGGGTGGGGCGACAAAACCTATTCCGGTTCAGGTTAGTGTTTTAAAGGCTTCGGGCGCTGGTGATGAAGGACTTACCATAAATGTCCCTGGTGAGGAAACACTTATCAACGATGGTTGTACGATAGCAGACAACCAGACAGGCCAGCTTTATCGAGTTGTGCAACGCTATGCTGATCCACCTAATACCATTCTGCTCGATAGAGCCTGGCAGGGCGGCTCAGCCGGTTCGGTTTGGGTCATTCCACCTCCTATTGGCGGTGGTAAATACCCTTGTATAGCAGTGTACCAAGAAGTAATCAGATTTTGAGCGAAAAGTTTTATAGATCTATCAATGATGTTAAGCGGTTTAAACGATCTATAAATCAATGAAAAATGAACTACAAACTCAGAACTAACAAGGCTTTTACACTAATTGAGCTTCTCGTAGCTATGGGGATTCTGGTTATTGTCCTGTCCTTTGCGAGCGTGATTTTCAAAGTCAGCATTGAAGCCCATCGTACCGCGATTGCCAACGCCGAAATTATGCAGAAACTTCGAGCCATAACGGACCAGCTCGACGCCGACTTCAAAGGTCTTCGCAAGGATGGGGAGATATTTCTGGTATGGGTAGCAGCACTGAAGCTTGGTGCTGATCCTGCCGATCCTAATGTTTATGATTATGAAAGATTCGATAAGCTGATGTTTTTCGCCGACGGGGATTTTCAATCTTATAGTACCAATCCGAAAGTTCGCGGCAATATTGCAAGAATATGTTATATGCTCGCACGGAAGGGGAGGGAAGGTATCAAAGCACAAGGTCAGGAGAAAACCGAGCGGGTGCTTGCGAGAACTCAGCATATATTGACCGCTGATTCTGATCCATTGTTAGATGAATTTATTCTGGATCCCAATACGTTTGGAGGAACCGAGCAGGAATGGAATGATTGGAACAACATTCTCGAATACGATAAAATAACTTTGGATGGATGGAAGAACATACGCTATGGCAGAGATCCAAATGATCCACGCGGACTGAATCAGCCGTGTAAAATGAATATGTTGTCTGTTATTACCGACATTAACACTATCGACATTGAAACTGATATTAGTGTAGAGGATAACCTTCTGATTGGTGCGACGGTGGAGCCTTCAGGGCCGAATTCGATTCATATGCTTTTTTGTGAGAATGTGGGCGAATTTAAAGTTCAGGGATGGTATGATGCTGAGCAGCGATGGGTGCCGGAGGTTGATCCTGATGGCGATGGTAGTTTAAGCGATACGGATTTTATATTAGACCCTGCTGATGCGACAAGACTCGATTCGAAGGATGTTCCCGGAGTGCTGTATCCTTATCGAATAGTACCTTCGATGCCTTATGGTTGGGTCGGCCTTGGGGGAACATTTTCTGGTAATTCGTACCAGGAATTGCTGAATGAAAGCAGCTTCAATTTAATTCCGGGGCTTGGGCGGGCGCTTAAATTTACTTTCACTTTATACGATTCCAAAGGTGTCATAAAGCAGGGCAGGACTTTTACCCATATTGTTTATTTGGATAATTGATTTGGAAAAAATGAGAACCGCAAATAAAAAATATAATGAGAGCGGATTTGATGTCGGCTCAGCTCTTATTCTGGCAGTGGTTCTAACCAGTTTGTTAGCTATCGTTGGCGTATTGTTTGTTATGGTAGCTCGCGTGGACAAGATGGCGACATCGTCCATATCGGAGAACAGGGAGCTGAACTTCGCAATCGAAACTGTAGTCACGAAGATAGCACAGGAATTGGTTTTGGATGTCCCTGGTATAGCGGATCCAGATGAGGAATACTACGACTATCCCGATCCCAA
>CAZQXE010000031.1:0-2016 GCA_964597115.1 uncultured Pirellulales bacterium | reverse complement strand
ACGCTGATGCCGATGGTGATGGTGTAGGTGATTCGAAGTGGACCATACTTGAAGATGTGACCTCCGAAAAGGGCAGGCCCGTATATGCAGCCGTAAGAATTATTGACAACGGTGCTATGCTAAATGTCAATACGGCTTATAAATTCGATCCCAATAACTCTGCCGCAACCTTAGACGGCTCGAACCAAATGTGGATAAATCTCATGGCTCTGGCAGGCCGGGCGGGCGATCCTGCTACCCTGGAAGAACAAGATGATTTGCTCAAAGCAAGAGCGAATAATGGTGTTAATGTCGACCTATATGATCTGAATGCGTATGAGAAGAATGTTATTTGGCGTTATAATGAGGCAAGCAGTCCTTATACTCCCTTTGATATTTCTGATGAACTTGAGCTTCGGTACAGATTCCTGCTGAATCATACGAGCATAGATACACGATTAGAAAATTGGAATTTTGAATTCAGAAACGGGACTTTATCAACTCCCGTCGCATCTGGTGGGGAATCGCTGGATACCTGGTTCAAGAGGTCCTGTGATGCCGGATTGCTTGATCCGAATTATGCTTATCGACATATTGCCACTACCTATAATATGGACCGGATTATTAATCCTGCCGGTTTGACATTGAATAACGGCAGAATGGTTAATGTCAACGAAGCTGATGAGAATCTGCTTTTTGCTGCAATCAAAGCAGGTCTTCCGGATGTTTTACCCGATCCTTCAATTAGAGATGCGAATGCGTTAGCCGCTCAACTGGCCGTCAATATAGCCGATCTTCGTGACATTGATGCAGATGTTACTGCTCTGCAGGTGGACTCGAACACATATTACGGTTTTGAAGCTCAACCGTTCATAAGTGAGATCGGATTTGTGATAGACCGAAGCAGTGCTGATACTTCTACAAATAATTATTTTGCGATTGAGCTTTATAATCCGTTTTATGCGGAGATACCGTTTGGTGATTTCAGACTGGAACTTCGTTGGCAAAGCGGTGTTAGGAGTACAATAGACTTGGCCGAACATGGGATATCGGACGAAAGCCGATTCGTTATAACTAACCACTCTACTGCTTCAAACAGATTTGGTGTTGCGTCTATAATGTCATTGGGTGGGGGGAAAGAAGACTTCAATTTGGAATTGGCTAAATATCGTCCTTTGGGTACGGATCCGGAGACATATGAATTGAGTGATAGATGTGACATCTATCTAATCAGGCGTACATCGGCTGGAGACATATATCTTGATAAACAACAAACCGAAGATATCTGGTTTGACTGGGACACCGTTAATAACAGCCAACAATTTTACTGTCGTTCTGAAAATGATTGGAATATAGTTTATCAGAATATGGTGTCCTCATCTAATACGTTAAGTCAGGCAAATGGAGTAACCGGAGATAAAAGGAACTATAATTTTCCATTTTCTTTACTTTATGACAAATTCATTACAGTTGGTGATGTAGCAAGAGCGCTTACCATTGGCCCTGGCGAAGATCCGTGTGATACGATTGGCGAGCGAGTTGCCTCGCAGCCTAATGAGGAATTGATTCGACTTGATTTAACGAATCCGGCCTTTGCGGGTATTTTCCAGTATCTGACAGTCATCGATCCGGTCAATGATTATATTGACAACGATAGTGATGGATTGGGGGTCGATATTAACGGTAACCGGATTTTAGATGCCAATGAAATAGACGAAGATGAGCTCAAGGTTCCGGGCAGGATAAACATCAATACTGCCCCGTGGTTTGTGATTGCACAGTTGCCATGGATGATGCCCCAAATTGCTCAGGCAATTGTCACCCATAGAGATACAACATCAGGTGGTTTTGAAAGTATCAGCGAGCTGATGCAGGTTCAAGAGATGGGTTACTATGCGTATGACACTAACGATTTAGACATGTATCCTGATCTTTCTTCGAGAGACGGGGCGGTGGATGATTTTGAAGAACGGGACGTGATATTCTCACGGATTAGCAATCTTGCTACGGTACGCAGCGATGTTTTTACCGCCTATA
>CAZQXE010000030.1:0-20779 GCA_964597115.1 uncultured Pirellulales bacterium | reverse complement strand
TAGATATTTTCTGTTACGTTCTGTGCGATCGTAGTCTCGTGTTTTTGAAGCGCTTCTAAATATCGCGTCCCCAATTGAGCGGCGATTTTATACCCGACGTGCAGAAGCTGGCGGAAATTCGGATCGTACTGCCCACACGACTGGTCATGTCTTAATACGGAAGCAAATTTTTGACCGTCCCATTGAGCTACTTCTTCGGCGCTGGGAAGTTTCGCTCGGTCAATATCGATAACGGTAGCATACGGCCCGCAAAGCTCATCGAATTTCGGCAGCGCCTTGGCGTAGATTTCTTTTGCGATTTTCAATCCATCCCCCTCGGCCATCGCCAGGCCGATAAGCTCTTCCAGCCATGTTGTGCCAGCCGTCTTTATATGCAGACCCGCATCGAATTTTTTTAGCGCCCCGGCCATCGGCTTATAAATCGAGAACTTATCGCTGCCGGAATGAATACTGAGCTTGAGGTTTTCGGGCAAACCAAATTCTTTGACCGCAAAAGCAAGAACCGCCAGGTCTTCCTCAAATTCTTTGGCAAAATCCGCTACGTCACCGACATAATCAACGCCTTTGTTGAATCGGCCTGTGAATCTCGGCGCAATGGTCTGGGCTGGAATACCTTCATCGGCAATTGCAGCCAAGATAAAAAACATCTCGATCGGTGTCTGTGGCTGATCCGTCTCGTCCATCGATACTTCCGTCACAAAGTTATCGGCACCTTTGGCTTCAGCGATATGACGATAGATTTTTCCCGCTTGTTTAACCGCCAACAGGAACTTACCCGCCATCGCTCTGATTCTTTCTTCTGTAATATCCAAAGTCTCATCAATACCGTTAATAGCGAGTGAGCCGACGTATTTCTTATATTTTTGAATAAAAGAATCTACATCAGTTTTGTCCGCCGTCTTTGCGATAAAATCAGCAACATCAAGCGTAAAAAAATCGCTGGAATCAATGAATCGATCAACATTACTCGGTCCAATATGATCAGCGTCCACAAAATAAGGTTCACCCCACCCACATGCCGTCACTGCATCATCGGCCTCTTTGCGCGTATCAGTCTGTTTTGTCCCTATGATAGTGTGCTCTCTGTGAGACTTGTTCCAGACAGGTGTAATGGCAAGACCCTGCTGTTTTGCTTTCATCAGAGCGGCAAGCTGAGCTTTTCCCTGATGACAGAACCGGTCACCGATACCAAACGAATATTTTCCCAGGACCATGAATCATTTCTCCTCTTTGCAGAACTTATGGTCGCCAATCAATAAATTCAGACATCTAAAATAACTTCAAGCCATCTTATACAAATTCATATCCATACGCCATATTAATTCCATAGCGTGACACAGTCCCTCCCGACCAACCGTTTCCTTCGTTCCATCAAGTTATTGAACTGTCCGATAGGAAATGTGCATAAAAACAGCACGGCTTCAAGAGCAAAATAAGGTGTTTTTGAGTCCTAAAATACTTTTTGAGCCGACAGAAACAAGGCTACAAATACGTCCTATAAGTACCTTTGGGTTTTCTCACGACCTCAGACTTCCTTGTTTAATTTCCATCCCAACGCTTTTGTGAACAGCAGCTTAAACCGCACATCAATGTCGCAAATACCTTGTTCACATACAATACTATTCAACCATCCACACTGTCTATCCAAGAGTTTTACATAAATCTTCGTTTCTGATTGTCCGAAAAATTACTCGGTTTGGGCATTTAGTATGCGCCAATAGACCATAAACAGAAAATCTTTATCTTTGGTGGTTCTTTTTTAAAAACCGATAAACAGCGATACTCGAAATAAAACAAAGGTAATCGAATGGATTCTGCACAAGCTATTTCCAAAGCTCCCAAGAAAAAAGCTACTCTTCTTTTCGGCGAACTGCTAATCTCCAAAGGCCTGGTCAATCGTGAAGATTTGGTGAAAGTCCTTAACGAACAGCGTGATCAAGGTGGTCGGCTTGGCGAAGTATTGCTCCGACTAAAGATGCTAAACGACAAGGATGTTACTGCCGCCCTAGCTGAGCATTTCGAGATGGAATATGTTCACTTCGATGACACCAGCAAAACAGACATGATAGATATAAATGTTGCCCGGATGTTACCTGAGAGCATCGCCAAGCGATTCTGTCTAGTGGCCATCGGCGAGGTAGATGACAAGATTGTTGTCGTGATGGCTGATCCGCTCAATATTATTGCTCTGGATACAGTTACACTAAAGCTGAAGTGTCATATCAAGCCGGCAATCAGCTCACCCCACGAGATAGAGCGGGCTATAGAGATGATTTATCATGGTTCGGATGTTGAAGAACAGCAGCTTCGCGACCTGGTAGAGCTCGAAATCGGCACAGAAACCAAAAAAAAAGATGATGTGTTTCTGGAAGATACTGTCGAGCCGGACGCCAGCGGCGAAGTAGATGCAAACAAGGCGCCTGTGATTCGCTTCGTTGACCTGCTGCTTAGCCAGGCGGTCAAAAGCAGAGCGAGTGATGTTCATGTCGAGCCGCAGGAAAATTCAATGGCAGTGCGTATGCGAATCGACGGTGTGCTTCGGAACATGGTCCCACCGGGCAAGAAAATGCAGGCTGCGGTAATCGCCAGGATAAAGATTATCGCACGACTGGATATTGCCGAGCGTAGATTACCGCAGGACGGCCGATTCAAGATGAAGGTCTCCGGCAGAAATATAGATGTCCGTGTCTCGACAATCCCAACAATATACGGCGAAAAAGTAGTAATGCGAATCCTGGACGCATCCGCGGTGAATCACGACCTGAATCGACTCGGTCTTGAACCTAATCTTCTTGAGGAACTTGAAAGTATGTTGTCACGGCCCCACGGTATAGTCATTGTCACCGGGCCGACCGGCAGCGGTAAAAGTACTACGTTGTATTCAGCACTGAGTTATCTAAAGGACCCAACGAAAAATATTACAACGGTCGAGGACCCTGTCGAATATCGTCTTGCCGGGATTAACCAGATTCAGGTCAGGTCGGAAATCAATCTCAACTTCGCAAAGTGCCTGCGGGCAATCTTAAGGCAGGACCCGGACATAGTACTGATAGGCGAAATTCGAGACACGGAAACGGCCGAAATCGCAATAAAAGCGTCTTTAACCGGCCATCTGGTCTTGAGCACTTTTCATACCAATGATGCACCAAGCGCGATAAGCAGACTGCTCTATATGGGAATTGAGCGTTATCTGCTGTCATCGGCACTGAATTTAGTCATCGCCCAGCGACTGGTCAGGAAAATTTGTGAGCACTGCAAAGAGCCTGTCACCCTAAGTAATGAAGTCCTCAAACGACTGGGGATTGATCCAAAGCGTGCTGCGGATTCTGTTTTCTATCACGGCCGGGGCTGTTCGGCCTGCGGAGGAACAGGCTATTTAGGTAGGTTGCCCATATTCGAGTTCCTGGTTGTGGATAACGATATAAGCGAAATAATAATAGCAGGTGACAACGAAGCCCAGATAAGAGCGGCGTCACGTAAAAAGGGCTATGGCAGCCTGTTTGAAAGCGGTATTAACAAGGCTTTGCAGGGTTTAACAACTACCGAAGAGATCATCAGCGTAGCTTTTACGGGGAAAAAATAGAAACTGGGGGACTAGCCTCAAAAACATACAATGGGATTTCCGTTAAACTCGGTGTTTTCAGACACCGATGATATACGCCTGTAGAAGGGCCAATAGAAAGCTATATTTTATGGATTCGCCTCCCGGATAGGCACAGCCCAACCAGACAGGCGACGTTCTCAATCTTCTACAGGATGAGAAACGGCTGAACAGCCACAGATCGTTTTTATAAGGTTCGGCAAATGAAAAGCTACAGGTACATCGCTCGAGATTTGGAAGGGGCACGGAAAAAAGGCCTGACACAGGCAATTACTTCAAACGATGTGCTCGACTGGCTTCGAGGGCAGGGATTCACACCTATTTCTATCAATGAAATCACCACCAGTACTCCGACAACTCGACGAGCAACTCACCGCAAACGTGTCAAATCTGCGGACCTGGGAGCATTTTGCTGGCAATTGACCACAATGCTCGAGGGTGGAATTCCCATTACTACAGCATTAGACACTATCAGCGAAGACACGGACAATCTACAGCTTCAACAGGTTCTGCAGCAGATATCGGATAAGGTGAAGAAAGGCCAGCCTTTTTCAGAATGCGCCGCTGAATTTCCCAAGATTTTCAACAAGCTCAGTTGTGCAATACTCCTGGCAGGCGAAACCGGAGGTAATCTTGCAGATGTGCTGCGTAAACTGGCAGAGTATTTTGACAGTCGCGATAAATTGGCCAAAAAGATCAAAGGAGCAATAGCCTACCCGATCTTTGTACTGTCGTTCATTGTTCTGATAGTGATAGCCATAATGGCTTTCATTGTCCCGAAGTTCCGTATGATGTTTGAGCAGCTTGGCGGCAAGCTACCGGCCTTCACACAGGGATTCATGTGGGTTTATGATATGCTCTGCCAAAACCTCATTTACATTATCGGCCTTATTGTCATCCTGATAGTGACTTCTGTTTTTATTAATAAAACACCAAAAGGCCATCATTGGTTCAGCAAAATGGTTCTGTCCACGCCATTATTCGGTAAGGTCCTGAAACGATCCTTCATTGCAATTTTTTGCAGAACGATGTCGACTTTGCTTACTGCCGGAGTTTCAGTACTGGATGTTTTCGATATTCTCTCGGGAATGACCGGTAACGATGTTATAAAATCGGCGATAGTACAAACACGAGAACATATAATCGGAGGCTCAAACATCTCCCTGAGTATGGCCGCAACGGGCTTTTTCCCAAATATGGTCGTCAAAATGATACAAGTTGGCGAAGAAAGCGGCTCATTGCCCATTGTGCTCGAAAGAACCAGTGATCATTACGAACGAAAGGTCGATTCTATAATAACCACCATGACAAGTCTTCTTGAACCTATTATGATTATAACAGTTGGGGCGGTTGTATCGGTTGTAGTTATCGCATTGTATCTTCCGATTTTCACAATGTCGGACATATCAGGATAGCATTAAAAACAAATAACGAAGAACTTAAAATTATTTATCCAAAATTCAGCTTTTTTCGGTTTTTATACATCTGACAAAGTCGCGCATAACGCGAATTTTGACTATAGTCACCTGCCGATTTTACCGATTGTGATAAAGCAGAAATTGTACAGGTTTTTTTTAGATCAATTTGAACGATTATGAAGCGTAACAAGGGTTTTACACTCGTTGAGCTGATGGTGGTTATCCTGATCGTCGGCATCCTCGCCGCGGTGGTGGTTCCAATTGCTCGTGGTCGAATAAATGCAGCGAAATGGGCGGAAGCCAATGCCACCGCCGGTGCTCTCAAAACAGCCCTACGTGCTTATCTTGCCACAATTGATTCTGGCAGCACAGACTTTTCCGAGGTTGAAGGTTCACTCGGGAACAACTCAATCGCTTCACTATTAGGCTTTACCGCTGAGTCCCTTAACGGCACATATTTTAATCAGAGTGATTACATAATCTCAGATGTAAATGGTGCCAATGGTACCTGTGTTGTTACAGTGACATCCACACATGCCAAAGGCCCTCCCGGCACCGGAGTACTGGCTGCAGACGGCACTTGGTCGATAACTACCGGAGGCGGCTAACATGATAATCATAACGATAACTGGGGTGGTTAGTTAAGCATTTGTGAGTATGTAGTTGCTGTAAGTATTGTGACCATTAATTTAGCTGATTAATAAAATGAAGTAGTGCAATAAAAAGTTTTTAGGAGAGATTAAAAATGAAAAAGAGAAAAGGTTTTACGCTCGTTGAGCTGATGGTGGTTATTCTGATCGTCGGCATCCTGGCTGCAGTATCGGTCCCGATTCTTCGTGGTCGAATCGAGCAGTCAAAATGGACTGAGGGCGCCGCCACGGCCGGTGCTATTCGTGTCGCTGTACGCGCCAAATTTGCAGAGGATCCAACTACGGTAGGTGCATGGTCGGACCAGGCTGTTTCGGGTGTCCTTACGAGTTTAGGTTTTCAGTCGGGCGATCTTACCGGTAGATACTTTGCCGCTGGAAATTTCACAATTAGTTCTGTCGATACTAATGGAAACGCCGCCATCGCAGTATCTGCACCAACCGGCTTAAGTGGTTCAGGTACGCTCAATAATAGTGGCTGGGTCTATACTCCATAATAATCCTCCGGACATTAAGATGAGGAGCTAACTTATCAGTCCATACTTCTGCTGAATATTCAAGAGCAAAGACGGAGGAAGGGATTGACTGTTAGGCGTTCCGCATTCGTAAGTGACCGCTGTTCTAATATGAGGTTATAGTGGCTATGGTCATTTTGACCATAGCCACCTCAGATTGCGCAGCACGCAGGTTTTTCTGACACAGATACTGATGGTCTTCTGTTTCGAGCATGACAAAATGGCCCGAGAACCACTGCAATATATCCTGGAATTGACTTATTATAAAATGTATCTACGTTTCTTTTTGGCGTTGATTATTTTCTGTAGTATACTTTAATTAGATATAGAGAGGAGAAGGTGGAGTCTCTAACTTCATTCTGAGTCTTTTTCCCCGCCTCGATCTAAAGCGGTTCAAAAAAATGTCTTCTCTACGGAAATACAAAAAAACGCAAAGCCATTCTGTTTGTAAGAACGGAAGGAGAATGATTATAGCTGTAAGGCAATCCAAATTTGCGGCAGCAGCTACTTTAATTGAGGCAACAGTGGCAATGGCCATCCTTACCATAGCCATGCTCGGTGCGATGAGTTACGAATTCCACGCAACCAAAGACACCCGGATAGCACGCGCACAAACCGCCGCTACACGAACCGCCCAGTTGCTGCTCGAAGACTGGAAGAGCACCGGCGGCTCAGAAGAGTACAATCCCACAATCCTGGATTTAGGCTTTTCATCCGCCTTAAGCATACCCTCCGACTTCAGCTATGACCTGTCATTAGGCGGCCCACTAAATAATGCAGTATACGCTATTACAATCAATGACGTGCCGATGTTGGTTATGCTCGTATGGAAAGACATTGCTTATGACACCACGGCAGAAGTCAAGCTGCGCCAACTTGCCGCTATAGTTAAATGTAAATCAGAAGAAACCGGTTATCAGTGGTTAGAAAATATTGATCCTGTCACGCTCGTTACTTATGCGCGAGTAGACGCATCGGACGGCTAACGGCACAGAGTAGGGATAAATCAAATAAAGACATACGGAATACGAGATGCAAGATAAAAGATACAAATTCCGTTCCGGCTTTACGCTGACAGAACTCACTATAACTATGGCCATCAACTTAATAATCGTTTTGGCGCTTGGGATTCTTTTCGTTAATGGCAACCGGGTCTGGCAGCGAGCCTTCAATTCTGCACACAAAACAATAAACGAAGACGCTTTGGCAGTCACGGTTGCATTCGGAAGCACCGGAAGAAAAGCCAATCGTCTCCATTACATAATCTATGAAAGAAACGGCGACACTTTTACTCCCGCGGAGCCGCAAACATCAGACCCGGAGGAAGTTGTTTCCGGCGATGCAGTGGAATTCAGATATTGGGACGTCGAGCTCGACGAAACCGACAGCCACAACCTGATGGATTCCACCAAGATAGCTACAGCTTACGCTCTATTTTATCTCCAGGGCGACACGTTGAAGGTTGACTATGGTCCTTATCCTCCCGGGGCGATACCAGACGATGGTGGCGCCAGAAATACTTCCGGCGTAACCACAAGAGTTCTCGCGGAAAATGTATCCGTAGATGAGACCTATCAGGCCGGCGCTTTCAGTCACACTACATTAAACGGCGTTGGCAAGGGAAGCGTCCGAATAAACGTCACACTCACAGATCCCAATGATAATGAGAGTATCAGGGTGGTGACAGCCACGTTGATGCGAAATATATGGCCGAGGTAAGCATAGAAAAACGAATCGGAGAATTGTGATTGTGAAAAATCAAAACTCAAAACTACATCCGGTTCTACCAACCCGGCGCCGGTCAGGTGTTGGTAAAGATCGGGTTCATAAACGTCTTCTTCGGCGATTGGGACCCGGTTCAATTACTACAGTAAAAAACTACCAAAACGGCTCGGCGCTCATTCTGGTCACTATATCCATATTCATCCTGACCACTTTGGGATTAGGCTTATTGACCATATCTTATGGAACCAGACACAGCGCCACCAGGCTGAACAACGAAGTAGCTGCGATGCTCGCTGCTGAGGCCGGTTACGAAAAAGCAATTTACTGGATGAGCCAGCAGAACGATATGCTTAGCGCTCTTCAGGAAAGTGTCCCGGGGACAAGCGGCACTTTGAATTTCCCGGACGGTTATTGCGATTATCAAATTGATTTCTACTCACTCATCAATGCTCGCCCGGCTTACCGGATTGTATCCAACGGCCACAGCGGCGTGTTCACTCGGACAGTGGATGTTCTGGTGGTACAGGCAATAAGCGGATGGGACATGGGTATATGTCGTGTTCCAACCGGAATGGGCAGCACCACCAAGGTATATTTCGCCGACGGAGAAGTTATTGATATGCCAGTGCATATTAACGACTTCGAAGACTATCCCGATGAAAAAGACATTTACATACAAGGTAATCCGAACTTTTTGCGAAATGTAACTATGGGCGAATCAAGATATACCGATGGGGGTGCTGATAAATATGCATCTGTGATGGACCTTTTTGAGAGCGGAATTAATTTTGACCAGCCAAACAGTAAAATAACGGTTGAGGATTCCGTCCAAAGCAAAATTGACCGCTTTAAAGACAGTACCAAATTGCAGTATCGTTTCGTCCCGACGGCACAGGCGCCTGTTCCGAATCCACAAGCAGCAGTTCAACTTGAATTCTTTGTCGAAGATGGCATCGGAAAAGTCCGCATTACCAATGATTGTACGGTCCTCGGTTATAAAAGAAATAGTGACAATAAGACATATGATTTCATGATAAAGCCCGGCGGAAGTGAGTCAACGCCGTACATGAGATATTATATTTACAGCTATCATTATATGCCCGAGGATGCAGAAGAAGACGGTCAGAGGATTACTCGGACCATCGAGCAGACTTATGTCTCCCAGTCTTTCGGTGGCATGGAATCCGAACCGGGCGGTCAAATATATGTTGACGGCAACGTAATTATTGGCGGCGACAAATCCGCCTATAATGGCGACCAGTTAGTAAAAGGCAAAATTACCATTGTAGCAACCGGCAATATATGGATTGCAGATTCCACAAAAGTCGATGGTCCACACGAACCTGACGGGAAACCATCAGAAAATAATCCTAATATCCTGGGCCTGGTTACCCAGGGTGTAATTAAGGTAGTGGACCCGGGTATGTCCAGATACAGTTATGATTATAAAAACAAATATCCCGGGACGCCTGACGATATTTCAAATTCCGAGTACGTACCCATAGGTCGACTAGACGGCTATCAGCAATACAGGAGATATTTGCCGGATCCGATGGTCGTTGAGGCAGCTCTGACGCTTGCAGGTGGAGGATGGGGTGCTGAAAATGTCGAACGTGGCCACTACGGTGGCAGATTACAGGATGGTGGACATCAGGATGATTTGGTTGTGTATGGCTCCATCACTGAATCCATCAGGGGCGTTGTCGGAGTGATTGGAAATGATGGTTATCTCAAATACTATTATTTCGACGAGAGACTGGTCGAAGGTATATTGCCGGGTGACATGTGGCTGGGAGGCAAGTTTATCCCCGCACCTGCCGGCTGGAGGGATTACCGACCGGGGTAGCTAATGGTTGAGCATCTAAAAATCATTTCGCACTTAGCATATATCAGCAAAGTTTCTAGCCGTTGCCAATAAGAAGAACACTTAGCATTTTACTTTTTCTGTAAACGGCTTCAGGTCTTATAACATCCGCAAGGATTCCTCAAATCATCGGTATTTCACCACCAGGTCAGTACGCACGAAAACGAAACTACACTTAAAGAATTCATATTGCACAGGTGTTTATAGGACCGAGAGGCCCGTGCCCGGATTAGCCGGGCTGAAGCTTAAAATTAATTGCAATTTCCAGGTAAAACAGCCGCATTTTTAGGCCGATTAAAGGTAAGTCAGAGTGAAAGTTTGGCAACGTAAAACTATAGAAATACGGAACTTGCACTATGACGAATTACGTAGAATTTTTTCGCTTTTAGTTATTTTGTTCTCTAACGAAGGATTTGTAAACTTGAACTGGAAAAGATGGCTTAACTTCCCGAAGGACGAAGTCCTTGGTCTGGACATCGGCTCATCCGCCGTCAAGATGGTCGCGTTGCGCAAAGACAATTTTGGCTACACCGTTGCCGCAGCAGGAGTAGCTGAAATCGCAGCAAGTGACGACAACAACCAGCAAAAAATCAACACCATCAGAGCGATTCACGACTGCCTGAGGTCAGCCGGAACCAGGAGGAAATTGGCTGTTTGTGGCATAAGCGGCCCGGAAGTAGCGGTGCGGGATTTCGAGTTTCCTTTACTGCCGGCCGAAGAGATATCAGGAGCTGTCACACTCGAAGCCTCGCAGGTTTGTCCGTTCAATGCCGGGGACAGCGCTGTTGATTATCAGCTAATACCTGATGCGTATCCACAGGCTTCTGACAATTGTGGCGATAATAAGACAAAAGGCATACTGGTGGCGGCGACAAATAAGCTGATTAAAAACAAGGTACAACTTGCCAGGGAAGCTTACTTAAAGTGTGTCTTGATGGACGTCGACGGACTGGCACTTTTAAATTGCTTCAACGAACTCGCCGATGAACACGAAAAATCACAGGTCGAACGAACGACAGCTATTTTAAATGCCGGCGCTTCTAACATGACTCTTGCAATCAACGGTGCTAACGGCTGGCCGTTTATCCGTGATATGGCTTATGCCGGTGACGATATTATAGAGCAGATTGCAACTGAAAATAACATGCCGGCCGAAGCGGTCAAAGAGATGTTGTTCGGGGATTCGGGAACCGCTAAAACCGAGCTTCATCATAGTCTGGAAAAAGCCTGCCGGAAAGTGATTGCCGACGTTGCCGAAACACTGCGATATTATTCGGCTCAGGTAAAATCAACTAACGTTGACAGAATATTTGTTTGTGGGGGTTTTGCTCTGACCACAGGATTCGTCGAGTTATTGAACAGCCAGCTTGGGATTGAAACTGTCTTTTGGAACCCGTTTGACAAAATACGCTGCGATAAAAGCCGGCAGTACCAGGATATTTTCACAAATAGAGGTCCCGCAATGGCAGTAGCGGCCGGTCTTGCTATGAGGTCGATAGTACACGGGAAAAGATTAGTATGAAACACGAAGAACAAGAAATGTTTACGATAGATTTGTTGAACGGCCAAGCCGTCCCACTTAAAAGCAGGCCTGGGGGGATAGCTATTGTCGCAGTAACCGCAGCAATACCGATTATCATCGCTATTGCAATGCTCGGTATTTATCTGCAGAACGATATCATTTTATCGATAAAGAAGCAGGAGGCAGCCAAATGGGACGAAAGGATCGACAAATTGTCGGATGCCGTTGAATGGAAGCAATTATTAGAGAAAGAACAAAACATTTACAACACGTGCTTATCCGAAGTCAAGTCTTCCATTAACAGAAAAACTCAATGGTCACTTGTTTTATTGACATTAGTAGAGAACATGCCGGACTCGGTAGTTCTGACAGGGCTTGATATTAAGAAACACTCCAATAAGAAAATGGTTCCCAAAAAAGAAAATCCAGACGAGATGACTGAAATCGATATACCGGCAAGAACGTTGCTGATAAGAGTCAGGGGCAGTTCGCAACACAACTGCGTGCAGGCAGTCAAAGACTTTGGGGACCGTCTTCGCTCGTCAGATTATCTGGGGCCGAAGCTTGAGAATATCACATATTCACAGGAATCTGATACGCTTGAAGGTAAGGACATCGTATCTCACGAGATAGAATGTATCTTCAAGCCGGGATTTTAGCATGGCTTTTATTAAGACCTATAGAAGATATTTTTTAACAGCAGCTTCAACATGGGCGGCCTGCCTGGTGCTGTTTTTGCTGGTTTATATATTCGCACTGAGACCACAAAAAGACATTCAACAACGTATAGAAAACAGGCTCGCTGAAAAAAAGCAACTACTCGAGTCTGCAATAAACGCATCACAAAATGAAACGAAAATCCAGCTAAATGAACAAAACGTTCGTCTGCGAAACAAGCTGAAGGATTTCGTTATCGATTTCGAAGATTCAGCTAATTTGACGTTTGATATCAGTCAAATTGCCAACGAGAAAAACGTCGCTTCATTAAGCATCAAAAGCAACGACAAAAAAAGTATCTTAACTATACCCGACTGCGATTATATAGGCGAGGGTCACATTGATATCGGTTTCAGTGCCGGGTTCAATCAGTTTGCCACTTTTCTCAACTCTCTGGAGAGACACCGACCGGTTCTTTTCGTAGACCAGTTCACAATAACTCGCTCAAGGCAGGACGAGTCGGGTTATCAGATAAACCTGAAAGTATCAGTTTTCGTGAAAAAACCGGAGGTCGGCAAAGCCACAGAAAGCAACTCGGGTTAAGCCTACGGTATAAAAATATGAGAACAATAGCGATAGCAAATCAGAAAGGTGGTTGCGGTAAAACAACTACCTCAGTGAATCTCGCGGCTGCACTTGCCGAGACAGGCAAGAGGACGCTGGTACTCGATCTCGATCCACAGGGTCACAGTACGATAGGTTTCGGCTATGATCCCGATGAGTTGAGCAAAACTATTTATGATGTTATCGCAAACGTTCAAATCGAAATCCCCGCAATCACGCTTGGCACGAAAATCGAGCGGCTTGACCTTGTCCCAAGTAATGTCATGCTTTCAGGTGCCGAGATCGAACTGACTGATGTAACCGGAAGGGAATTCGTCCTGAGTGAGAAGCTGAGAACAGTAAACAACATTTACGACGTGTGTGTTATCGACTGCCCGCCGTCGCTTAGCCTGCTGACACTCAACGCACTTGTCGCCAGCACTGATGTCGTCGTGCCTGTTCAGGCGCATTATTATGCAATGGAAGGCTTGAAGCAGTTGTTCGAGACTGCAAACATAATCAAAGAACGTTTCCATCCCTGCTATGTAAAAATCCTGGGCATATTGTTGACTTTTGTCGAAGACAAGACACTGCTCAGCAGGCACATCCAGCGGCAAATGAGGGAATTCTTTGGTGATTTGGTATTTGAAACGGTTATCCATAAAAGTGTAAGACTGGCCGAAGCACCAAGTTCCGGTGAGCCGGTCCTGACTTATGCGCCTGATAATAAAGCGACCGCCGAATATAGAGCGCTGGCTAAGGAGATAATCAACGATGTGACTTTCGCTGACATGCCAGACACCAGCGAGGCGTGTGTCAGGAGATAATTAATGGCAAAAAATAAAAGGAAAAAATTAGGGCTGCAAAAGGAAGTCTCGTCGATTTTCAAGGGTGTACCTATTCCTCAAAAAAACGACGGCGATAATGCTCAGCAACTTCCCAACGTTCCCGCGGCGGAGCGTACCAGAAATATTCCCGCGCTGGAGCGCACCGGTAACATTCCTGAGCCGGAGCGTAAAGGCAATATTCCTGCGAAACCGATATTTCAGGAGCCACAGAAATCACAGATATCTCTAATTAAAAAAATCAATCAACCCACGCAGCTATTGAGGAAAGATACTCCGGTTAAACAACTTGTGGTTGATACGAATAAAAAAGATGCCGGTCAGGGTCAATGGCAGCAGTTGAGAAATAAACTCTTAGCGCCAAAACCGGGAAGCAGTTCAGCCAGGCAAAAAGCGACTGCGGCAATAATCCCGGTTCTTGCTTTTGTCTTTATCCTCGTGCTCAGACAGGTCTTTTGGACAGCTCCGCACAAAATAGAAGGAGCTGTGAAAAAAGATGCGCCCAGTATCGCCACAGTGATTGATTCTTCCAACAAAATCAACTGGCAGATTCCGGCACCATATCCGAGAGTAGTTCGTGACCCTATGAAACTAAACTCTACAGACAACGAGCAGACCGAAATGACCGAACCTGAAAGAATTGTCGAATTAAACATCAATGGCATTCTCTACAGCGAGGACAACCCCTCCGTACTTATTGGCGATCTCATCGCGCATGAGGGTGCAAAAATATCGGGTGTAACTATCGTAAAAATAAACAAAGAAAGTGTTGAATTCGAAATAGATGGAAAAAAATGGGAACGAAAAGTCCAAAGATAAACTGCAGATCTTACCGGACAGGTTCCCAAACGCTAAAACGCATCCGGGGAATCCTGAATAACTCGCAAGATGAGAACCCGGCAATATATGAAGATATATAATACTGCTTAGCCCTTGGTTCATGAAAAGGAATCATTATGAGAGGATTTATGAGAAAATTCAAAAAGTTGAAACTCTTAACGTTTTTCGCTGTCGTTTGTATTAGCTGTTCTGTCGCCGTTGCCGAGGAAAGCAGCGCGGATCCAAACGATCCAAACGAACAACAAGTTACGGTTACGAATGACCTTGAGCAGCGGTTGTTAAAAGAAATAAGCGTCGAGTTCAGAAACACCCCCATCGACGATGTAATAAGGATAATAGCCGACCAGGCGGATCTGGACATTGTCAAAAGCCCAAAAGTCACAGGCGAAGTCACTGTTACGCTCACGAACATACCGCTAAAAGAAGCGCTGAACAATATCCTCTCTATTCATGGTTTCACTTACATACTGACCGAAAATATGGTAAGGGTAGTGACTTCCGAAGAGGTGATCGGAAAACCCAAAATACTACAGACCGAAACTTATGAAATCGTATACGCCGACGTCGCAGAAATCGTTAAGGCACTGGAAAAATTCAGATCGGAACGTGGTTCGGTATCTTCCATTCAGGGCACCAGCCACATAATCGTCACCGACACCGAAAGTAGAATCAAAGATATAACCGCTCTCATTAACAAGATCGATCGCATCACGCCTCAGATACTGGTCGAGGCAAGAATCTATGATATCACCAGCAGGGACAGGCTCGACCTCGGCATCGAATGGGAAGCGGGCCGCAATACTACATACAACACGAACGGTGAACCGGCTATCACTTCCAGAACCGATCCTTTTATTACAGGCGGTTTCGACGGCTCGATAGCAAAAACTGAAGCCACTACAGGGGGCCTGCGAGTGGGCTGGCTGAATTCCAGCATCAACGTGGATTTTTTGCTCAAAGCTCAGAAGGAAAATGTCAACGCCAAGCTTCTCGCGAATCCTCGAATTCTCGTGCTTAATAATGAAACAGCCAATATCAAGATCGTATCGGAGATTCCTTACCAGGAACTTCAGGAATCATCCGCCGGCGGCAGTTTTGGAACAACCGCGTTCAGAGAAGTCGGCGTCGAGCTTGATGTCACACCGCATCTTGCCAGCCGTGACGAAATGATCAGGCTGCATCTGAAGCCGGTCTTTAGTGTCGTCACCGGTGAAGTACAGGTTGGTGGAGTAAATTCATCTTATCCACAGCCGATCGTTGACAGGCGCGAAGCCACCACAACGCTGTTAATCAAGAACGGACTCACGGTCGTCCTGGGCGGCTTGCGCAAAAAAGAGACCGTCCGGCAGATTAATAAAATACCCTTCCTCGGCGATCTGCCATTGATTGGAATACTTTTCCGATTCGAAGGCGAAGAAACCATAACGAGCGAGCTTGTAGTTTTCATAACTCCCTTTATTGTCCATCAGCCGGTTATGACGCAGGAAGAACACAAGGCTTACAAGGTGACTGAGGTTCGTGGACCGCAGCCGGAGCCGACCAGAGCAGAGACTGCCGAAGCTGCCGAGACTGACGGAAAATAATTTCGCTTGTATATTTTCAAGCTGCATAAGAAACATCCGCTTAGTCTTTCTTGACGTAGAGCGTCTGACTTGGGAAGGCAAACTCGATTTTTTCCGCCTCGAACCGTTTCATAATCTCAAAATTCACCCGTTCATTAACTTCATGGTACAACCAGTAATCGGGCGGCTTTACCCAATAGCTCATATAAATGTTCAACGACCAATCGTTAAAGTCGCTGAAGTAAATCCGCGGCGGCCTGTCAGGATCGACATTTACCTCTGGCACACCGGCAAGAACTTCCTTTATGATTTCGACCGCCTTCTTGGCTTTGGTATGTCCCGAATCGTAAGTTATCGTGATATTGGACGTCCTGCGAATATAGGGACGCCTGCCGATGTTTTCCACGCTTGTATTTGAAATCACACTGTTGGGTACCGTTACAAGATGGCCTTCCAATGTGCGAATCCTCGTGCTTCTAAAGCCCACTTCCTCGACCGGCCCTCTATGCTCGCCGATCTTTACGACTTCGCCCATCTGAAACGGCCTGTCGGTAAAAATTGTAATAGAGCCGAAAAAGTTTGCTATCGTATCCTTGGCTGCAAGAGCGATAGCAATACCGCCGACGCCGGCACCGAGCAGAAGCGACTTTATGTCCGTTCCCAGGATGTTCTCGGCGATTAGAAGAATCGCAACGATTGCTATTGTAATCCGCAAGGCCTTACGCACCACCGGCACGAGCATATCGTCGAGTTTCGTTTCCGTTTTGCCGACAAGACGATTCAGATAATACTCAATTATATCGACAAGTCGATAAAGAGCATAAGCTATCGAAACAGCCGTCACTACTCGGGCAATCGTCGTCCATCCCGAGCTGATGGCAATTCTTATCCCTTCTTCATCATCGAAATAAAGAGGAGTTTTTGAGAGGAACACTCCCACGGCGAATATCGCTACATACACAGGTTTCGCAAGTGCCTTTACCAGTAGTGTCAGAGGGGTTTCGCCTTTTTTCCGCGCCAAACGTACAGCATAGCCGTTCATAACAAACTGGATGATCCGCCCTGCCATCATTACCACTAATATTACAAGCAGAACGAGACCAAGCCGCCAAATCTCATTGCCCTTGACGATTTCGTAGTTGATAGTCTTCGACCACCAACCAGCCTGACCAACCTGAGACATTGTTGTTAACCCAGTAAGCATATCCTAATCTCCTATGATAAAATGAATATTATTCTTTCGTTTCTTGTCCCAATTATCATTAATCCACAGCAGATAATCAATAATCAATTTGCTCATACGCTTTTGTCATCGGCTTTGCTGCACGACTTTACCTTGACGTGCAATAAAATCCGTTCGATAATCGTCTTTGCCCTGTGGTTCATATTATTTCTTTTTTTTATGAAGGTGCTCATACAATGAAACGCATAACGCTGAATTTTATCGTCGATTCGGTTAGCTTTTTTAGTTTGCTCGGTTTGACTTTCACCGGCTTTATAATCAAGTTCATACTGCCGCCCGGCTCGGGTGGACGCGGCCGGGAACTTACCGGTGGCCGGGGACTCGGCGAGATTAAGTCTTTGTTCTCGATGACCCGGCACGAATGGGGCGACATCCACTTTTATCTGGCTGCTTTGTTCATCGTTCTGATGATTGTGCATCTGGTTCTCCACTGGACCTGGATAAAATGTTATTTCAAATCCGTTCTCCGTCCAAGGGAATGCGAAGGATAATCCGTCTTCTGTCATCAGTCCTCCGTCATCCGTTTTCGGATTGGGTTCGTTTTGGGTTCGTTTGGGTTCGTTTTTCAAGAGGCAAAAAGCCGATATTTTCTCATAATCCCTTGTCTCTTTTGACTTTACATTCATTTCATCATCCGGCAAATTGGGTTCGTTTTGCATAAAACACACTGATTTGTCGAATAAGTACCAACCGCCGAGGTCACGAAGACCGCAGAGAAAGTAGAAAAAATCAATATTAGACACTGATTAACGCTGATTAACACGGTTTTTGACCTTCGATACTCGATTTTTCCTTTTGCCTTTTCACTTTTACCTTGATTCTCCCCTTTTGCCTACCTATGGCATAAATTTTTACTTTTAACATGATTCTGCCCCCTGCGGATTCATATTTCGCATGACTATAAGTCTTTGAAGCTCGAGTATCGTTCTGTACAGGCTGTGCTCAATTCGGCGTTCGTACATCAGCAGCCGGTCGAGCACTCGTGCGTTTGAGAAGTCCTTTATTGCCATACGACCCAGTTTGAGATCATCCGCCGAATCGTTCGGCTCGTCCTCCGGCTGGCCTGCGTATTTGGAAATCAGCGATTGAGTGAGTTTGGCTAACGGGCTGGAATTTTTAGCTGCGTTCATCGCGTCGATGGTCTGGTTCTGGATACGACCGATCCGTTCGAGCCGCCAGGAGAGTGTAACGATGCGTTCTGCTAACATCGATTCCATAGGGCTGATGGGGTCCAGCTCGCCCAGTATCCTCTCGCGGTATTGCTCGAATTCGGCCTTGCTTTCCGATCCGATGACGGCCTGATGGGCAGATAGGCCGTGTTTGATTGAATTTTGTGATGCAATAGCCTTACCCTGACTGCTGCGTGGGCCGGTTGACTTTTGGGCGTTACGACGATTGGCGATGACTTGTGCTTCTGACAACATGATTAATCCTCCGTTTCTATCTATTGATTATTGAATATTTACTAATGACTATTTTTGACTTGAGACTTTTGCCTTTTGACTTGTGCCTTATAACTTGTGGCTTTTGACTTTTGCCTTTTAACTTTTGACTTGTTACTGTGCCTGCTGGCGTGCTCCGTTTGGCTGCTGCCAAACTATTGCGTATTTTAACATATTTTCAAACAAAAATCAACTAAAAAAAGAAAAAAAGCATAGTTTTTTTCACCCTGAGCTTGTCGAATGGGCCTAATTAAAGCATCTTTTTTTGTCGCCCTGAGTGAAAACGAAGGGTCTATAAGTAGTTTTTTTCACCCTGCCTGCCCCGGCACGAATTAGGTGCCTAACGTAAATTGGTGCGGGGAGCTTGCCGAAGGGTCTATCATCCCAAAAAAGCACTTTTTTTGGTCATCAGTTTTCAATTCCACCTTACCGTCCAACTGTCAAACTGCCCCCAAATTCTTAATCATTTATACTGGATTCGACTGAGAAAGTCGATTCGAAGGATATGCCGTCCGCGCAGTGCTCACCTAAAGGTTCATAGAGGAATTCTTATAACATGATACGTACAAATTGTTGGATAGACGGATTACCACCTTTCAATCTTTTTAATATTCAACTCAAATCGACTACTACTAAGATGACTTTGGAACACATCAACATTATAGCCTTTCGATATATACTCATTCTCAATTAGCTCTAATACTTGTTCTTTAAATTTGTCTTGTATCTTAGAACCAAAAATGACCTCTTTTAACACCGACTTATCGAATCTGATTATGTTATTATTTATTTCGCCATATGGCAATATGATGCGGTGTTCTTGTTCATACTCCCAGCTTTTTCCTTTAGTTTTTAGGAAGCTAAGGAGATGCCTCGAATCATCAAATATTTTATAGGGTTCCGGACACTCGTTGCTGTATTCCACTTTAAATATCGGAAGACGACCGAACGAGAGTAGTCCATTTGGATAAGATTTCGGGTCATAATCTTCTATCTTTATAGATAACAAATTGTCCTGAATTACAGTTTCGAATCCAATACAGAGTCCATAATGGGATTTTGCATAATGACTCCACATCAATAAGTTGTCTCGTATTTCGCTTAAACAATAAATAATGTACGTGTCGAAGTTGGTTTTGTTGTATATTCGTTTGATTTCATCAGCATCGAAACCAACGGAGCGCAGCCCTTCTAATGCTTTCTCCCTGGTTGGTTCCGGGATACGTTGCCTTTCAGCAAGCGCTCTCCAGCTATCCTCGTCACTACCACTGCAATCAATCAGTATACGGCAATCGAATGGATCATTGAATTTTCGTGTGAATGAGAAGTACAGTTCATGATTTTTCAGTATCTGAAGGGTGTGGTCATTATCCGGTCTATATTTATACAGACGTGCAACTCTTTTGTCTCCTAATATTAGTTCCATATATGCTATCCAAAGATAATTGTCTATAGAGGAGAATTAAAGGTCCCCAGTACGTTTTTTGACTGCTAACAACAAATATACAGTCAGTATAAAACTGACAATCAAGACTTACTTTTACTTTATAAGAAGTTCCCGTTGCTTCTTGCTTTTCTTCTCAACCTCTTTAATTAAATGATTACGCGTGTGCAAACAAGTTACACACCCTACCGACTAATCGGATTCGTACAGAGCGGTTTAAGACAGGTTTAACAATTTGTTATACGTTTTTGAATTAAATTATAGTCATTCTAATTTGATATCCTTTATTGCCATCCAACTTGTGCTCGACTGAAATCTAAGCAAACCTGGGCCAAAAACTTTTTTCATTTTTATTACTTCGAACGGTTTTGGATAAAAATCGTCAATTTGAACGTCCATTGTAGACTCATTGAATAAAATGCGAAAATGATGATACGCATCTGTATCTATTTCTGTTGGTTCTCTTAGAATTTTATTTTCATAGAATGAAGGTGGATCTTCATTAGGTTCGGTAATTGCTATAGTTCCATCTTTTTTTAAATAATATACATGACCATAATTAGCGTAGAAATTTTGACTACGCATTCCAATACCGATCCAAGAATCTTCTTTTAATGGATTGACAAAACGAGCAGAAAATTCTAATTTAAAATTCTTAAATTGTTCTTTGCCAATTGAAGCCCATGAAAATGGAAAGAAAGAAAGAGATCCGAATTCCAATGATTGATCTAAAATTCTTCTATGTGATAACGGTGGTGTATAAATCCTTAAATCATCTTGATTATCTTTAAAGTCAATTTGAAGTGGTAATTCGATTTTGGGTTTCACTCCCTGTTGGTCAGGAAATGAAA
>CAZQXE010000029.1:3458-20810 GCA_964597115.1 uncultured Pirellulales bacterium | reverse complement strand
AACAAGTTATTATATGGTTTTCTTGATAACTCCCCAAATGAGATACCCTCAGACCGGAAAAACTGGTCTTTTCGGCGATTCTCTATCTCGATAACACTCCAATATGCATGTTATGCGGAAAACTCGATTAATCCGGGTGTTTGGCAAACCTATCTCTTTGTCCGCCATATGACTCTCCTGGTATTAGCGGTCACATTGGAACTCTCAGAGTCTCAGTATAACACTCCTTTGCCCGAAATCTATCAGTAATCCTTTGAAATCGATTTAGGCCAGTTCTTCTTATTATTAAGAGTCTCATATCGTTTTCCGCAAAACATCCCGAACTTCTCGTCATTTAGAGCAACTCCATACCGCTGCCGTGTCTTTACAAGATACAAAGAGACTGTGATCTGTCAAGAGATAAAATGACAGCTTCTTTTCGCTCAATACACTGATTCTGATGTAGGTAACGGTTTACTGAACTGGCTTGTCACCGGTGTAATCCAGGCTCTCGACGTCTCTGGATTCCGCCTAAGGTGTCCCTTACGGGATTGTTTCCACAGGAATGACAGTCGCGGCTCAGGCGGTCCATATTTTCATACCAACTCAACACCCAAAACTAAGCACTCAAAACTGTAAGCGGTGTCTGACCTGTCAGGCTTTATTCTGAGCTGTTAAAAAATCTACCGCCTTTTTAATGTTCTCAGCCGTTGAGATTAGAAACAACTCGTCGCCTTCATTGATGATTTGTTTACCTCTGGGAATTGAGAACTCCTCAGTTTGCTGATTATACACTGCAATGAAAGTACTCTCAGACGGAAAGTGGCGATTGTCCACGATATCCTTTACGCTTTTACTCGCCACTTTTGCCCGTTCGGGTACGACGACTACGAAGATATCCGCTTTGCCTCCTCCTATAGTCGTCACGCGTCTAACATCAGGATTTTCGATATCCATCATCATCTGGCTGACCATCAGGTCAGTCACACGAATTATTGAGTTTACGCCGGCAACCCTATAGGCATTTTTATAAGCAGGATCCCTCATTCTGACTATGATTCGAGGTACATCGAAACTCTTGGCCAGTATAGCACAAGCAAGGTTATCCGCATCGCTGCCTGTTGCTGAAACCACTACATCCGCCTTTGCAATGCCGGCCTCAATCAAAGCCTCGATACTCGTGGCACCACCATTGATCGCAATGACCCCTGTCTCTGCATATAGCTTATTACAGAGTTCCTTACTCGTTTCTATCAGCACCACATCATGTTTATTATCCAGTAATCTGCGAACAACTCCGCCACCAACCATTCCGCCACCAGCAACCACAATATACATTCTATATTACCTCCAAAATAAGAAGTCATCCCTAAGGGATTCCACAATTTTGACTTTTTACTTTTGATTTTTTACTTTGATTTTGATCTATCTCCAGGCCTTTTTTGAAAACAGAAGTAAAACCGGGAGTATTTCCAGTCTTCCTGCCAGCATACCAAAAATATACGTCAATTTCACAACAGGATGGATACCTATCATATCCTGCACCGAGATATAACACGGGCCAATATTGCCCACCGCAGAAAACATCCCCGATAATGACTCCCAGGGACCTTGCCTGGAAAAAAAGGCTGTAATTACGCCACCGACCAGTATCAAAGCCATCCATGTGAAAAACAGAGCTGCAACTCGATCTACTTCATCTTCAGGCACTATTTTCTTATCGATAACCAATCCAGCCGATGCTCTCCCGGAAACTCTCAGTTTGAACAGCTCCCTGAACATCAACCGATTGAGTATGGCAATTCGCAACACCTTAAATCCGCCACCTGTCGAGCCAACACAGCCACCAATAACCATCATAACAAGGAATAACTGCTTAGACATTGCGCCAAAGAAATCAGAACCGATATCTTTTGTTCCGAAACCTGTCGTTGTGAGAACAGAAATTACCTGAAATATGCTGTATCGGAATGAGCGCTCACATTCGCCCAGATCAATTGCAGTACCTCTTGTAAAGAGACCGCTGAGAGCACCTGTCTTACGGAAATGATCAATGACTATGATAGCTGTAAAAGCAGCGATGAGCCGCCACCAGTACCGAATCTCGACATTATCCCAAAGAGCCTTAATGTCTCTCGTCAGGACACGGTAATGGATAAGAAAATTGATCCCACCCAACATCATGAAAAACGTAAGAGTATATTCGATCAGCTTATAATTGGGATGATTTGTTAAGCGGTAATATTCGATGCTGCTGTCATGAGGTGAAAAACCACCCGTGGACAAAGTAGCCAGGGCGTGACAGACTGCATCGAAAACGGGCATTTTTTCGAGAGTAAGAGCAACTGCTGCCAATATTGTAAATGCTGCATATACTCCCCAGAGTATTCGCAGAGTGCTGAATATCCCCGGTGCAGGCCTGCCGGATGAGATTTTGTGGCTCTCGGCTCCAAAGAGATGATGAGCTCCACTGGCCTGAAATGTTATGGCCAGAAAAAAAGAAAGAATTCCTATGCCACCCAGCCACTGTGTAAGCGCCCGCCAAAAAAGAATACTCCTCGGCATATTATCCAGACCGGAAAAAACTGTAATGCCGGTAGTTGTAAAACCACTCATGGCTTCAAAGTAGGCATTGAGATAGCTCGAATCAATTGCAATTACGAAGGGCAACGCCCCTACGGCCGAGACAAAAAGCCAGCCGAGAGCACACATAAGCATAGAGCCGGTCGTATCAAGCGTTTCGGACTTAAACTTGCTGCGCAAAAGTAGACCGAGCAGAAATGAGAGCAGAGCGGTGACAACAAAAGCTGCTACGGTATTCCACCCTTCCCCCCTTTGCTCCCAGTAGACAAAAACCACAATCAGTGGGAGCAGAAGAATCAAGCTCAATATCTCCAGTAAACTCCCGATAAAATAGAATATACAATTGATTCGTTGAAATCCACGTTTCATTAGCAATCCTGCAATGTGTCTGTGGTATTGTCACTAATGCTTCAGAATCTTAGTGTAGACTATTTCAAGCTATTTAGCTTATCACAAAAGATATCGGCATAATGGACCCCTAAAGTGCAAATTTATGCTTTTTATATATTAACTTTATTGTTTATAATATAGACTATATCATTAGAGGAGATATCTTTTGCAACATGCTATCAGTATTTTCGTTGGATTGTCAGATTGTAGGAAAATCTTTACTACACGATAGATATAGTTAGGCAGAGTTCAATGAACGATACCGAACGATTTAAGCAACTCATCGCCAGTGGTTATAGCTGTATATCTGTAGTTACATATGAAGAACAGTATATGCTGGAAATCATTCATGAAACAGCACTTGATCTAAACTGCGATTTTTGGATATGGTCTATTGCCGGTGGCGTCAGAGCAGGCCTGCTGGCCGACAGCCTTTTCATAGCCAATACTGATGCACCGGCCGCCGGGCTTTATCATCTTGCCGATTCTAAGGAAGGCTCCATTTGTGTAACTTTGGACCTCGCGGAACATCTTAAAGGCGGAGTGACACTGCGGGCCTGGCGAGATATTATCAGGCGTTTTGAGAAAAACGGCAGCACACTTGTTATGATTAACAGTGAAAACAGACTACCTGAAGTTATAAAATCCTATACAAGGCCTTTTGAAATTTCTCTCCCTGATAAAGATGAGCTAAATCAGATTATTCGCAGAACCTTGCGATGCTTACACAACAAGAAGCCGATTGAACTCGGCATTACACAAAAAGGTCTGGACACAATCATCCGCAATCTTCGAGGACTTACGCGCCGACAGGCTCAAAGGATCATAACCGATGCCGTCACCAATGACAGGCGCTTCGATAACGACGATATAAATTTTGTTATCGCAAGCAAGCGACGGATGATCCAACGCGACGGATTATTAGAATATATTCAAACACCTCTTGACCTTAGCGAAATTGGAGGTATGCAGCAATTAAAGAAATGGTTGACCGAACGCAAAAACGCATTTTCAGCAAAGGCCGAGGCTTTCGGCCTTAAAGCTCCGAGAGGCGTGCTTATGCTCGGCGTTCAGGGAGCGGGCAAGAGTCTCTGCGCTAAAGCTATAGCAACCGCATGGCACCAACCGCTATTAAGAATGGATCCAGGAACTTTATATGCAAGCTATATCGGTGAATCCGAACGAAATCTACGCGACGCATTACGCCAAACCGAATCAATGTCTCCGATAGTGTTGTGGATAGATGAAATTGAAAAGGGATTTGCCTCCGCTGCCAGTCAAAGTACTGATGGAGGACTTTCAAAAAGATTGTTCGGTACGTTATTGACCTGGATGCAGGAACATGAAGCACCCGTATTCATCATTGCCACGGCCAATGATATTGAAGCTCTGCCGCCGGAACTTCTTCGTAAAGGTCGTTTTGATGAAATATTCTTCGTTGACCTGCCAAGTAAGCCTGTGCGGAAGGAAATATTTACTATTCATCTCAACAAACGTCAGCGAAATCCCCAGCAATTCGACCTGGTAGCTTTAGCGAAGGAATCAGAAGGCTTCAGCGGTTCTGAAATAGAACAAGCCATCATTTCAGCCATGCATAAAGCCTTTGCCGATAAAACCGAACTTAGCACAACTCTAATTCTCTCAGCAATTAAGACTTCTCCACCACTTTCTGTAACAATGGCTGAAAGTGTACAATATCTTCGTAACTGGGCCAAAGACAGATGTGTTCCGGTCGACTGACAAATAATTTCTCAAGCTTGAATTTCAGCAAATAACAGTCAACTATACCAAAGCCGATTAGAAATATTCTAATCCTGAACTTTGGGCTTTTATCATTTTACTTTTCACTTATAATGGTTCGATTATGCTTCGGGGTAAAAGTTGAAGGATATACGTTATGGAAAAATACAATATTTCGATTGTTTTAGTCGCAAGCTTGATTTTACTTTCAACTCTGGCCGGTTGCGTAGAACGCAAACTCACAATCAATACAAAGCCTCAAGGTGCCCTTGTCGTGCTCAACGATGAAGAAATCGGCCAGTCTCCGGTTACGACTAATTTCAACTGGTACGGCGACTATTGCATCAGGGTAAACAAAGAAGGTTATGAAACCCTAAATACCCATCGCGAATTAAAAGGGCCCTGGTACGATCACTTTCCATTCGATTTTTTCGCCCAGATAGTTAATCCAGGCAGAATCGTCGATTCATACGAATGGACGTTTGAACTTTCTCCCAGACAACAGGTTAACATTGAAGAGCTAATCAAAAACGCCCGGGAAATACAAAAGCAATTGGAATAACGGAGTCGGATTTGAAACTAAAGGTTCACACACAGATTCTTCTTGCTATTGTTCTTGGAGTTGTCGTCGGCATTCTGCTGAAGGAAAAAGCTATCCACATCAAAATCGTGGGGGACTTGTTCATTCGACTGCTCAAAGTGATTATTATACCTTTGATTCTCGCGTCGATGGTGGCCGGTATTGTAAGCCTCGGTGATGTTCGCAAATTAGGCAGAATCGGCCTGAAAACATTTATTTATTATCTCGCCACAACGACTCTGGCTGTGGGAGTCGGGCTTGTTCTGGTCAATCTTATAAGCCCTGGAATCGGTGTCAATATAGGAGAAGAAACAACAGATGTTTTATCGAACAGAGAAGTACCTTCTGTTGTTTCCATTATCCACGACATTATCCCGGCAAATATCTTCGACGCCATGGCAAAAGATAAAGTGCTGTCGATTATATTCTTTTCCCTGCTTTTAGGTATCGCTATCAGCAGCATTGGTGAAAAAGGCAGGCCATTAGTGACTATATTCGAGGCCTTTAATACTGTGATGATGAAAATCACCGACTGGATTATGCACCTGGCACCATTTGGTGTTTTCGCCTTGATGGCTTATACAATCGGAACAATGGGGCTCTCGGTCATCAAACCTCTTGTAGCATATATGGCGACGGTGATTTTGGGTTTAATTATCCACGCCTGTATAACGCTCCCGTTGCTGTTGCGCACCTTCGGCAAGTATTCGCCAGTGAAATTTATAAAGGATGTTTTCAGCGCCGTGGCAACGGCTTTCAGCACAGCAAGCAGTGCCGCGACGTTACCTATTACGATGGATTGTTTGCAGGAGAACACCGGCATATCAAATAAAGTCACGAGCTTTGTCCTGCCATTGGGTGCTACAGTAAATATGGACGGTACGGCCTTGTATGAAGCCGTCGCTGCTATGTTTATTGCTCAGGCGTACGGAATCGAACTTGGTATCGGGCAACAACTAATCATTATGCTCACGGCAACGCTTGCTTCAATAGGAGCTGCTGCGATTCCGGGAGCAGGACTTGTAACCATGGTCATTGTGCTAAGAGCAGTGAATCTACCGCTGGAAGGCATCGGCATGATATTAGCTGTGGACAGGATACTGGATATGCTCCGAACCGCAGTAAATGTATGGGGTGATAGTTGCGGTACAGCAATTATCGCTCGACTGGAAGGTGAACAACTGAAAGCGTAGCAGCGCTATTTACCGGGAACTACAACAGATTATCTCTATACCAATCAATAGATATTCTTAGCCCATCCTGGAAGTCTACAACAGGTTTAAAGCTAATAAGTTCTTTCGCCAAAGCGATGTCGGCGAGAGAGTGTTTTACGTCGCCGAGGCGTGCATCCATATATTGAGGTTTTACTTTTTTACCAACAATCTCATTGATCATATCAATAATATCATTCACGGTAACAGCTTCGCCGCAGGCAATATTTATAACTTCGCCCCTGGTCTGTTTGACCCGTGCAGCCAGTAAGTTGGCCTCGACGACATTGTCGATGTAAGTAAAATCCCGGCTCTGCTCACCGTCGCCGTAAACTATCGGCGGTTTATCTTTCAGTATGGCTGTTACAAAAGCTGGTATTGCGGCCGCATATTGACTTTTCGGGTCCTGATACGGGCCGAAAACATTAAAATAGCGCAGTGATATAGTCTCAAGGCCAAAGACCTGATAGAAAACCGAGCAATAGTACTCGCCAACAAGCTTAGCTACTGCGTAAGGCGAAAGAGGATTGGGTGTCATCGTTTCGACCTTCGGCAAAGTCGGCGTATCGCCGTAAGCCGAGGAACTTGCCGCATAGACAAATCGCTTAACGCCGGCATCTCTAGCAGTTAAAAGAAGTGTGAAAGTCGCATCGACACAATGCTTGTGCGTTGCAGCAGGATCATCAACACTCCGAGGAACAGAGGGTAACGCAGCCTGGTGCAGAACAACATCGATGTCTTTCATAGCCGATTGGGCGACCTCCGCCTCGCCCATGTCGGCCTGGATAAACTCAATTTTATCTATAACGTCGGCGAGATTGCTCTTTTTGCCGGTAAGCAGATTGTCGATGACTCTTACAAAGCAACCTTCCGAAATAAGTTTCTTACAAATGTTCGAACCGATGAATCCGGCTCCGCCGGTTATCAAATATCTGTCCATTAAAATATGCCTCCTGCAAACAAATTAAATTCACATGGTTTAACGATTAATTAGTGAGTGGCTAACTAACCACTCTTACTTACTTATGCCTTGCTACCTGCAAGTTGTGCATTTTGAGCTTTCTTTTGATATCTCCTGTAAGACTTATACTGTTCCTGGAAATAACCACCCTTAATAGCTCTTGCGGCAAAGAGCACACAACCTATTACCTTGTCGTCCACTTCCCTCAATTCGCGGATAGTTCTCTGAGCAGCTCCTCTGCTCGTAGCGGCTGCATTAAACACCAGAATTGTTGCATCAACGAGTCCGGCAAGGACTTTGGAATCACTGACCAACAGCACCGGCGGACCGTCTATTATGATATTATCGTAGTTCTTACGCTGCTGACGGAGTAGTTCAACCATTCGCGGATTACCAAGCAGCTCTGCCGGATTCGCCGGCAATGGTCCGCTATCGATTATGTCAAGACCCTCAATGCCACTGGGCCTTATTGCTTCCTTGGAAGCGCACTGATGCATCAGCACACTACCCAAACCGAAATCATAATGCTCAACTTTGGCTTCGCCGGTCCCAACTACCGGGAACAATTCCCGCAACTCCGGTTGCCTGAAGTTAGCATCTATCAGCAGCACTTTTTTATCTTCGGCTATAAAAGTCATTGCAAGGTTTACAGCCATGGAAGTCGTGCCGTCACCAGTCATACCGCTGCTAACAAGCAAAGTCTTCACCGAAGAGCCTGAAAGCTTGAGATTTGTCCGACACCGTCTATACGACTCGCTTATGATTGAATAAGGCGCCTGGCTTACAGCATGACTAAGCTCAATACCGCGAACCTGATTGTCCTCAGATGCATCTGGGATGATACCCAAAAGCGGGATGCGTAAGAACCTGGCGACGTCGCTTGGCGTCCGAACCAGGTCATTAGCCAGTTCAATAAGGAATGTAAGGCCTACACTGAGCAGGAAGCCCAGAATCATCCCGCTGGGGAACCAAAGCCACCACTGTCGGGAGAACACCATTTCCAGTGGCACCGGAGCACGTCCAACAGCCAATACTTTAGGTGTCTCCGGATCATCATGCATTATCTTCAATTTCTCAATCTGTTCCTTGACTGCGTCAAGAGTCTCGATTCTCTCATCTCTTATCTTCAGACTCTTATCATATTGTATCCTGGCTATATCGAGCTCTTTTTTCTTTGCTTCCGCCTCCTGTCTGAGTTTCTCCAGCTGCTCAAACCTTTCCTGCAGCACAATCAAACTGTCTTGTGCATTCTCAAGATTTGCCCGTCTGGTCTGATTTGCGATTTCATTTTTTCGGTTTTCTCTTTTTTGCCTGATTTCGTCTATAAGATCTCTGGCCTGCCGAACGTCCCTGTGATTTTCACCAAATTTTGAGAGCCTTCCTGAGAGTTGTGCTTCCTGCAAGGCAAGTTGCTGAGCAAGTGTAACCATTACAGGGTCTCTTTCGATTGCGAATTCAATCTGCTCAGTAATAGGCCCTGTCGCTAATTCCTGAAGATTTTTAATATCAGCCCGGAACTGTCTTATCAAAAGATCAAGCTCACTTTTCTGAATCTCCAGATTATTCAATCTTAACGTGATAGTGTGTTGAAAATATCGCCCTGTAGGCATTTCAAGATCATAAAATCCGTATGTCTCACGAACATCATTCAATCCTCTATTGGCAGCATCCAATTCACTTTGAACTCGAGCTCGCTGAGTTTCAAGCCCCTGCAGTCTATCGGATATCTCACGTTGTTCTGTTGTCCCTCGCGTAGCAAGGAACAACACCAGCATTTCGTTAACTATATCTGCCGCTTCCTTGGCCGCTCCGCATGTCATCGAAATTTCAACAAATTCACTATCTCTATGGGCATAGGCACCAAAATGTTTTTTCAAATACTTATACGCTTTTGTCATGCACTGACTTTTGTTGATAATCTTACCATCTTCATCAAACTTTTCATAACGCTTAAACCATTTTGTTTCTTGAATATTCGCCTTATCAATTAGAGATTCCAGAGTACTCTGCTGCTTTATGAGGCTGGCTATTGACTGACGATAACCGTATAAAACGTCTTTCTGCAACTGAACAGTACCGATGGTCATAGGATCCGTTTCTACCGGCGAGAGAACCTGGATAAAAGTTCTGGCTGTATATCTTGGAAAATAATTCTGCAGAAGGTACCATGTCCCCCCACCAGCACCCAAACCCAGTACGGTCAGAAAAATGATAAGCAATATGTGGCGACGTAATATTCCGAAAACCTCTTTCGGTGTAAGTGAAGCCGACATCGGATGCCTTGGTCCGGTCCGCTCTGGTAACCTACCTGAGGTCGTCGATATTTGTTCTACCATCAAATCTCCATTATGAATCAACCAAATGAGGCAAATGTCACATCGCTCATATCGATTTATTCATATCGAGGCATTACTGCGAAATACGCTCAATAGCCATGTTTATCCGCTGCCTGGCATTTTCTGACAATTGATCCGCTCCTAGTTTTAGAGATTGTTTATAAGCAGCAAGTGCCTCAGCTTTAGCTCCAAGTTTTTCTTTTATCATGCCCTTATGCTCGTATACCTCTGCCGGTACGAGAATCTCATTTTGCTCGTATTGTTGCAGTGCAGCTTCCAAATATTCAGCAGCCTGCGAATCCTTCTGGTTCTTGTGCAATACATAAGCATAAGTGTCCAGGAAGCCGGGATTATTCGGTTGAGCATCCAGCGCCTGTTTGGCATATCCAAGAGCTTCAGGAAGCCTTTCTCCATTTTCAGCAAGCACATATGCCAAATTGTTAAGAACACTGGTATTATTCGGCATTTTAGCCAACAGACTTTCGTAATCTGTGATAGCTGTTCTGAGATAGCTCTTATCGGAGCTTTTCTCGTATGCCAGGATTAAAATCCCCGCTTTTTTTATCGTGTAATTAACTCTATGGGGACTATCCGGCCCCGTAAGTTTAATACCCCTGTTGATATATTCTATTGCCTTGTCGTACTCGCCGTTAATCCTCGACAAGTCGAACATAGTAAAAATGGCGGCAAGTGAATCAGGATTTTGTTGAAGTTTTTGCTCGCAGTACTTTAAAACTTCGTCAGCTCCGAGCATCAAATACATTTTCCGCAGAACCTCAGAAGCAAGCGTTTCATTTGTCCCTGCCTTATCGACAGCGATCCGGCAATACTCCACCGCTTTTTCCCGGTCACCAAGGATTGATTTTGCCTGAGCCATCCGCAGATATGCTATAGGAGCAAGTGGGCTATTCTCGTATTTCTTGCACTCTTCAAGCACCTTATCCACTCTCTTGGGATCCCAATTATTTGTATTTGGCGCTCCCGCCCCCATTAGTAGTGCATTCAAATAACCATCAAACGCCGTTGCGTACAGAACGTCTTCTATCTCGTTCTTACTGTTCTGACCAAGATACAACTCACGTCTTGCAAGAAAAGCTTTCTTGTATAATTGCTCGGCTTTGTCGAATTCTCCCGCCCTAATGGCAAATGCGCCGGCTTGATTAAGCCACCTGGCACTGTCAGGGAATTTCTCAAGAGTATCTTCGTAGAAACTTTTGAGTGCCTCTTTTCTGTCGAGTTGGAGGTAAATACGCTCAAGCAATAATCTTGCTTCCAGAGGAACACCAGGTGCATTAATCGTGCTTCTGAGTTCCGTTATAGCGTCTTCATACCGTTCCACCTGCAGATAAACCTTTGCCAGAGAAATCCGAGTAGCCGGCTCATCCGACAACAATTTGCTTTTTCCTAGGTCATTGATTGCCTGATCATAGTCTGTCCGAAATAAATTTATTTCACCTTTCAATCGCCACGCTACTGGATTGTCCGGGTTGCTCTGAAGGTTTCTATTCACCAGTTCAAGCGCCTTGTCCAATTGGCCCTGTTTCATCACCAGCCAGGCCTGAAGAAGCAGTATTCTTGGCTCATTAGGATATTTTTCCTGAAAGCTTTGTAACTTGTATTCAGCTTCTTTTACAAGGCCTACTTTGAGATAAGCCTGAATTTGAGTAAGATTGTTTTCTACGGTATTCTCAAGCGATATAAGTTCTTCAGAATATTTCTTTATTTCTTCTCTGTTGTTGATTTTTTCTGCAACAAGCAATAAACCTCTGATCACTGCAATGTCTTTGGTACCGCTTTTGTATTGTTGCTCCAACGCTCTTTTAGCATCCTCATATTGGCCGCTTTGGAAGTAATGATACCAAAGCAATGTCTCATTCTGTGATTCCTGCAACAGAGACCTGGCTTTTTCATCCTCACCTCTGGCGCGAAAGTATTCCGCATAGTAATACAGCATTCGCTTGTCACTCGGATCCTTTTGCTTAGCCTGCTCGAAAGACGAAATGGCAACGGCAAACAATGCATCCTTACGTTCCGGATCGGTTTCTCTGACAGCTACTTCCGTTGCAAGCTTTCCGAGAAGTATATCATTTTCCAAACTGGGGACGGCTCTTTGTAAATCCTGTCGTATCGCCACTGCCTTCAACGGTTCTGTAGAGACTATGTAGTCAGCATATAAACCAAGCAAATTCAGGTCAGCCGGATTTAATGCAATCGCTTTTTCCAGAGCATCTCGGGCTTCGGCAATTTGGGCAGTGGAGACATTTCCGCCCAGATTCTGGTTGCGATGATACAACGTGCTCGCCAATACTTTTGCTATAGTTCCATCCAAAGGATTCAGGGATGCAGCTTTGTGAATATCTCCCATAAATGCATGCTCATCTCCAAGAGCAGCATTAATGTTACCTCTAAGCATATAGGCATAAGAAAACACAGGTCTTTGTTTCAAGCATTCATCAATTTTCGACAACGCATCTTTAAATTCGCGTTTGGCAATATCGAGGCGGGTTGCAAAAATAAGACCCTGACAATCATCTATATTTTCTCGCCGAGCTGTCTTTACGGCATTCTCCGCCAATTCCCAGTTTTTTGTTCCAAGTGCTATATCAAAGAGATGGCTCAAAGCAAATTTCATTTGCTCAAAACCCGGACTATCCTGATCATGCTCTCTCCACAATCCCGCTTCAAGAACCTTTCCTAACTGTCCAGTCGCTTTTTCCAGCTCGCCATATCTTCGGTAGAATATCCCAAGCTGTACCGACCGACGAAGCGGATCTGCAATATTCGAAAGCACTTGTTCTTCTATTTCTTTACGCCTTTGTTGTGAAACTGCCGTGGGATCAGGTTCGGAAAGTATCTGCTTGTAAACTAAAACTTCCGCATTATCCGGAAAACATCCTAAAAACTGATCAATAAAGAGCCTGGCTTGGTTTGCCTTGCCCTGAGTCATGTAATTGTTGCAAACATTAATGACAGAAGGTACTTGAACGAAATCCGGTTTTATAGACAATAGTCTTTCAACAAGTTCTGCTGCACGCTGTTGATATATCTCTAATTCCTTGGTTACAAACTGTTGCACATCAGGTTCAATATCCCCAGGTTTGGCTCCCTGTATAATAACGTTCTGATTCTCCTGCCTCATTTTTTGCGTTATGGCCATTCGAGTTTGACGAATATTAGCATAGACAAGCGACAAGCGAAGTTTGATGGTATTGGGATCATTCTGTGGTCTGCCCGACAATTCCCTTTCAGCTTCGTCAAATTGTTTAGCCCCGATATAAGTCCTGATGCGAAGTTCGCGGCTTCTCTGATTGGAACCATAATACTCTTCAAAGGCATTTATATGCTGTAAGGCATCGGACCACCTGCCAAATTTTAAAATTATATCAACGTAGTCCAGGCTTGCTTCGGGTTTGATTTCATCAATTCCTGAGTGGAGCGCACTTACTAAAAATTGCATCTCCGCACCAATTTCAGAAGTCCCATGAAAAATATTCGCAAGGGTATAAGAAAGACTCGCAAACTCAGGATCTCTGGGCCAGGGTGGTTCAGGCGGCTTGAGGGATTTCATTTGCTCGTAAGCAGTCAGGAGTTTATTGACAGCATCTCGCTTGTTTCCCTTTGCAAGTTCAAGCATTCCCTGCCATTTAACAACCCGTGGTTCTTCACTACTGCCAAAGATCTGCTCAATCTCATGCACAGCCTGCTCGGCACTTGCCAACAGGACTTTGGAGTCCGTTTCGGAAGATTCAAGTATCTGCTCAATATAACAGTTTGCGAGAAAGGCATACAACAGGAACCTGTTATTGATATTTGCCCGATGGCGTGGACCTGGTGTATCCAGTGCATTAGGTAAAGTCAGCGTTTTCTTTGCTGTTTCTATTGCTTTATATATCGCCTGTTTTTGACCGTAAACAGAATACCTGCGATAGTACAAACTGGCCGCATTAATAGCGTAAATTACATTTTCTCCATCCAATGCAATACTCTTTTCAGCAGCCTCAATTGCCTTATCAAGATTTTGGGCTCCCATCTGAGAACCTGAATAGCTCGAACAGACTGTATAGAAATTGGAGACCGCCGCAAAAGCATCTGCGCTGGAGCTAAATTTGTCCGTAAGCGATAAAAATTCGGGCTCTAACGACTGAACCTGCTCCTTAATCAACTCAGAGCCAGTACTTGTGGCAAGTTGAAGTTTCAGCATCAGAAGATTAATGTGTGCTTTCGAGCTGGAACTAGCAATTTCAACTGCCCGTTCCAAGAGCGACTTAGCCTGCTCCGTAGCCTTGTCCTTCTCTTCAAAGTTGCCTCTCGAAGCAAAAATCCTCCCTTTTATCACGGCTGCCCGCGCCAGATGCCAGTAGGCATCAATATTATCTGGTTCGAACTCCTGTACTTTCTTGAAATCTTCTATCGCCTGTGCAAGGTATACATCTCTGTCAGTAACCGCTCCCAGACTTGCCATCTGAAGTGCAGCTATACCCTTGAGCAAATAGAGGTATGGGCCCAGGTGTCGTTGAGAAGTTTCTTTTTGTTCCATAACAGGAACTTCCCACTTGGCCGCGTCTTCCATAAGCAGGTCCAAATCCTCAGCCGTTTTTAGAAATTCCTCCGCCTGCTCATAAACCTCCTGCCAGTTTCCACTGCCACCGCTATCAGCCAATATGTAAAAGTACTTCAACTGACCGTATCGAGCCTTCACATTCTTTGGATTTACCTTGATCATTTCGTCCCAGCAACCGAGGATAAAGGGCCAGTCATTAGTTTCAATATACACATCCAACAGTTTTATAAGCACCTCTTCTCGGAGCGAATCGGTCTTAGCTTTACTGTATGCGCCGCGAAAACTGCGTGCCGCCTGAGCATAGCTATCTTCTTTTATTTGTTCATCCGTTGTCTCACGAGCCGCTTCCAAAGCCATTTCACCATCTCTAATGTATTCTTCAGGATCCTGACCCCGGTACAGAATTAGACCAATAGCTGCCAGCGGCAACAATACAATAACCACTGAACCAATAAGAGCGACTTTCTTATTTAACCTCCTTTTTGCCATAATCGAACCTCACATTACATACACATTATTCCATATTAAGTATTATGCGCTTGTCCTTGCACAATACGCATCACATTTCACCTTACCATTCGGGCCAATGCTCTTGTTCTAAAACAGGTAAAATCACAGCCAAAAGCTTCTCGCTCGCCATAATCGCATCTTCTTTGCTCACTGCAACAGAGCCCTGATTAAAAACTATCTCAACTTTTGAAAAATACGAGTGTTTGCGAAAAAGGTTCTTGTTCAGAATTATCCGAGCTTCTTCTCTGCTGCCGGCATATTCCCCGTTGACTCTGAAAAGATACAATACTGGAAATTTTTTGCTACTTCTCCATAGATTGGCCTTCGTACCGCCAAATACAAGATACTTTCCCCGGATTGCCTTCTTGAAACTACTTTTATTGTCTATTTCAAGATTAACACTATCAGACGCCAGTCTCTGATAACCGCCGCCGGCATAGCATTCTTCCGGCACATGCGGGACTTTGTCAGGAAGCTGATAATAAGTAACAAATAACATACACGTTTTAACAGCATTTTTTGCTGATGCTTCGGTATCTTCCATCACCCACTGAATATAATCTTCAGTGCCTAACGCTTCGAGCACTTCTTCATTTTCGATTTTAAGTTTTGGAAGTACTACTTTATAATGTGCCAGAGTACTTTCATCTAACAATTCCAAAGATTTTTTCAATGGCAGAGGTTCCTTTTTCAAGTATACGCCGAAACTCTTTATCGCAATTGACATACTACTTACGGCTATAACAAGTACCATGACACACAATAAAAATGCCGGTTGCAAATAAACTCGCATGTCGTTTCTTGTAACGTACATCACATATCTTTTCCACGAATAACAATATTCTCGGTTGCTGTATCGGATTCGTCGATAAATAGACTCGACATAAACCACGCAATAGAACCGTACAAGCCAAACGCCAACGGAAGCATCGCTATTCCAAGCATGTCGTGATAAACGCCCTGAGTATATCTTGGATGTATCAGAACATAAATATAACCGGTAGCTGCAACTCTTATAATATTACAGAATATTGCGATTGGAATTGTACTTGCCAGGAGGATAACACGTTGCCATAAGGGCCTGTGATGTAAATATGCCATAGCGACACCCAAAGCCAGAAATGCCATCAGCAGCCGCATTCCGCTGCAGGCTTCAGCAACATTAAGCGCAGGTTCCAGTTGTTGGCCTTTATAAATCACGTCAATCACCACGCCGTTTACAGTAGCTTCTATTCCACTAACAAGATTTAACAGGGCAGTTGATATGGCTGCAGCAAGATGGCGCATCGGCATAGTGAGGCTGACATAATATCTTTGTGGCAAAGGTACGGCAAAAACTAAAAAAGCAATTGGCAGCCATGTATACTTGATCAAACGCCATCCACCCATGAACAAAACGATTGCACCAAGTGTCCCTATCATCGTTATTGGGCGCAAGTATCCGTATTGAAGCTGTACTAAATTAAAAGGATAAAACAAGATCCCGCAAATCATTAACAACAGACCAAGATAATTTGGCCTTGTCTGGAGATTCAGAATCTCCATCTTGTGCTGGTTGATGAAATATAGACTGAAAAGTGGAATCAGAAAACCATGTGACCAACTACTATCAGTTATCCATCTTTGAAAGATACCGGATATTTCATTTCGAAAAAGATAGCTGAACAATGCCCCTATTATTAATATCTTGACGATATTGTGCAAACCAAGTTCACGCCATTGCTGTTTTTTAATTGGCTTGGTTGTTCCGTGGTTCCTAATATCATCTATGTTTCTTTTTACAGTCCTCTCACTTTGCGACTTACAATAAAACGGGAACCCTATCCAATGGGCTCCCTCTGTTATAGAAGAAGTGATTTTTTCCAACATATGTAAAATTGAAAACCAAAGATTAAGGAAGTAGAATCGTGTAAATACTTCACAGCTCTACGCTTTATGCCCTGCTCGTATCTTAGAACCAATCTGGAATAGGTCGATGAGTTCCGTAATCCCTATCAGCAAAATTTCGGTCATAAACAAATCCGAATCCATATGTGGATCTAAATGAATTCCGTAAAATCGCTCGCCATCTCGATGTCGCGTGTGTTCCAACATTAATCAGATCATTCGGCTTAATAAAGAAGTCCGGTTGCTCACCACTGGCGATCTTATCCAAATCCACCATTACTATTTCTTCCTTCTTTCTTCCGATTCGTCTGACAACTTCACATCGCTTAGGCCATGCCAAAGGTCCTAAACCACCCGCCGCTACTATAGCCTGTTTTAATGTCAATGGTCTGCCTGTAATTGGTATAGTTCCGGTACGGTTAACATTTCCCCCTATGTAGAATTCACCAACAAGATCGACAGGGACAAAAATAGAATCACCTGGTTTTATAACGATATTATATCTCGGATCACCTGCAAGCAGTTTATCGATTGGTATTCTTATCAGCCGTGTCTTTGCAACTTCCTTCTCCCATCCCGTTACCAAAGGAGTTGCCGGTTCTTTTTGCGGAACC
>CAZQXE010000029.1:0-3358 GCA_964597115.1 uncultured Pirellulales bacterium | reverse complement strand
TCCTGAAATATCCACTCAATATGTTCTTCTTGATCCTGTTCCAATTGCTTGTTCATTGTCCTTGGAACAGATGAACTGACAGATGATCTTAGTGCCTCCTCAAGCCTTGACCTGTTTCCATTTCGAATTGGCTCACGTATCGGATTGTACTGATCTGCGATATCCACTCGCTTATCCACTCTCGTATTTGTTCGATACCGTTCATCAAACGTCCTCATTACTTCTTCAACACTTGCAGTTTCATCTATTGAAACTGTATCGTTCAATCCATAACGTGATTCTTGAATATCATTAACGTTTACCGAAAGCCGTGACCGGTTTTCCTGTCGTTCATAATTTCTCGGTAATAAAGTTGATTCTCTGTCTGTAATCATCTCGGATGATGATACAACAACACTACTATTTGGCCATTTTTCTTGTGTCCGATTTGTTAGCATTCTCCTCTGCATCCGTTGTATTGATCTGGCAGGTTTGATTTCATTTACCCCAAGATTAAGTTCACCATATCCAGGATTTTTTACACCAGCATCCCTCACATTTTCCCCGACAAAACGTGAAACATAAATATAGCTAACATTAAACTGCCGCGGTCCACCTGCCATCGCAAGCGCATCAGTCAATCTGAAATTATAACGCGGAATTGTGTATCTGCTCGGAGCCGGTACACCGTCACCTAATATTGAGAATGACCGTTGCTGAGAACCGGTTAAAATCACGGAAACCGATGGCTCTTTCAGTATACTTGGTGAAAGTATTCGTTTTATTTCTTGTTCAAGTTGCGTTTCCGTCAATCCCGCTGCCTCAATAACACCAACCTCAGGTATTGATATTTTTCCGGTTTCTGTGACAACATAATCGCTTACAAATTGAATACCCTCCTGAAGAAGCTCAAATATAGCTACCCTGATAATATCACCGGACTTAAGAGCGTAATCAGATTCCGTTACAAGCGTATCTATCGGACGCGGTTCCTCCGCTTCTTCCCATGCCATCGGCGTTTCTTCTGCTACACCCAACGAATCTAATATCACATTAACAGCAGGAACAGGACGGAATCGACCTATCTGTGCAGGATCAAAGAACTTATTACCACAGCCGGAAAAAAGGATTAGTAATAGGAAATATGAAGAAATGAATACGGGCCATCTTTTTTTACTTATTATACGAGTCAACCAATTTAATTTCACATGTTTGTGGTATAAATCCTTACCTCTACCAACCATTTCAATTTGTATCAATCTCATTGCCACGAAAATCCAAAAAAACACTCATTATTTATTGTGCTATAACCCGAAAAACGTGAAAAACACTTCAACTCGATGAAATTTATCGGTTCAATATCTTGTTGCCTTAACTTTTTTTGCCTGCCTTGAACCTAATATTCAAAAGATGAATTAAGGTGGAAAAAGAAGCTTTTTATATGTCTTTAAGAACAAATATATTTTTTGATTTTAGAAATAATCGTATGAGATCTCATATTCTTTATTTATCTTATCTAACACAACTACAATATTATAAAGCATTTATGAAATCATTCTGTTTGTTAATATAACTAAAGAAATGCTGCTCACCTACATTTATATCTTTGAAAGCACTTTTAAAACCTAAAAACTTATGAATTTCATACTATTACCATAAAATACACGGCCGATAATTACTAAATTACCAATATAGACAGTAGTGCCATGTCGATAGAAAAATTTTGTTTCATCTTGACAAATTGTTTGATTCTTCAAGCTAAACAAAATCTCGTTTCTATAAGATTTAATCACTCTTATCAAACGTCTGTTTGTATAAAAAACCGTATTATTAGAGATGCACGGATGGTTTAATTACACATTTCTGTAATTTAGTACTTTCTTCGTGTTTTCCTGAAACTTTATTGTATAATATTCATCTTGTTTTATATTAGCATGCATAGTTTGAATGTCTTAATGAGCAATATTTCAAAGAATTATTTATGGAGGTACTAATAATGCTGAGGACAAGACGATCATTCAATTTAGTGACTGTTTTATTTGTTTCTCTTATCTTTACTACCACTCTATGTGCACAAAATCCAACAAGTAATCAACTTCTTAAGATGGTTCCATCGGACAGTCTTTTTTGCATAAGAATCAACAATGTTGATTCTACTCTAAGTCAAATGGACCAGTTTTTAGCCGGTGCTTCACCAATGCCTATGGGCGTATCTATGCTGGCACGTATGCAACTTGCAGGACTGCTTGGCGGTCCGCAGTTAAACGGTTTGGATATGAATGGTTGCTTCGGCATTTTCGCTTCAATTCTTCCAGGCGAATCAACAGAAACTAATCCAATCTCAAACATATTCTTGGGCATACTTGCTCCTGTTACAGATTATAAACAGTTAATCGACGGCAATCCTAATTGCTTCCCTCCGGACGATAAAGGGATTTCAAATATCGTAAAAAACGGCATGACATCAATGTTAGTTACGCAAGCCGATAATTATGCACTTCTATGTAGCCCAAAGGATTACGATAAGCTGATTGCGATGAAACAAAAGGTTTCTGCATCAAATTCAAAGGGGCTTGTAAATACACTTGATTCTACAGAGGCTAAACTTTCTTCAAACGAACAGATTTGGATCTATGGAAACGTGCAACTGGCCTCCAAGGCATTCGGACCCATGTTGTTTGGTAAAATTGAAGAGATGAAAAATATAATGAAAAGCCTACCTGCCAATCAACCGGGAATGCAGCCTGGAAATATCCAAAACATAATTAATATGTATGTCAGCATTCTTGATATGTTTATGAAAGAAGCAAAATCCGTAAGTGTAGCTATCAATCCAAAACCTGATGTTTTGAATATCACGAAAACCATTACTGCATTACCCGGCACTGATATGGCGAATATATTCGTCGCAGACTCCTCAGCAGAAAAAGATAACGAGCTTTTGGGATATCTGGAAAATGGCGCGATGGCAAATTTTGCTATAAAAACGAGTATACCATCATTCAAAAATATAAATACAAAAAGTTTTGATTTGCTATCAAAAATGACTGGTAAAACCATGACAGCCGAAAATACCACAAAGATGAAAAAGTTTTCTTCAGATATAATTGATTGTCTGGGTGGATCAATGGCAATTTCTATCTCGATAGACAATAAGATTAAACCACCATTTGTTGCAAAGTATTTCATAGAGGTCAAAGATGAAAAGAAATTCAATCAGCTTACAGATGAAGCAATGGAGATAATGAACATCAGCGGTATCATGGATTTCTATAAGGGCCTTGGAATGGAGACAAGCTTTAATATCACGCGCGGTGTTGATAATTACAAAGGCGTCACAATAGACTCGGCCACGTTTTCAATGAAATCCACAGATGCA
>CAZQXE010000028.1:0-20833 GCA_964597115.1 uncultured Pirellulales bacterium | reverse complement strand
CGAATAAACACAAAGAAAAAGATTTTGATTCTATTATTGAATTGCTTATGAGGGATTATTTGTCAAAAAACACAAAGAATCTTACCCAAAGAACAGGGGAAATAGTTCAAGACCACATTAATCGCGGTTTATACAATTCTACAGTATGTATAAACAGACAGTTACAGACTCACTATGACCATATAGATGGCTTGATTGACTATATTATCGAATCGTTGAAAAAAGATTTTGCCAATATTTCATTGAGGCAATGCACGGAAAAATTGCTTGCAATTGTTGATAATGAATACAAAAAATTAATTCCATTTGCCAACGCCTTTTTAGTCAATGCGGGTTTGGCTTCACAAAATATTTTTAAGGACTTTGAAAGAGGGATTAACGATAAGAAAGAAAAAGTGAAACAAGCAATCGAAACAAAAATTGCTATTATGGAAAAGCAAAAGGCAGTTATTGTAAAGAAAAAACCTTTGTATAAAAAACCATGGCCGTATATTGCAGGGGCAATCGTGTTTATAGCGTCCATTCTTGCTATAATTTGGTATATAGTAGACCTAAAAGAACGGTTTTTCCCCGGAAAGTAGAAGTAAAATATTACATATAGAATTGGCCTATTTAGTATTCGAGATTAAGAATCTATATTGAATTAAATATCTAAAAAACTTGTGTTTATTCGTGTTTATTCGTGTTAATTAGTGGTTTATTAAAATGATCCAGATGGATTACAAAATTATCGTTGGCCTGGAAATTCACGTTCAACTTTGCACTAAGAGCAAGATGTTTTGCGGCTGTGCGGTGGAGTTTGGTGCCGAACCTAACAGCAGGGTCTGTCCGGTTTGTCTTGGTATGCCCGGCGTTCTGCCAGTGATGAATAAACAGGCATACGAATACGCTGTTCTGGTGGCGATGGCTCTGAACTGCCGGATACCAACGTTTACGAAGTGGGACAGAAAGAGCTACTACTATCCAGATTTACCGAAGAATTATCAGATAAGCCAGTATGACTTACCGCTTAGTGCCGATGGCTTTGTTGAGATACTACTTGAATCCGGCTTGATCAAAAGGATTGGAATAATAAGGGCGCACCTCGAAGAAGATGCGGGTAAAAATCTGCATACTGCAGGAAATTTTTCGCAGGTGGATTTGAACAGGACCGGCACACCGCTGCTGGAGATTGTTACTGAGCCGGATATGAAAAGCGGTGAGGAAACGCGGGCACTGGCGGTGGAGTTGCAGCGAATGGTACGATTCCTGGGCGTTTCTGAAGCCGATATGCAAAAAGGTCACATGCGATTTGAGCCGAATATCAATTTGATTATTACTAAAGGCGGCAACGAATACAAGACGCCCATAGTCGAAATCAAAAATCTAAACAGCTTCCGGGCACTGGAAAGAAGCGTCAACTACGAAGCGCAAAGACAGCTTGACGAATTCCATGAAACCGGCAAAGTTATGGAAATGGGCAATAAGACCACGCGTGGCTGGGATGATGAGCGAGAAGTAACCGTTCTGCAGAGGGAAAAAGAAGAAGCCCACGATTACAGGTATTTTCCCGAGCCGGACCTCGTGCCAGTGGAATTGACGCCCGAATGGCTGGATGATATTCGTTCACAGTTGTGCGAATTACCGCTCCATAGGCAAATGCACTATGTTCAGGAGTATGGATTGAGTGATTATGATGCGGGAGTTTTAACAGCCGAGCGTTCGACGGCAGACTTATTCGACGAAGCAGTCAAAGCCGGTGCCGAGCCAAAGCGAGTTTGTAACTTACTAACACAGACCGGCCTGAAAAAAGCAAATGAAAAAGGGTGCAGCGTGGGCGATTTAGGACTCAAATCGCAGGATCTAACACGTTTGGCAAAAATGATTGAGGCCGGGACTATCAGCGCCAGTTCTTCGGTTCCAATATTTGAAGCAATGATCGAGACTGGTAATGAGCCGGAAGTTTTAGCACAAGAGCTAAACCTGATTCAGAAAAGCGATGCAGGTGAGTTAGAGACGATAGTTGATCAGGTTCTTGCGGAAAATCCTCAGGCGGTAGAGGATGTGACCAGCGGTGGAAAAAAAGAAAAAAAGGCCAGAGGTTTTCTGTTAGGTCAGGTTATGCAGAAGACAAAAGGCCAGGCGAATCCTAAAGTGGTTTCGGAAATCCTCGCTAAGAAACTTGGTTGAGCGTCACGATAGAAAGGCGGAACCATAAGATGAAGGTAGAAAAGAGCAGTGACGTTAGTAAAAGTCCGGTAGAGATCGAGAATGCAAAAGGCGTTGAAATAAGGTGGCTTATTTCCAAGGAGGATGGAGCGGAAAATTTTGCAATGCGCATGTTTGAACTACAGCCCGGCGGTTTTACTCCTTTGCACTCTCACAAGCATGAGCACGAAGTTTTCGTGGTGCAAGGGCAGGGGACATTTGTCTGTGAGGGGCAGGAGTACGAGTTTGGCGCCGAATACGTGATATTTGTGCCGCCGAACACAGAGCACCGTTTTAAGAATACAGGCGATTCCATCCTGAGATTTCTTTGCCTTATTCCTGCATCTGCGGCATAAGGTAAGGGGTTATTAATATCATATTACAGGAGGCGTACCAATGTCCGATACGGGGCTAAGCGACGAAAATTTAATTGAACAAATAACGAATGTGCACTCGCGTAAAACCAAGTTCGAGCATTTGAGTCATAGTATCACCGATAGCAAGAAATTGCAGGAGGGGCTGAAGCAGTTATATCGGTCTATTATGGAAAACGTTCACGTTGCGATTACACTGATAGATATTGACTACAAGATACTTATTGCGAACAGAACAATAGGCGAGAAATTCAACAAGCCTGTCAGCGAGCTTATAGGTCGAAAGTGTTTCCGAGAATTCGAAAAGCGCGAGGCAATATGTCTTCATTGTCCCGGTAAGCAGGCAATAGCAACCGGTCAGCCGGCAGAAACTGAGGCCGAAGGGGTACGTGATGACGGCAGCCGTTTTCCGGTTCGCATCCAGGCCTTTCCGGCTGTTGAACCTGACGGCACAGTGACAGGATTCATCGAGGTAATAGAAGACATCACGGAACGCAAAAAGGCGGAGGAAGCGTTGATCGCATCTGAACTACGATATCGTACAACGCTTAATTCGATGCGAGATGCGATACATGTAGTCGATACTGACTTAAGAATAGTTTTGATAAATGATAGAATGAAGCAGTGGACAAAAGAACTTGGCATAAAAATGAATTATCCAGTCGGACGGAAAATTAAAGATGTTTTTTCATTTTTACCAGACAAGACTTTCGATGAGTATCAGCAGGTGTTTAAGAATGGAAAAGTCCTTACCGCGGAGGAATCGATCGAAATAGCAGGCAAACATATTATCACAGAAACACGAAAAATACCTATATTTGAAGCAGGACGGGTCGTCAGAGTTGTTACAGTAGTTAGAGATATTACCGAGCGCAGAGAGGCCGCGCGGGTACGGCTGAATCATCTACGTTTTCTCGAGAGCCTTGATCAGGTCAACCGGGCGATCCAGGGAGCAAGCGGTTTGAATCAGATGATGACCGACGTTCTCGATGCCGCGCTCTCGATATTTAACTGCGACCGGGCCTGGCTCCTCTATCCGTGCGATCCTGAAGCCCCCTCCTGGCGGGTACCCATGGAGCGTACAGTACCGGAATATCCCGGCGCCCTCGCCTTGGGCGTCGACGTGGCTATGGATCAGGGAGTTGCCGGAGTTCTCCGCACAGTGTTAGCGTCTGACGGTCCCGTGAAATTTCATCCAGGATCGGAGCATCCCTTGCCGGAGAAGTCGGCAAAGCAGTTCGGATTTCAGTCCCAGATTTCGATGGCTATTCACCCCAAGGTAGGTAATCCCTGGATGTTTGGTCTACACCAGTGCTCGTACCAGCGTCTCTGGACGGAAGAGGAGGAGAAGCTTCTCCAGGAGGTTGGCAGAAGGATTGCCGACGCAATGAGCAGCCTGTTAACACTTCGCGACCTGCGCGAGAGCCGGGAGCGCTATCGGGCCCTGGTTGATAACACCAACCTAGGGATTGCGCTCATCAACACGGATTTCGAAGTTCTCATGTCGAACGCTGCGCAGGGCAGGATGATACAAAAGGACCACAGAGATTTCATTGGAGGTAAGTGTCATTTTGAGTTCGAGAAGCGTGATGAGGTCTGTCCCCATTGTCCCGGAAGACGAGCGATGGAAAGTGGCCATACTAATGAAGTCGAGACTGAGGGGGTCAGAACTGATGGGACTAAAATCAGTGTCAGGGTCCAGGCTTCTCCAGTATATGGAGAGGGTGGGCGCGTCGATGGTTTTGTGGAAATCGTTGAAGATATCACGGATCGCAGGCAGGCGGAGCAGAAGCTTCTTGAGGATCAAGCTCAGCTTAAGTCTTTGGCTTCACAGTTGTCACTAACAGAGGAGCGTGAGAGGCGGGAAATTGCTACGGAGCTGCATGATCGAATTGGGCAGTCTCTGGTGATTTCCAAGATAAAGCTGGACGAACTTAGCAAATCTGTGTCCTCCGATGATCTTACTGAGACTCTATGCGAAATCTGTGATTGCCTTGAGCAGGTTATTCAGGACACAAGAACCTTAACGTTTGACCTGAGTTCTCCGATATTATATGAATTAGGATTTGAGGCTGCTGTGGCTGAATGGCTTAACGAGCAAATCCAGGAGAAATATGGTGTCAAGACCGAATTTGAAGATGACCAGCAACCCAAACCTCTGGATGATGATATTCGTGTTCTCCTTTTTAGAAATGTAAGGGAACTGCTTATCAATGTTGTTAAACATTCGAATGCCCGGAATGTAAAAGTCTCTGTCAGTAAAGCCGGTGAGCGGATCATTGTCAGAGTCGAAGATGACGGAGTCGGATTTGATCCTGCAGAAGCAGCATCTAAAGCTGCTGAGAGAGCTACATTTGGGCTTTTCAGTATTCAGGAGCGATTAGAACAATTAGAAGGTCATCTTGAGATTGATTCAGCGCCGGGTCGTGGTAGTCGGATCACGATGACGGCGCCGCTGAAATGTAAGAGTATTAACGATAAGTCATAAATATGAGCATTGGAATTCTTTTAGCCGATGACCACGCGATAATACGCCAGGGTCTGCGTTCGTTGCTTGAGAAACAGCCTGATATTGAAGTTGTAGCCGAAGCCGAAGATGGGCGAGAAGCATTTGAGCTTGTCCGTAAGCTGCTGCCTGATATAGTTATTATGGATGTGACTATGCCAAACCTAAACGGGATCGAGGCGGCTCGTCAAATTCACAGAGAATTTCCCGGAACCAAAGTGATTGCCCTATCAATACATTCCAACAGGCGGTTTGTCGGTGACATGCTCAAAGCCGGAGCGGCGGGTTACATTCTGAAGGAGTGTTTATTCGATGAGCTTGTTCGTGCGATAAAAGCCGTAGCTGCCGGTGATAGCTATCTCAGCCCCAGAGTAACTGGTGTGGTCGTGGATGATTATGTAAATCGTCTCTCAAGAACAGGTGATTCGTTGTTGGCTGCTCTGACCAGCAGGGAACGCGAAGTACTTCAACTCGTTGCTGAAGGCAAATCCACAAAACAGATCGCTTCTGATCTGCATGTAAGTGTTAAGACTGTTGAGGCAAATCGGCGTCAGACTATGGAGAAACTGGACCTTCATAGCGTAGCTGAACTTACAAAATATGCCGTGCGGGAAGGATTAACCACTCTCGAACCTTGAGCATTCCGAAACGGATACAAGCCATTCACAGATATTTTAACTGCTGCGCAGAGAGTACGCCTATCCTTTTACTAAACCATAAATAGGTTTTCCGTAGTTAAAGTTAAGGAATATCCTATTTGCATTTTATTGCTGTTTCGACGATTTTATATATGTGGAAATTAATGATTAGTTTCAAGTTTTTTAGATGCGCAAAATAATAGAGAAAGGGGCATTGAAAATACCACTTTTCGTGGTACCTGTTGAAGTAGATTTCCTTGAATGGGGGGGACAATGCTCCTTTTTTCCTCTGTTTTACAACGGCTTGGTTAGGTTGTTGATATTGATTTTACTTATATTGTAGGCATCAACGAAATTAATGATGGATTGAGAAACTGGTGGGTTCTAAAAAATTTGGAGTGGTGCTGACGGTTAGCTGACCGATATGCTGCTTTTGGATTGTCAACGGCTGACATGGTTGGTAATCCGGTTCGCCGAGGTTAATTTAGGACAGGTAGTAGATATAGCCGGTAGCGGATTAGGTGTTAACTTGAGCTTGTTAAGCATCTTCCGTGCGGTGGGGGGTGGGGGGTACTGTCCTTTTATCACTTCAAATGAACATTTCACGTTAATTTCTTCCTCTTCATAGGTTGATTTTACCTATTTTACCACAGAATCGCTTATCACGAAGATTTTCCGTTTTTCGTTCTGTGGATTTTACCTTCTGTTCCTGTGATTAGCCTTTTGATATTTTCGCGGTGTCGAATAATAACCATTAAAGGAATCGCGGTTGCCGCAATAAGCAATGGCCACAGGTCGGCTAAATGCCAACTCGATATGGTGAGTATTGCAGTAAAGAGGGCCAAAGGAAAGGAAATTGAAGCAATGATAGATGCGAGCGAAACGTATCGCCAGGTAAGAACTAATGCGATCCAGACTGTGATGGCGATTATCGCACAGAATGTGTAGTATGGCCAAAAGCCCAGCGCAACGCCAAAACTTGTTGCAACGCCCTTTCCGCCCCTGAATTTCAAATATACCGGGAAAATATGTCCTAAAATGGCGGCGCAGCCTACCGCAAGCCATAGCCAGAGCGTGAGAACTCTCTCAGCCTGCGATTGAGAGGCTAAAGGTTTAACAAGAAAAAACATCGCGAGGGTAGGAGCGAATCCTTTGAGCACGTCGAGCCAAAAGCAAAGATAGGCCCATTTTCTGCCGAGGGCGCGGGAGACGTTGGTTGCACCGATATTGCCGGAGCCGATTGACCGTAAATCCTTACCGTGTGCCTTGACAATGAGCAGCCCGAAAGGTATCGAGCCGAGCAGATATGCTATTACGATGGCGAACACGAAAGTCAGGTACATTATCGTTGACCTTTCCTCTGCAGTATGGATTCATAAACAGTTGTCAATTGACTGGCAACCCGGTTGATCGAAACCTTATCTTTTATATTATCCTCAATAATCGCTTGTGATGCTTTTTGGATATTCATTGTATTTGTGAAAAAACTAATAGCTTCAGCCAGCTCGTCAATGTTTTCCGGCGAATCGACTACTTTGCCGTGCCGGTTGTTTGCGAACAGATCGGTCGCACCGTTAAATTCCGTCGTTATCACCGGCTTGCCGGATGCCAGTGCTTCGAGGATAAATCTGCTGGAGGGATCGTAGAAAGTAGGCAGGATACCGACATCGATTATTGAGAGGGCGTCCTGAATTTGATTAACGGAGCCCAGGAAAACGATTTTTTTGGTTTTCCTGGAGGAATTGAGCTCTTTTGCGAGTCGACGGTATTTATTTATCTTGCCGCTACCGGCGACTATCAGGAATGCTTCGCGTTCTGTTTGGTGACATGCTGCTGCTTTCATTGCTTCTATCAGACAGGACAAACCCTTCAATCTGAAATTGTTTGCCACGAATAAGAAAAGGACCGGATTATCTGCTTCTTTAATGCCCAACTCGGCTAATATTTGCGATCGAAGCCTGTCGGCTTGGTCTTTAATGATTCGTTTATTGGTTTTAACGCCGTTCGGGATAACAGTTATTCGCTGCTGGCCGGTATTGTAGTGTCGTTTAAACTGCTCTTCGACATACTGAGAAAGTGCAATGATTACCGGCCCATCCGGCCTCCGGCACAACTTGCGTTCAGCTTTTAAAAGCACGGTCCGGCGAAAATTAGTAAAAGCTGTGAGCTTCTTGAAAGAAACGACAAACTTGTTTTGGTAACTGGCGGCGTTGCGCACAATGGACTCGGCATAAGTGCCGCCGCGTGGCTGGTATATATCGGCAAAATCGAAAGGCAAAACGCTGTGAATGATGTCGTAGTTGTTTTCCAAAAAATGCTTTCTCAATACTTCTGCAAAATTAAAGAAATAGACACGCCCGCCGGGGCTGCCCGGACATAGAATGTGGATATTCCTGGTGTTCGTTTGACCTATTGCTGCCAGGATGTGCACTTCATGACCAAGGGCGCTCAATGCGGTTGTTAGCTCAAAAACCGAGCGTTCCGCACCGCCGAGGGTGATGTTTGCCCGTTCCATAATAATCGCGATTTTCATTTTCATAGGCAAATTTGAACTATAGTCTTATCAGCCTGCAAAAGGTACTTCCCTGCCGTGCTTTAAGTCATGCCGTGCCATTCGCTTCGCTTTGTTTATAACTTTTCGAATAAATATTCTGTCTCTGCTTGTTAGTTTGCCCCGGCCTGTATAGCCAATGTAGAAACGCAGTCTGTCGGTTTTTGAGAAATGTTTGGCTGGGGCCGAGTAGTAAAGCTGTGCTATATCTTTAATTTGGAATCGTTTGCTTAAAATGACTGGTTTGAAGGCACGCGCCAGGTCTATCAGGTGAAATTGGCCTTTGTAATCATAGAATATATGTGAGAAGTAAAGGTCTCGGTGACGGTAACCTGTCGTATGAAAAGCTCTTATGAATCGTGCTAATTTAGCGATAAAATCTATTCGCTGCCTCAAATTTGCCCTCGAAGCCGGGGCGCCTAAGCAATCGGGCAGCTTTTGTTCTAAAGACTCCGCATCCGGAATTTTCTTGGTGATTATGCAGCTTCTTTTTTCAAAGAATGTCCCCCATTGCTCACCGTAAGCGATTGTTTTTGGTGTATTGATGCCTGCTGCGGATAGTTCATCTGAAGAGGTTAACTCGCGAAAACCGCAGCTTTTCCTGCTGTGAGCTGAAAGCCAGTTTCCCAGTTGGACAAGTATTGGCGGATGGTCGTAGCGTTTGAGAAATACTGTCGTTGATGATAATGACTCTGGCGAATCTATTTCAAATTGCATACGGCTGCGAAAACGCGCGAGATTTTCCTTGGTAAGGTTCTCGGCTGCGTTAAAAGAAAAGACCGCATCAATCGAGATCAGGCCCAGCTTGGCAAACGCGGTTTGATAATCAGCGTCAATAAAAAAAGAATTCGATGTTTCTACAAAATCCTGTTGGCTATTAGGCGTTGCTTCTTTGTGCTCGTTATCGAGCAATTTTTTGGCGGCATTACAGACCATCTCGACAGTAATTGCCTGCATACAGAAATGTTCGCTCTTTGTGCAAACCGGCTTTCTGCAGGGAGCACAGAAAACGTCACCAATTAGTTGAATCTCGTTCTCATACCCTGTATCAGTCCAGACAGGATCGTTGGGCCCGAAGAGGCTGATAACCTTACGCCGCAGAGCTATAGCTATATGCCGAGGGCCTGTATCGTTACTGATGACCAGATCTGCAATAGAGAAAAGTGCTTTCAATTCGCCGAGACTCAGAGGTCTTTCACCGAGATTGATAAGTTTGTTTTCGCTTGAATTACAGATTTCTTCGGCAATTTGTTTCTCAGCCGGCTCAGGCGCCACAGATATGACAACAGTTGCGTTGTAGTCAGCAATCAGGCGGTCGGCTGTTTGTGCATACCTAACGCTTGGCCAGCATTTGCTTGGGCCGAATGTTCCGCCGGGAACAAGAATAACCACAGGGCCGTTACTGCTGGAAAGTTCCGGTAGTTTGGACTTCAGACTGTCGCGTTTTAGCGGATCGACGAGCAATTCGAGGTTTCTATCAGTTGTTTCTGCGCCGAGCCAGGAGGCAATTGCAAGATAGTAATCAATCATAGAAAGGGGCTTGAATGTACCGTCGGGTAATTTTGGCGGATAGAGTCTGTCCGTGAGCAAAAAACCACGCTTTTCGCGGGCATATCCGATGCGTGATGGTATTGCTGCAAGGAAACATGCCATTGCCGAAGCGAATGAGTTCTTGAAAAGAATTGCGTGTGTGAATTTATGTTTTTTGAGTTGTTTTGCAATCGCGAACGGATTCTTGTTTTTCTGCTCCAGCCATTCATCGTTGAAATCACACGGCGACAGGACCTGACGAACCGTGGGATTAGCAAAAAAACAGATTTTACAGGATTTGAAATGTCGTCTTAATGTACTTAAAGCCGGCGTGCAGAGAGCGGCATCGCCTAATGGGGAAGGCAGCCAGACCAAAATCTCCTGTCTGGTGCTTTGTGATTCGTAGTGCGGAGTTGGTGCTTCGGGATTCACTTCGCGCATCGCTATTTTCGTCCCTGCATTATATAAAAGGTCAGCGCCATAAGCTGAAAGACTATTGCGAAGCCGAGTGTAATATAAACCGAGCTGTCTTGCCTGTTTGGGCTCATGAGGAACCATACGGTTATCACCAGGCAGAACAAAACAATAATTTGCACGACACCGGCCATAAGCCTCGTTATAGAGAACTCGCCGAACATTTCCGCCCTCTGCATTTTTTTAAGTTGTCCCAGAATATTGTTTAGCAAATGCTCGGTTTTATCGCCGTTGCTGTTCTGTTCAGAGAGTTCTGTTTGCGGCCTTTTCAGTTCTGATAGAGATTGTTGTTTATTAGTTTGTGAAACTGGTTCAGTAGTCTGTGAAACTGTTTCGTTTTGCTCTGTGGTTGACGACCGGATTTTGGTTTTAGCGGGTGAACGATGATGTTTCTTTACGATATTGACCACCTCCTTAATATTTATCGCTTTGTAGTCGGGAGTTACTCCTGTCGGAGACAGACGCTGGTCGGGCTGTTCCTGATGGGAGGGCGTATCTATCAATATGGTTTTACACCCGGCCCGCAGGCCGGCCTCCACATCGCTTATGTTATTGCCGACGCACCAGGATTCACCAAGGTCGACATCCATCTCGTCGGCAGCTTTCAGCAGCATTCCGGGATTCGGCTTTCTGAAGTTACTTTGCTTACGGTATTTTTGGACAACTCCGTCCGGGTGATAAGGGCAGTAATAGATTTTATCTAAAGAGGCGCCTTTTTCGGCTAACAGTTGCTCTAATCGTTTGTGAATTTGGTCAAGGACTTTCTCGGTAACAATCCCACGAGCGACGGCCGATTGGTTACTAACGACAATCAGCAAATATCCAAGGTCCTTAAGTTGGATTAGCGCTTCAGCAACACCGTCGAGAAGTTTTACCTGTTCCGGATTATTGATATAGCCCGGATCCTCAATCAAGGTGTCATCACGGTCTAAGAATATGGCTTTGTTGGACATATCTGTTCAACGATTTTTTTGCTTAACTATTCGCAAAATTAAGCTCTACAAGGTCACAAACAATGTGGTATGCAAGCTGATGGATTTCCTGGCTTCTCGCGGTTGATTCCGCATCGGCACAAAAACAAATATCAGCCATTTGTTCGAGCTTGCTTTTACTCCTGCCTGTGAAGGCTATTACACGAGCACCTTTTTCTTTTGCCAACTTTACGGCGGCAATGACGTTTGCCGAAGTGCCGCTTGTCGAGAAGGCCCATAAAATGTCACTTTTCTGAACCAGCGCTTCGACCTGCCGGGCAAACACTTTCTCAAAGGCGTAATCGTTGGCAATAGATGTCAGTATGGAGGTGTCGGTTGAAAGTGCAACCGCGGCTAAGGCTTTTCTTTCTCTGGTGAATCTGCCTATAAGTTCACCGGCTATATGTTGGGCATCTGCTGCCGAGCCTCCATTACCACAGAGATAAATCGTGCCGTTCTGCTCTAATGTTTTTGTTATTGTCTGAGCAATTGCATCGATAGTTTCAATGCTGCTTTCCTCGAATTCAGCGGTCATTTTCTTATGCGTATCGATGGTCTCTATAATTCGTTTTTTTGTATCATCGTTCATCAGGATTTTGTTTCCAGTGACTTCATTTTATTAATTGTTGTAGTTGAGCTTTCACCTTCGACAATTGGCGCAAGAACGACTTTGCCACCGATGGATTCTACGAATTCGCGACCTATAACACCTTTCTTTTCCCAGTCCTGACCTTTGACCAATACATCCGGCTTTACTTTCTTGATTAAGTTCAAAGGGTCCGGTTCATCGAAAAGAGTGATGTAATCGACCATTTCGAGGGCGCTCAATACCGCAGCTCGGGCCTGTTGATTATTGATTGGACGGTCGGGTCCCTTAATAATCTTTACCGAACTGTCGCTGTTTAGCCCGACAACAACAACGTCACCATGCGACCTGCAGAATTCCAGATATTCGATGTGCCCTCTGTGCAGCACGTCGAAGCAGCCGTTTGTAAATACTATTTTACGTTTCTGTTTGTGGAGTTGTTCAAGCTCCTTTACTAAAGACTCAACCGAACACAGCTTTCCATCTCTTCCCTGTATTTCACGGACAATCTCATCTATTGAAACAGTGGCGCAGCCGAACTTTTGCACTTCGATACCACCTGCAATGTTTGCTACCTGGACGGCGGTTTTATAATCGCAGCCTGCGGCAAGTGTAACAGCGAGTGTTGCGAGAACTACGTCTCCGGCACCGGTTACATCGTAAACGCTTCTTGGTTTGGTTGCGAGAAGCTCACTTATGCCTTTGGTATGCAGGTATGCACCTTCCTTATCGAGTGTGATAACGACGGCTTCGAATCCGAAAGCATCTATAAGCTGTTTAGAAGCTTTTACTGCCGATTCTGTATCAGCAATATCGAATCCTGCGGCTATCGCAGCCTCAGCTCGGTTTGGGCTGACGAGAGTTGCTCCGGCGTACTTGGCATAATCGTCGATAGACGATGGATCAACGAGAATCTTCTTTTGTGATTGAGTGGCCATTTCAACCATTTGTTTACAGATTGAATCGGCCAGCAGGCCCTTGTTGTAATCCTGCAAGCAGACGATATCGACCTTAGAAAGCATATTTTGATAAAGTTCAAGGATGTTCTCGTACTGCTCGTCCGAAAGCAGGTCCGTCGTCTCATAGTCTATTCTCATAAGCTGCTGGCGGTGACGATGTTGTGCAAGACCGACGAGTCTGTGTTTGCTTGTAGTACGTCTGCCCACTATCGGAATCAGGCCGGATATATCTGCTCCGGTGCTGTTTAGCTTGTCTTTGAGGATTTGTGCATTTTGGTCTTTCTCGTGGCCGCCAATTATACCAAGGCAGTAGGGGATTGCTCCAAGGGCAGCGAGGTCAATTGCGACAGAGCCGGCGCCGCCGCAGCGGTATTGTGTTTTCGTGACCTTCAGTACCGGTACGGGGGCTTCCGGACTAATTCTCAGTGCATCGCCGTAGACATAGACATCGAGCATGAAATCGCCCACAACCAAAACTTTCGGCGAGCCGAGTTCTGTTACTGTTTTGAGCAGCTTTTCGTACATAAGAGCACAAGCACGCAAATCAAATGGGCATAAGATAAAAATTGTTATTTTGGGGAAATTTTACCCGCTAATGTATTTTCAATCAAGTGTGTTAATTTGTCCTCTCCGGCCATGAATCTTATCTCGATGCCTATGTATGCAAGCGGCAGTGACGATTTATAATCTGAAATAATCTTTGTCCAGTCCTTCTGTGTTGTTAATACTAAATCCGCTTCAAGATGTTCAGCTTGTTCGTAAATATCGGCTAAACAAGCGTTCGTGTAGTGATGATGATCATCGTAGACTCTTGAGCCAACCAATTTAGCCCCAAGGGTCTTGATTGTGTTTAAAAAGGCATCCGGATTGCCAATCCCGCAGAATGCGAATATTTTCTTGCCCTTTAGCTGGTCAAGACCTATTTGTTTTCCGTCCATTGTTTGTGCGTAAACCGGGGCGTGTATTGACCTTGCAATTAGCATATCCGGATTGATTGCTCGCAGCTTTTTTTCGAGTTTGTCTAATTCGTGTTCAGAGATTTGATCGCATCTGGTGATAACAACAGCATTAGCTCGCCTCAGCGAAGTAACAGGTTCTCGCAATAGCCCGGCCGGGAGTATTTTCCCATAGCCGAAGGGTTGCGTAGCATCGATTGCTACAATATCAAAGTCTCTAACTAACCGCCGATGTTGAAAGCCGTCGTCCATAATCAGGACTTTTGCACCGAACTTCTCTGTAGCTTCAGTCGCTCCAGCAACACGGTCCGGATTGACGATGACTTTGGCCTGGGGACAGTTTTCAGCAAGAATCCCCGGCTCATCTATTGCAGGCGCTCGTCGTTCGTAGTTCGTCGATCGTCCTTTAGTATGGGTTTTATAGCCTCTTGTTAGAATAGCACAGTTAATTTGTTTTTTCTGTAGATATTTATATAACCAAATGACAAGTGGCGTTTTGCCTGTCCCGCCAACTGTTATGTTACCGATGCTTATTACGGTAGCATCTACGCGATGTGTCTTAAAAAAACATTGGGTATATAGAGAATTACGCAGCCGAACAGCGCTGGAGTAACCGACTGAAGCACCGCTCAGAAAGAATCGAAAAAACGCTGCACTCAGACCACCTTTTTGGCCTGAAATGAGTTTGCGATAATTTTGTTCGTAGTTCATAGTTCGTAGTTTCTTCTCTCTATAAACTGTGAACGCATAACTACGAATTGTCTATCTTTTCGATTATGGCGTCGGCCATTTGGCTTGTGCCGACGGCGGTGGGATCATCGCGATGCGGTTTCATATCGTAAGTTACGCTTTTGCCCTCGGCGATTACGGCTGCGACGGCATTTTCTAATCTGTCGGCCTCGACCATTTTGCCGATGTGCCTTAACATCAGCACGCCGCTGAGTATAAGGGCTGTCGGATTGACTTTGTTTTGGTCTTTATATTTTGGTGCGCTGCCATGCGTTGCCTCGAAAATAGCTCCTTTTTCGCCGATATTAGCACCGGGAGCCACGCCAAGCCCACCAACCAGGCCGGCACACAAATCGCTCAATATATCGCCATAAAGATTCGGCAACACAATAACATCGTAAAGTTCAGGTTTTTGGATCAACTGCATGCACATATTATCAACGATGCGATCCTCGAATTCGATATCGGGATTTCTCTTAGCGACCTGCCGGCTGACTTCAAGCCACAATCCATCTGAAAATTTCATAATATTGGCTTTATGAACGCTTGTTACCTTCCTGCGTCCCATTTTGCGGGCGTAATCGAATGCAAAGTCCACGATGCGCTCGGTCGCATAGGCCGAAATAGGCTTTATAGTTATGCCGGATTTTTCTCTTACCTTCTTCTCGCTATGTTTGTTTATCCAGTTTATTAGCTCATCCGTGTCGTTTTTTCCGCTTTGAAATTCAACGCCTGCATAGCAATCTTCGGTGTTTTCGCGTACAAGCACAAGGTCGATATCGGTGTATCTACTTCGCACGCCTTTGTAGCTTTTGCAGGGCCTCAGACAAGCGTATAAATCAAGACTCTGGCGAAGATGCACGTTTATGCTTCTAAAGCCTTTTCCGACCGGTGTTGTGATAGGGGCTTTCAATGCAACGCCGGTCTTCTTAATTGAATCTACGGTAGCATCCGGCAGGGGGGTTCCAAGCCGTTCCATTACATCCACACCCGCTTCAGCCACGGTCCAATTGATCTCGGCACCGGTAGCGTCAATACATCTGCGGGTAGCTTCTGCAATTTCCGGCCCGATTCCATCGCCGGTAATCAAAGTAACGTCAGTCATTTCTTATGCTCCAAAATCTTCGAATCTGGCATATTATCCTCCAATGATGTGTTTGTCAACGAAACAGGCTTCAATTTTAGGAATAACAGCATATAATGTGCCCTATTATTTCTGAGTTATCGAAGTTTCTTATTGAATTTTACATCGAAATATTGTATAAAATTATGTAATCTCTTTTGCGGTATGTGTTTATTCTTTAAACTAATGCCGATATAATAGCAATTTTACGGATGTAATTGCGAAGTTGATTGGATTCGACTATGGCACGAAACCGAGGAAAAAAGGCTCTTTATGAGGTGATGAGTAAAGGTCGACTGAAACCTCGGTATAATAAAACTATTGAGCAGATGAATCCGAGAAAACCTGATGATGACAGGCCAGTTATAGAAAGGAAACCGGCTGTAGAAAGCTCAAAAACTGTGCCTAAATGGTGGAGAAAGCCGAGAATGATACAACTTAATACCGGCAGAATTGAGTTCTCAATGCCATATCAGATTGCGATAGCTTTGCTTTTATTCCTTATCCTGCTGATTTTGACCTCCTATCGGCTCGGTCAATTTTCTCAGCCAACCAGATTGCAGGCCTCGACCAGGTCGGTCAGACAGGCGGCAGCAACCAATCAGGAAAACCAAACAGAGCGAGCAACGACTGATGCCGGGCGACCTTTTATAACAACTGATAATGCATCATTGGGTAGTCGACAGGCTGAGCCAGACAAGTTAACGGGTGACCATGTAATCATTTTAGCTGAGTATAAAAGGCATTTAGATTTGGTGCCGGCGCAAGCACATTTTGACAAATACAACATTGACACCGAGATAGTTATGGACAACGGTCAATACTTTTTGCAAACTAAGGATAAATATAATAATCCCGATAAGCCCGGGACGGACGGATACGAAGCAAAAAATATAATTACTGAGGTGGGAGCAAAATACAAAGGTAATGCTCCGGCCGGTTACGAATCTTTTGCACCGCATTATTTCTCGGATGCGTATGGTAAGAAGGTAAAGTAGTTTTAGGAGAACTGTTTAATGTCTGTTGATCGTTCATTAAAAATCAAAGGAGCCTTGACGAGGCATCGAAATGTTCTGACGCGAGCCGAACGTGTCGAGCAGTTAAAAAACGAAGAGAAATGGTCTGAGGGTGATTCTTTGCTGGGATTGCCGAAAGTTGCTCATCGTAAAAGTCATGCCGGACGAAAAGAAAAAGAGGCTCTGGGCAAAGAGGCTGAAACTGAATCGACTGTTGAAGCACCAAAGTCGGAAGAGTAAGAGAATCAGTATGAATATAACCAATCTGCCGCTTTCTCCATCATGGGAAAGCGGCTTTTGCTATGCGCATTTCACTTTACCGGGAAGATAAACAGTTTCGTTTGATCAAATGCATTAACCTTGCTTGTTCAGGGGCCGTTCTTTCGCTTAAAAACTGTTTGGCGGTTTCTTGCTTGCCCTTAGGTCTTTCGCGTAAATTGCTGTTATCCTTGAGGTTAGGAGTTATTTTCATCTGGCTTGAAGATTCTTACTGTGTTTTTACCTGCCTGCTTTGCTACATACAATGCCTGATCGGATCGGTTTGTAATGTCTTCGGGTGTGGTGTCAGGATCATACCGACCAAGACCTACACTGATAGATAGAGGTATTTGTTCCTTGTTCCATGTTGTTGGAGATTTCGCAACCGCATCAACCATACGCTGGGCAACGATAGCGGCATCGCTGAGCGAGCTATTGAGTAAAATCACTGCAAACTCATCGCCGCCGTATCGTGCTGCTGTATCGATTTGCCGAATGCACTCCTTTATTCTTTTGCTGATATCCCGAATGACCTTGTCGCCGGCCCGATGGCCATGGGCATCATTTATCTTCTTTAGATTGTCAATATCCACCATGATAAGCGATATTTGCCCGCCGTATCGGCGTAACCGCCACAGTTCTTTTTCCAGGATTTCATAGAAGGTTCTGTGATTGACAAGACTGGTCAGGCCATCTGTTGTGGCCTGGCGTTGTGTCTTCTCGAAAAGCTTAATGTTGCCTATCGAGGCACCGACCAACTGGCTGAACAGCTCTATAAGTGCGATATCCCCGGAATCGAAGCGGTCTTCCTCCACCTTGTCTGCCAAATTGAGAACGCCAACCACTCTGTCCTGGCAGATAAGAGGAACAATGGCGCAGTTGTTGGTTTGGTAATTGTCCGCAAAGGCACGTTGCGATTTTCTAATTATGGGCTTTCTGTGAGTGTCTATATTCCCTACCAGCATCAATTCTTTGCTTCTTACGGCCATAACCATAGGAGGTGTCGGATTTTGATTTAACGAGACTATTTTATTTATGAGGAACGGATGATTGTGTTTGTACAGGTGCAATATTTTGCTTGTTTCATCGAGTATATAGAGTGAAGCAAATCTCGCACGAACCAGTTTTGGTATGCTGTCGATACATATGTCAGCAATTCTGTTGATGTCGAGACAGTTAATCTGCTGTGCAAGGGGAGTCACCTGCTCAAGCAGGGAAATACTGCCGTTGGAATTGCTGATGGCACTTCCTGTAGTTCTATTGATTCGGTTCATAGTTTCAGGGCTATACAGTTAAACTCCGTTCGTGTAGACCGAGGTTATACCAAGCGTCAACATTTTCTTGTATCGGGTATTTATGCAGACGTGTTTGGGAAAAAGCGTCAACTAAATTTCAGAACAATCGAACCTAATTGTACGGGGGGAATAATAGGGTGTGCGTAGAAGGGGAATTATAGGACTTTGGAGTGAGCGGGGGATTAGAGTTCAAATCTCGTTGGACGATGCAAAAAAATATAAAATATTTTTAAAATAATGGGAAAAAAGTTGACATGTGTTAAAAGGTGTTTTACATTTTGCAAAATATAAAATATGTTTTTTCATAAACAGGGTATACGTGTGTATTGTCCAACGCAAGCAAATAAGGAGCAGTTAGAGAAGAGTGCTGTAATAAAGGTCGGTTGTTCATGAACATGAAGCTGATATTAACCGTGCCGAAATATAAGGTTGGGCATTTTGCCAACGAGTTGCTACAGCGTGATGTGTTAATAAGGCAATGTGAGTTTCATCTTTAAAGACGTTTTTTTGATATGCAAACGGAAGTAAATAAAAACTCTTTGCAGATACCCGCTAAGCTTTATCGAATCGGTGAGTTGGTTGCCTATACTCCTTTTTCACGACAGACTATCCATAACTACACAATAATGGGCCTAATTCGTGAGGCACAGTGGACTGAGGGTGGGCATCGGCTATACGACGAATCGGTGTTTGAAAGACTATCGGAAATCATCCGGCTCAGGAAAACAAAGACTCTTTCCGAAATAAGAGCAATCCTGAGCAAGAAAGAAAATCTCGCTACGCCACCCGGGAGAATAACTCAAGAAGGAACGAATTGATTACAAGCAGAAAAAGGCTCAAGTAAAGACGATTTGTGTGTATATCGTTTGACTTTAGCCTGGCCGTAAGAATTGAAGGAAGGAACGAAATGATCAAGGATGAGAAATTCAGTTTCCCCTTTCACAGATTATCTTTCCTGCCTTTACTCACTTTTGCCTTTAGCCAAGAACGACGAATGAATGGGATGATTCCGAAATAGCGGAACGCCAATAGGAAGGACAGCACATGAATCTGACGGCACTGATTACGGATAACGTTACCGAAATACTGGTTAAAATCATAGAATTCACACAAACCCGCCAGAAGATCCTTATGCAAAACATAATCAACATCCGCGATTTTGGTTTCGTACCTCGGGAGTTGGAGGTGAACGAGTTCTCCAGCCTGTTGAACCGTGCGATCGAAGAACATGTCCGAAACGAACGGCTTGTCCTGAAGGATACTGAAAACATCAAATTCGGCCTCAGCGGCAGTTTTGAAGCCAAACCGGTGGTCGATGAGCACAGCAAAGAGCTTCTTGACGAAAATCAGAATGAATATCTCGAGCTACAGATACAAAAGCTTGTGGAGAATTCGTTTAACCAAAGAGTAGCAGCAGAGTTGCTGAAACATAGACAGGGTACTATTCCAGTTTAAGAAACTTGTTGATGAGGTTCTTCTAAAGTTATCGACAAAAAGGCCGATAAAGAATTGCGATGCGTGCTTTAAATATCTGCACCACAGAAGAGCCGGAAAATAGGGAAAGGTAGTGTGGCAAGTTGTGTTGTTTGTCTGATGGCAGCTGTTTAAGCCCCTTAATAAAGCATTGGAATCATAGAAACCGGGCTCCTTTGAATTGGGATCCCTTTCATGGAGGAATCCTGTGAAGGCCAAGCAAGAAATCGGTATTGAACAGATATGGGAGCAGTTCCAGAAAACCCGCGATGAACAATCACGCAATATGCTCATGGAGCACTACAGGAGCCTTGTAAAATATTGCGCCGAGCGGCTGCACAGCAAATTACCCGACAAGGTAGAGCTGGACGACCTTATCAGTGCCGGCATTTTTGGATTAATGGATGCCATAGATGCTTTTGATCCTGCACGAGGTGTAAAATTTGAGACATATTGCTCGCCTCGTATAAGAGGTTCTATTCTTGATGAGCTTCGTAGCATGGACTGGGTACCGCGATTGGTTCGTGCCCGTGCTCATCAATTGGCGAAAGCCACACATTCGCTTGAGACGCACCTCGGCCGCAAACCTACTGAGAAGGAGATCGCCGAAGAGTTGGAAATGAATATAGATGAATTCAACAGGCTCCAGCGGGATGCCAACGCGGTCAGCCTGGTTTCACTGAGCACAAAGTACAGTGATGGCGACGGCGAAAAAGATATTCGCGAAATAGACATAATCAAGGATGAAAGAAGCAAAAATCCGGTAATTGAGGCCCAAAAACGAGACCTTAAGAGCCTGCTCACCAAAGGTCTCACACGGGCTGAACGGCTTATTATTGTTCTGTATTACTACGAAGAGATGACAATGAAGGAAATCGGAGCAACGCTGGATTTGTCCGAATCCCGTGTTTCCCAGATGCACTCGTCCATTATCGCACGTCTAAAAGCCCAAATGAACACACGAAAGAAGGAATTTTCGGTTGGATAGGCCGGTATTCCTAATTTCAATTTCTTTGCCCCGTTTTTATAACCAAAATCGTTGCTGATAAGTGATTTATCTGAGTATCAGAGTGGCTTATTGCCATTTCATTGCTGTGCTGCAAAAAAAAGCTTGACTTTTCAAATAGAACAACTTAAGCACAATGTACAATACCCGTAACAACCGAGGAAAGACTTCACAGATAGCGAGAACTGGCCCAGGGTAGTT
>CAZQXE010000027.1:18106-20935 GCA_964597115.1 uncultured Pirellulales bacterium | reverse complement strand
TGGTAGAGGAACTGTTGTATTGTTTATATATCCCCGAGGCCGAATTTTCTGTGAATGTACAGTTCTGCACTGTGATGCTTGAGTTGTCATCAATGTAGAGCCCGCCACTTCCGGATATGTGACTTTCGTATGAAGAATAAGCTCCTTTAACCACAATACCATCAAGAATTGTGTTTGGATCGGACGTTTTAGCTGTTACAACACAAGAGCAATTATCGGTCCTGTTTGGTGCATCATCGAGATCATAGGGATTATCCCACGGGGTATCATTATCTGTTAGATCGCCGTTAAGTATTGTCTTATATAATTCTGGATTTCGAACATCAGGATCCGGCTCATCGACACCTGCGTAGCCGCCTTTGAGTATTACACCATTGATCAATTGAAATGTGGCATTTGGATCGCCGGGTGTTTGATTCATCCCCTGGTCGGGCTTGTAAACGCCCTGAGCGACGCGGATTTCAATATTTTTTTGCGAATCATTCGCATCAAACAAAGCATCTTGCAGATAAATGTAAGCGTTCTGCCAACTGGTGCCGTCATTTAGACCATTTGCATCGTCGTCTACGTAAATTACTCTACCTAAAGCGATGGTACATAGAACCATCGGCAAAATTACCAAAAACGGCCGAAACGTAATGTTATTTTTAGCTCGCATTGCTCCAACCTCGTTACAGAAATCACTATACCAGATTGAAACAATATAATCAACTAATTTTTTTCAGAAGGCGTCCTAAAAGCTCCATGGGCAGGCCCATTACGTTTGTCAGGCTGCCCTCGATTTTCTCGATAAACTCGTCGCCGGTCTCTTGTATGGCATAAGCCCCGGCTTTGTCTTGCCAAGAGCCGCTTCTGATGTGCTCGTCGATTTGCCCAGCGGTGATTTTCTTCGGGTAGACTGTAGTAGTGTCACTATCGACTATTTCGATATCGTCGCAATGGCGAACTATTGCGACGCCGGTTATCACTTTATGAGGCGTGCTGAAGAGCTTTTTGGTTATCTGCTCCGCCTCTTTCGCATCGGCCGGCTTGCCGATGATCTGTCCGGCAAAATCAACAACCGTATCGGCGCCGATGACGTACGATTCCGGATGTTTTTGAGCGACACTTTTCGCCTTGGCCAACGCCAGCCGTTTGGCATATTCACACGCACTGATTCCCTCTGCTTCAAATTCGGACTCGTCGATATCGGGCGGGACAACAATGAATTCGTAACCCGCTTCAGACATCAATTGTCTGCGTCGCGGTGAGGCTGAAGCCAGAATTAAAGGTGCCGAAGATTCATTAGGCATTGATTCGCATCCTTTATTGATTTTTGCTTTTCGATTTTCTTTGCGCATCCGCTGCGTCTATTGCTGTGCTATTTGTATGCAAAAAGACAGGTACTCTTTCTCGATTCGCTCGAAATCATAGCCGACATATTCCTGGAATAAAGCCAGGCCGACGATGTGGTTCCAAAGAATCGTGCGCGGGACATTTCTGTCTGCCGCCATACTTTTACTTGCCTCGTCGAGCGGCCAATCCCCATTAAGGCTGTCTGTCATCAATCGCTGATAAATTTTATATCGCTGCCCCTGACCCGCTTCCCGTAAAAATCGCACAAGAGCATAGGATTGGCTGTAGAACGCCATGACCGCTTCGGTCTGGTCCGAAGCGAGCACGTCGCCGGGATTCATCGTTATCAATTCTTTAAGCGGTATCGTCCTGTTTTGTAGCAGAGTATTGCTAAGCGCGTTCAGGCGATATTCGTTTTTCGTCGGCTCAAAAAAGAATTTCCCACCCTCGGCTCTGTATTCCTCAAAGAGCATTGCCACGCCCTCGTCGAGCCAGCTCGGCAGGCGAAATTTGAAATGCCGGCTGTTAAACTGGTGCCAGCCCTCATGCGCGAGAACGGAAAAAGTCCGCTTTGGGCCGATATCGTATGCTACGCAGGTTCCATTATGGCAATACGCCCCTGCTTTTATTGCACAATACGTCTTGGCTTGTTCGCCCGCGAAATCGCGTGTGAAATCCTCCCACTGCCGGCGGTCGGCAAAAAGATAAATCCTGAATTTGGTTACCGTCTCGATTGGTCCGGGTAATTGATAATTATAGCTATTATAAGCCGACTCCATGAATGTGGGGACCCGGCATATTATTTCTTTATCGAGCAGCGTTGTGAAAATCTCATAGTGAGGAGTGGTTATCTTCAGGCCTTGGCCGTATTCGTTTGTCCAGCGTTCGACAGATTCCAGAGCAGACTCCGTGCCGGTTTGCCCGGCCTGAACTTTATCGGATTTGAAACAGCCGATTAGGCTAAAAAACACGGTTATTAAGACCAGCGAAAACTTTTTCATCACAATCCTCGCACCGAACAAGGAACGACCGGCTTTAGGTTTTTTATCCTGGCAATGCCAAATCGAAGAATATTCGGAAAACTCTGAAGCTCCTGCCAACTTTATCATCGGCTGTATATCATAACAAATTTATTATATTTTGTCCACACGAACTGTCTTTTTCGTCTAAATTAATGGCCGGCCGGACAATCCATATAATCGGAAATCGTTCAGAAGTTGGGATGGTTTAACGTATTCAAACAGGCGCAACTCGGTCTATTTCAGCAGCAATTGATGAATAAATGCTGCAACAAGCCAAATTGCAAAGCTTGCGCAAAGTACAATCCACAGTGACATCTGCGCACGAAAACAAAAAAAAGCTACGAGGAAAAACAAAATGCTCGGCACAATCCCCCATAAGGCACCCTTGGTGTAATCAGTCATCAAGTTGAAATTGCCGGGATTATCCAGATACAACCATACGAGTACAATTAATCCGGTTAAAGGCATAACA
>CAZQXE010000027.1:0-18006 GCA_964597115.1 uncultured Pirellulales bacterium | reverse complement strand
TTCATATCATCTTTTTTGACTTCGGATTGCTCTACACTAACCGGCTGCACTTCGCCAGCTGGCTGGTTAGTTTGCTCACCGCCGGTATTTTCCTGTCCTTGTTGGTTTTCGTTGTCTTCTGCCATAGTTCAACTCCATTTAATTAAACTATAATTCGATTCAACAAACCGCTCTTTATTTGTAACCAGGTCCAGCCAAACCGTCAAGGGCAAAATCTAAATCCCCGGCTTGTATACTTTAATAACGAAATTTTTTCAGGATGTTTCAGGTTACGCCTTGCGCAAAGCAGATTTTTCAATGACGGACTCACAATTCTGAGCTATCCGGTCGGTTTTCTGTTTTCGCGACAGAATTTGCCCATCAGCTCCATTGCTTTTTTGAGTCTTTCGGCTGAGCCGTCCATCTTCGCGTAGGCATCGACCAATTCCATCAATTCCGGGGCCGGTTCGACCAGGCCAAACTTGTGCGCGACGTTCACAATGCCGGCATCAAGACCGTATTCCATCGCTTTTGCGACATATGCCCTGCATATGCCAACCTTTCTGCCAGGAAGGTCGCGTGCGCAATTGCTGACACCAAGCGAGCAATGCACATCCTTCGTTTTCGGGTCGCTTTTAATTTTCTTTATCGTCTCGAATGTCCGGTAGGTATAACCGGGTACATTCGGCTCCATCGGCATATCTATCGCTATCGGAAAGACAGTCGTGTCAAAGAAAATCTCCTCCGGCTTAAAACCGTATGATCCAACCGCTGCGTCAAAAATCTGTCTTGCCAAAGAATAAAGCTCATCAACCGAGTGCGAGCCGCCCGGGCCCGTGGACACTCCCTCGCTGACTAAAAGGCCGACGAACGCAAAGTCGAAATCTATTTTTAGCGGCAGGATTTGATCGACCGTATAGGTCTTAATCGAATTGATAAGCGGCTGTCTGACATTCTCGTCTGTCCGATACCACTCTTTCAGGCCGGCTATCAGAACATCATTGTCGCTGCTGTCGATGCAAATCGGCACGCCGTCGCCCCATTTGCGAACGAGCTTGGCGTATTCGACCATCATATCGACCGCAACCTGCGGATCATCCTCGCCAAAGGCGTCGAGATTGACCGCTATATAGTCGGCGCCATCCGAGGCCTGCGATTCGACTAAGGCCTTGATGTAATCCAGCGGCGGACTCGGTGTCGTGTACGCACCGTTGCCAAGCTCAGCTAACTGTTTCATTATCTTGCCGGTCTTCGGTATCGAGGCATGTATGGATTCGCCGATGCTTATCAACGGATTTTTCATAGTATGGTCCTTCCCAAAAAGATAATTCAGGATTGAGGCTGAGTGCTCCAGTGTATGGTCTCTTGGTTTATTTATCGTAGCTCTGAGCTGTTTTAGGCCGTATTTTTCCGCTGCCGCGGCCAGGTAAATCAGCTCTCCTACGCAAACCCGTTCAAGGTTATTTCCGCAAAAACCGTCGACCGTTGCATCACCACATGGAGCATTATCCATTCCCTTTTCGCAGCTCCCGACTGTGCACAAGCCGAAGTTTTCCGGCAGGTAACAATCTCCGCACTCTTCGCACTCGAATAGTAAATACTTAAAGGCCTTTTCAGAGGCGTTAAATAGTTTATATACAACACCTTTTCCCCTGGCAGCTCCCAAAAACGCCATCGTCTTTTTGAACGCGTGAAACCCCTTGTATTCGGGATCCAAAATTGCTCGGTGGAAGAAGTTAAAGAACTTCTGCTTGAACTTCTTGCGAGGCTCCGATAACTTCGCCTTTTTTCCGTCCTGGTCATACAAGTAGAACCTGTTTTTTTGCGGCGGCCAGTAAAGATTGTCCTTGAACTTTTCCCAGTCCGTACCAATCTCAGCCGCCCTTTTTAGAATTTTAACAAACATATCGTAATCGTTTACACCACCTATATCAACACCGGCAGCGCCGATGTCTTTGTACATCGCGACCTGTTGAGCGGCGCGCTCAAGGTGCCCATTAAGCCGCTCGCAATGGAGCTTTGTCAGAAGCTCATCACTAACGAAACAACCCGGTAATTTAATGTCGTGCATAAGCCTTGGCGCTGTTGTAATCGTGCTTAAAAGATAAACGTTACCGATAACCGGCACGTCCAGATTGTTCTGGCCCATATACTTAAAAAGCTCGAGAGATTTTTTCCAGTCCCAACCAACCTGCGTGATTAAAAACTTCGCACCACAAGCAATTTTCTTCTCCATCTTGTAATACTGCTGCATCAGTGAGCCTTCGGTGTATTTAAAGGGAGATACAACGGCGCCGGGGAAGAACTGATGGGTCTGTTCCAGAGAGGCCGGTTTGGCCTTTATGTACGATTCGTTGTTCATATACCTGACGGTTTGCAGCGATCCAATCGAATCCAGCTCAAAAACGCCCTTGGCCCCCACAGGCTTGTCACCAGTCATAACCAGGATACTCTCGACGCCCGCGTTTCTATACCCGACAAGCTTACTTATAATGCCGAATGCGTTGTGATCCTTGCAGGAAACGTGCGGCATAACATCCAATCCGTCTAACAGTTCCTTTAATTTCAATTGATTTAGAACATCAGCCGGCTGGATGTTCGCCAATCCACCTGGATTCTGTGGCAAGGTGATTCCAACAAAATCGAAGCCTTCCGGGATTACTGAGGGTTCGACGAAACCAAGGTTGTCCGGTCTCACCAGGCTGTCAACGGCCTTATAAGCCTTAAGGAATTTCTCTATGGGTCCAAAATTAAAACCGGGCCCGCCCGTCAATTCCACACACACTACGAAACTTGATTTGTCCTCTATCTTGTCTTTTAGCATGTTGTGTTCCATCGCCAGCAAGTCTCCATTCGCTTCTGCAATGCACTGTTTGTTGTCTGTAAAAAAATCAAAAGACTAAAATAGCACATATCCCATCCGGCGGCTATTCTATTTATACCGTGTACCTTCAAATACTTATGAGATGAGCGATTCCTTTAGCCTTATAATGTTTGCCACAAACCGATAATAGATTTGAAGCTCGCATATATTTTACTGCTGTGGATAACCTGTTGATAACTTATATCCCGCCTCACAAGCCGCCATCCAACTACAAATAAAACTCCATACACAAAATGTTGGTTTTTATCGCTTCGTCTTCCCAAACAAAACGACACCGGTTCCTCTTCCTATAACTCCTTTATGAAACACTGGTTACGCTCTTTGATAAAACTATATCCCAAAGTCGCATCTGTTTGGCCGCCCGCGAGTCAACGGCATTCTCAAGCCACCTTAAATACTCTACTGCCAGCTAGTAATTTGCGTCGGAGGTGGATAATTCCCAGACGAATCCCCTGCATTGATGAGTAAATACCCATCATAAAGTGAGTTATAGGTGTACTTAAAAATCAGTTATTTTAGGCCTTGTAAGCATCTATTTTCTGCTTCAACGCCCTGCATGCCGCAGCCGGGTCACGTGCTTCTGTCACCGCCGAACAAACAGCAATGCAGCCGGCCCCGTTATCAAGCACCTGCTCGATATTATCAAAAGAAATGCCGCCGATAGCGACACTATAGATGCCGGTTCCGGATAGCATTTCCACCGCTTCTTTGACATATTCCAGGCCCACGGTCTTGGCGGCTGGCTTTGTCGCCGTAGCAAAGACAGGTCCCAAGCCAACGTAGTTTGGGAACTCATCGCAAGCGGCACGCAGCTGCTCTACTGAGTGTGTGCTCTTGCCAACTATCATCGGTTTATTCTGGAGTTTGCGAGCACATTCTACGGACAAATCACTCTGGCCGAGGTGGACGCCATCGGCGTTCGCGGCAACAGCAATATCGACTCGATCATTTATTATGCCAAGAACGCCGTCGTCTCCGCATATCCTTAAAAACTCCACAGCAAGCGCGTATAGCACATCGTCTTCAATCGCCTTAGCCCGCAACTGGATACAATCAGCGCCACCTGATACGCACTTGTGGGTCAAAGATAAAACATCAGACGGCATGTTGCTGGTAATAACAATATATAGACCGACATGTCTGAATTTCTCGAATGCATCGCTGAAAAGAACGATATCCTTTTCCAGTGTGTATGCAGTGTAGCGCATGTCTTCAATTGTCTTGGCTGCGGACGGATTTTTCGTCTGGATCACCTCAGCAAGCGCCCGTAGCGCTTCGGTCAGGCGTTTGCAGGCAGCGGTAAAACAATCGCCAAGATTTTCACGATGTAATTGTTTTTCTACTGTCTTTCCGACACCGACGTCGCCGAGCGTATCCCTGCTCGCAATTAGCCGTTGGGCATCGAGCAGGCCGATGGCTGCCGAGAGTTCGTGGCGAAGCCGCTTTGTCCGTTCGTAAAGTGGTGTTGAATTCAAGCTGAATCTGCAGAATTCCTCTATTACGCGAATCGCCTCGCGGGCACGATTGAAATTTGCATCGATTATTCTGTAAACCGCGCGTTCCATGACAGGCGTGATTATATGTGCCGCATTTTATTTTGTGTAGCCAAAATTCAGATAAAACAATCAGAGCGCATGAAAAAAGGAGTCGCTCCTCCTCCGAAACGACCCCACAGAACGTAACAAATTAATCACAAAATCAGGTTCGCTGATTCTGTTGTTCCTAAAGGATCGGGCGGACACATCCTCCTCAGAGTCCGAGTATCTTTTAGGGCGTCCGCCCAATTACAAACAAAAAGTTAAATACAAAGCTAATTATGGAGCAAATAATATACCAAATACCCACAACTATATAAGCGTATTACCAATGACAATATGCAACCTCTTACGAGAGAAAACGTTATAATCGCTATAGCTGTTTACACTCCTATAATAATACGGGTTGTACTCTAACGCTGTGTTGTTTTATTTCAACATGGCTTGTATTCTAAAAGTCTCTTTTAACGCTTATTAAGAAACAGAACGCTAAGAGCTATAGGGATCCTTCTGTTGTTGATGAAAAACCACACTAGTGTGAATAAAAATAAACAAGTATCAACAAATACTGTATATGACAAAAAGTGTTAATTATCCGCCTGTTTGTCTTCTTTCTTGATGTACTTGGCTGATGAGGTCCTGTTAGTCCAGCGGCAAAGCCAATTGTTATAGAGTACCTTTTTGCCCGTACGCGTCTGTGCAAGCTTCAAAATAGTACTGCTTCGCCACGCGGTAATCCCATCGTTGATTTCCTTAGCCTCTTGCTCGGGCAATTCCGTTCTTACCATTTCCATGGGATCAGAACTCAACTTGTAAATATAAGTTGTCCTGTTCGTCGGATCGTATATGATTTTACGATCGCCTTGTACAAAACCTGCCGGTCCTTCCTGCATCCAGCCGGTAAAGTAAACTTTGCGGTCGTCAGGTATGTTTCCGAGTACGTCGATACCGTCAAAACCCACCGTATTCGTCTCGAATCCCAGCAAAGAAAGCAACGTAGGAGCCAGATCAATAGAGCTGACCGGCTTCGTAACCTTCATTCCCGGCTCAACAAAAAACGGTGCACGTAAGCAAAACGGTATGTGAAGGGCCTCATCGAATGCGATAAGCGCATGGCCGAGTTGTCCGTGTTCGCCGAACGCTTCACCGTGATCCCCAACGACGCAAAGAATCGTTTCGTCCGAGATATTCATCTCGTTGAGCGCAACATCCAGAGCAGCCAGGAATTTGTCTGTGTAGGAAATCGCCTGTCGATAACGCCCTATAGGCTCCTTATCAGGCGTGCCGTACCATTTCGGAACCTCGTACGGATCGTGAGTCACCGAGCAAAGAAGTGTAAGAAAAAAAGGTTGCTCATCCGCTTTTATCCAGTCGACAACAGGCTCCAGCATCGAGAACTCATCACAAGCGAGGTACCCGATGTAGCTGTTTGGATCGTTCAAATCGTCTCTCGCCCAGAACTTATCAAAACCAAGGTTGGCTACCAATCCCGGGCGAGATTCGAAGCTTCCCATGGCCGATTGAAAAAACGCAGTTCTATAATCCAATTTATTACTTAGAACCGTGGCGATACTCGCATAGGATTTTTCAACAGGGACTGCTTCGGCGATATCCTGAGATGCTGATGGGTAACGACCTGTTAAGAGCGCAAATAAAGCCTTTGTGGTGTGGCTTAAAGACGAACGAGCACAAGTAAACTCAACGCCCTGCTCCGCTAAAGATGCCAGATACGGAGTTAGATTACTGTGCCCATCCCCAAGCGAAGTATACCGGCACTGGACTCCCTCGAGGACAACCAAGATCACATTGTGGTTAACCTGATGACGTTTAGCGGCGATTTCAAGCTGGCCTGACAGCGGTACACTTCGCTTTGGATCCGCCATTCTGCCGTAGTCATGTAGTATTAAGCTTAATATCGCCATTATTTGAGAATTGTGCCGAAGCCCTTTTGATGTAACAGGAAGCGAGCCGCGTCTGCCCATCATAGGGCGCACGGCCACTGCGGCAATTACTATAAGAATGGATAATGAAACTCTTACTGCGAAATGCCTTTTGTTGTAGGCTGGAAATCTTGGTCTGGCTAAAACGTAAATGAAAAATGCCAGCGCAACAGCACTTGGGGCAAGCAGAAGAAACGCCGCAACCGGCATCTTTGCCAAGTTGACACCAATAATACAAAAACAGTTGATTGGGGCACGAAACAAAGGCAAGAGCACTCTTGGCAGGATCTGTGTGCCGGTCCTTATCAGCCACCCTGCATTCAAAATCGACCATGTACACAATATGGCAGCAACAACAGTAGCAGTCCGTATAACCCACATTTTAGCCCAACGAAAACAAATCAACGCCAGGATTACTTCTATGCCAAGCAGGAAAGAGATGTCCGTAAGAATCCAACCGAAATAATAGTCTAACAACCTACACCTATAAGAGTTAAAAAATTTGACGACAAGTGTGCAGAACAGAGCAGCAATCATAATAGCGCTATATGCACGTGGAACCAGAAAGCCATAGAAAAAGCGAGTAGGTATAAACTTCTTCATCCCTGAGTTGTTTTGTGAACTGTCTTGATCCATCGCAAATAAAATACTAAAAGCGTTTCTAAATAGCAAGCAGGTTTACAGAGAACATAACAAACGAAAATCAATATAGTTATAATGGTCTCAAGGCGATATAATAAGAATGGGACATTAATAAGAAGTGTTCACCGTATGGAAGATGAGAGTGTCTCTTTGTTTGCTTAATATAATAGTTATTAGTAAATTAAAACTAGTATTATTTGTCATATAGGCTGTTGGGTTGTTGTATTTGGGATAAAAACACTTTTAAGCTCTACTGTTCAAGTCATTTAGGTGGCAAATGACGGTCTCATCATTTCTGGATAACCTGTTTGATTGTTTGTTAAATAAGCAGGAGAATGTAACACATGGAATGTAGTGGCGAGAGTTTGGTGTTGATTTTCTACGTTTTTAACATAGAAAGTAACACTTTGAGTGACGTTATTGTTAAAATAACGTCACTTGTTTTTCGAGATTCTCCTTAAATTTTATTGACAATTCAATTCACTAAGAAATAATACATGTATGAACAGTGTAAATAAAAGGCACGGAGGCTGTTATGTCTCTACAGGATGAACTACACTTGAGAAAGCCAATATCTCTGCTGGCGCATGAGGCCCTGCTTAATACCTATTACTCTGCCTCGCGCCTGAGAAAAAAGGCTGGCGAATTCCTGCGACCTTTCGGGCTGACAGACGTTCAGTTCAACCTGATGATGCTTCTGCATCACCAAAGCGGCAATCAAGATGGGCTAAACCAGGCCCAATTAAGCAACATGATGCTTGTAAACCGCGCCAACATTACCGCTATAATAGACCGGATGGAAAAAGCGAGGCTGGTTATTCGCACACCCATGCCGGACGACAGAAGATATAACGTTATAAAGCTAACCAAACGCGGAATAAAGCTGCTCGACGAGATAGAACCGCTTTACGCAGAGGAGGTAGAGAGAATAATGGCGGTTCTTGTCAAAAATGAGCAGAAAAAGCTGATAGTGATGCTTGAGAGGGTTCGCGGCAACATATCCCAATAGAGCAAAGGCGTGATGTACATAAGGCCTGCATTGGATATTACGAAGAGGCGAAAAAATATGCTGTTGAGAGTGAAAGTGATTCGTTTTGTTTACTGAGGAGATTATGGACAGTACAGACAATGGACGACTGGGCGATTCGCAAAGGGACTTATGTGCAGGTTTTGATCTTGGAAGCAGCTTTCTGCATTATGTAGTTCTGACAAAAGACAAGCGGATAGTGTACTCTGCAAAACCGATAATGCACTTTGCCAATCCTATTGGGGCGGTGAAAGAGGCATGGAGCGATGTAATAAACAGGTTCGGAGAAAGCGCGATATGCGGTACTGCGTTTACCGGGAGCGGAGCCGAGTCGTTTCCGAAAGTCATAAAGGGCATGGAATATGTCTTCGACAGTGTAGCTATTCCGAAAGGGGTGGAGGTCGTGAAGCCTCATGCCCGATATATTTTCCACATGGGAGCGAAAGATTCGTACTTCTTCCACCTAAGACTGATAAACGGCAAAAAGATTACACAGGAGTGGAAAACCGGCACCAAATGCGGTGGAGGCTCAGGGACTTTAATAGAGAAGCAGTGCAGGAGATTATTTGAGGGAGAGGTTCCGAATACCGAGTTGGAAAATATCGCCTTGGCGCAAGACGGGCACGAAAAGGAAAGTGCGAGGATACAAAACAGGAGGAAGCTTCAGGCAAGGCTTGAGGAGATGTTTTTCAGGGCGGAGGAAGAAATTAAGCGTTCGAGTGAGCCGAGTGAGTTCCTGGCGAGGTGTGGTGTGGTGATTCAATCGGACCTGATTCATAAGCAGAATGAGGGCTCAAAGCGAGAGGACAATTTGGCCGGACTTTTCAGGACAGTTGCGAGAAATTATACAATTGATGTGCTCGGTGCAAGAGAATTCGAGACTTCTGAAAACGCAGACGAAGCTATGGCAACGGGCGGTGTCTTGTCTAACGATTTTATAAGGAGGAATCTGGAGGAATTTCTGGGTATACCAATACGAAGGCCGGAGCACTACCAAAACATGGCGGCTATAGGTGCGGCTGTCAAAGCAATAGAACAGGGCAATCGTTTCGTTTTTGATATTAGACAGCTCGAGAGAGTAGCGGCCTATAGCAGAGAGAAAAGACAGTTCGCACCAGCCCTGTGCGAGAGCCTTGAAAAAGTGAATGAACAAAGTCAGGACCTGGCTGAGGAAATCAAACCGGGGACGGAGGTCGTGTTGGGGATAGACGGAGGAAGCACTACGACAAAAGGGGCGCTGGTTGAGTTAAGAACAGGCAGGCTGATAGATAAACTCTACATAAAAACCCACGGCAATCCAGAGGAATCTCTAAAGCAGGTTTTAAGGTACCTTGGCAGGCACAGAGAAAAAGTTATCGTCAGGGGCGTTGGGGCAACTGGCTCAGCGCGAAAACTTTACGAGAAAGTTTTGGTGAGCAAGAAAAAATCCGACCGGTTGTTGAAAGAAGGGATTGAGGTTACAGACAGAATAACAGACGAGATCACATGTCACGCGCTCGGAGTCAAACATTACGATTCCGATGTCGATACCATCTTCGAGATAGGCGGTCAGGATATGAAGTTCACGAGTTTTGCCGCAGATGGAACGGTAAAAGAGGCGAAGATGAACTATAGCTGCCAGGCCGGTTCCGGCCAGACTCTCGAAAATATGGCGGATATTATCAACTTGAACGTGGAGAATTCCCTGCAGGAAGCCGCGCTAAGTGCCACGAGGGTTCCGATTATCGACTCGACCTGCGGTGTTTTTATGGAGATGGACGAAAACAGGCTTATTGCCGAAGGCTTCGGGAAGGAAGAGATAGCCGCTGCGATAATAAGGGGAACCGCCGCGAGTTATTATTACAAGTTTGTTGGAGGTTCTCAGCACGCCGGGCAGAAATGTTCCGCCCAGGGTGGCCCGCCCTTGGGAAGAGCTTTTCTTGCAGCCCTTGCACAGGTAACGGATAAACAAATAGAGGCTTATCCTCACAGGGAAATGTTCGGGGCGTGGGGACAAGCCCTGGATATTATTGAAAACATCAAAAAGTTAAAAGGACAAGGCAGAAAATACGAAACTGCATTCAGGGGCTGGGGTTTGGTGGACATGTCTTTTGAAAAGCGCAGGGTATCCTGCAAAGAAATGTTTAAGGAAAAATCCTGCGGAATGAGGGACTGCCAGCTTGAAGTATTTTCGATTGAGGACGATGAGATAATTACGGGAGGATTCTGCCCGAGAGGAAATTCCGAAACTGCCAGGAGACCGAAAACAAACTACGTGGAAAAGTATCACAGGATATACGAGAAACATTTCAAGCTACAGGGATGCCTGCTGCAGGAACTGTCGTCCGTGAGTATAGATAAAGAATCGGCAATAACGGTCGGGATTAAGAGAAGCACAGCAACACTTGGGGAAAAGGGAATTTGGAGCGCTGCTTTATTCGGAAAGCTTGGATTTTACCCTGTTGTGTCGCCGAGAACTAACAAGGAAATTGCGAAAATAGGAGTTGATAAATCAAGAACTGAGTTCTGCATAGCAAGAAAACTGGCGACGGGACACGCGGCGGTGTTAAACAGAGACCCGGAAATACAATACCTGTTTAATCCGAGCTTTATTGAGCAAAGAACAGAGAGTCCTCCTGATTTGAAGTATTGTATTTATACCGAGTCGGAAGGTTATATTTTAAACGATGTTTTGTCTCTCGATAAGAGCAAGCAGATAAATCCCATACTGCACTTTGGGGACGAGGAGCTTCTCGTTCTGGCATTGAGAGAGGAATTCGACAGGTTAGGATTTGACTTTACGGACAGGCAGATAAGGGCCGCTATCAGGTATGCGGACAAAGCGGAAGAGAAGTTCAAAGCCGATCTCTTTGCCGAGGGTGACAAGTTTCTTATAAGAATAGAGGCGAACAACGAAAAGGCCTACGTCGGCATCGGCAGAGATTATGTTCTTCTCGACCCGGAGGCAAGCTCAAATTCGGGAGCGATGTTCTCACAGATTAGGGGCCTGAATTATATGCCGCAGGTCTTTTTGGAGCACAAATTCTCGGACATCTGCCTTGATGATGTAGTGGAGAACGAATTTTGGGTGCAGAGCGTAAAGATATTAAAAGCCAACTTGTTTGTAGCTGCTCATCCGAACTTGTTCGCGATAAGAATGATGAATTTTGCATGTGGGCCTGACAGCCTGAAGATCTATCAGGAAGAAAAAATCCAACAGTCGGTGAATAAACCCCTTCTTGTCCTGCTGACGGACGCCCAAACGAACAACGCACCGTTTATAACTCGAACGGAAGCCCATGAGAGAGTCGTGAATCAAAGCAGGCAGACTAAGCAAAGAATAGAAAAGATAGAACGTTATTCGAGTGAACGTGGCAGCGGCAGGACATGGCTCGTTCCCTACATGGGCAATGGCAGCTTCATCGGTGCTGCGGGACTGAGACATTTTGGAATACACAGTAGAGTTTTGCCGACCAACACGCCACGAGGCCGTGAAGCAGCCGCCAAGCACATCTATACGGAAGTCTGTCAACCACTCAAAGGCGTTGTGGGTGACGCACTTGGCTTTTTAAAAGATGAAGAGGAGAGCAAAGGCTCCGATTATGTAAAGAAAAACTATCTTGTTATGCTCCCCACTACGAGTGGTCCCTGCAGGTTCGGAAAATATACGGAGCTGCTAAGGGAGTTTTTGGACCGTGAGGGATTGCAGGAGATCCCGGTGGCAGGCCCTTCATCGGAAACGGATTATTTTGACATACCTTTTCCGAGGAAAATCGGATTCTCGGGCAAAATCAGAATGCAGCAGATATTGTTCAAGGGCATGAAAGCATCGGACCTTTTGGAAGATATATTTTTAAGATTCCAACCCTATGCCGAAGACAAGGAACAACTCGAGAAACTCAAAGAGCAAAGATTGGCAGTGTTGGTAAAGGCAGTCGAAGATGGCGCCGAAATATCCGAACTCCAGGCATGGGGAAAAGAAACAGTGAAAATGTTTAAGTCGGTTAAACTACGTGACAATAAAAGATTTCCTCTGGTTCTTTACATAGGGGAGATCTATATGAGACAGCACGACCCTTACACGAATTTTGTGATTCGCAGACTGGAAGAGAGAGGCCTGGAAATTGTAAGAGATCCCGTTACGGATTGGCTGGATTACGTAAACAAGATGAACCTTAGGAATGCCAAGAGGGATATGTGGTTGGGGTTGAGGAGATTCCAGTTTAGCAGGGCTTTGAAGGTGGCGAGAAAATACACCAAGTCCCTTATAAAAGGCAGGTATATGTCTTCTGTTGAGGACAAAATTGCCGAGCCATTCCATGAAGTCCTTTCCGGCAGGCACGTTCTTCCCAAGCCCATGAAAATGATAGAGACTTTGGAGCGCGAGCATGAATGTCACGGGAACATTGAGGGTGAGTCTCCGTTGAGCACGGGGATTGCGTATCATTTTATGCACGATTTAACCAAGCCCAGAGGCGATGTCTATATATCGGGAATATTTCACGTCGGCCCCTTCACCTGCATGCAGGAGGGAGTTGCAACGGCGAAAATCGAGGCGATGGCGAAGGAGTTGAGAAAAAGGAAACCCGATTTGGTCTTTCCGATTATTCATGCCTTTTTCGGTGATTCAGCGAGTGCAAACCTTGATTCGGAGATCGCAGTTTTCGCGGAGCAGTGCTATCAGAAAAGAGAGATGCTAAAAGAGAAACATGGTCTCACAGCACCCCCGCCTCGAACTTCTGACAGGATAGACATAAAGCAGGTTTCATACCCTGAACGCCGCACCGAACCTTTGACCCGGGTGAAAGATACGTAAGCGCATATAAGTCCACGCAAATAAGAGTTTGGCGGATTGGTTGCAGTCGCTATTTTGCCAGTGCCTTTTCGATAAGGTCCGCCGCTTCGGTATCTTTGTCACGGGCTTCGAGAATAACCGGGGCAATCTGTTGCCGGATGGTGGGTTTAGCGAACTTCTTAACCTTTTTATCCGACCGGCCAATCCCGCACACAAGACCCCAAATCTTCCACATCAGACTGTGCTCGGCTTCATAGCATTCAATTGCTGCAGATAGATCCTCCGCCATGTCAGTTTCGTGTTCTGCTACCTGCCGTAAGAAGTGAGATGCATACCAGCGTCCCTCGGCGACCATCCCCACCATGTTGTCGTGCGCCATGTGACGCTCGCGAAGCACAGACATGTCCTTCGCCGGGAAATCCTCATCGTTTGTTATTGCCTCGGCCCAGGCAGTGTATGCTGCCAGTCCGTTATGGCGCTCGCCGCCGAGGTTTATCTTTGGCTTGCGTGTAAGTTCCACTGCTCGCTTCAGGGCCTTGCGATAGATGTCACTCTGTGAAGGGCCTTTCCTTTTTTTGCCGATAAGGATTACGCCCCGTGTGTCCTTGAACCAGTCGCGTTTGCGGAAATAACCCGACGGTTCGAAATCGATGCCTGCGCTAAAATCAGGCACGGCCTGGAAGAAGCTCCAGCCGACGAGGACCTCTCCGTTATCGTCGTAGCCTGTGATGATGCAGCACTCCGGCGGCCCTATCACGCCGAATCCTATGACTGGTCTGCCGTCGTCGCGGATACTTTTAACGACACCTTCCCGTAATAATTTCTCGCTTTTGGAATTCTTTGGATCTTTGGACACGATCCGGTGCGCATAGCCGACCGCTTCGAATGCCCGGTCGATGAAATCGTTGGAATCAAGCTCATCGCCAATAATGCCGGTGTTGTCCAGGTGCCAGCCCGGCTTTAAAAAAAGCCACCTATAACGTTCTCGTAGAATTATCCCGACAAATCAGGATTGGAAGAAGACAAAAAATAAAACGCATCAAACATGAAAAATAGTCTGAAAGTATTCAAATGACGGAATTTCCAGTAGTTTGTGTTGATAGAAAAAATTAGACGCGATTACCCCCTCTCTTCGGCAGTGAAGTCGCCTTTGTTTTTATATCTTTTTGGCGTAATAGCTAACATAAACTGCATAAGACTTTGATGAAGCATATATTTATGTCAATTGGAACGAACTAGTACGCTTGGTTATTTCTCCGCTCCTATTTTTAGAATTCGCTGAATTGCCTAATCCGACGTGCCTAAAACCCCGGCTTAGAGTTTTAGGGAGGCTTTTTTAATAACTGTTTATAAAACGGGTAATCCCGTAAAAAAACAGTTCTTGAAAGGAAGATGCAAAACAGTAATATATAGAAATAGGAGCTAAAATCATAGCTTGCTAAATATGATATGGCTTTTTATCTCAATGTTCCTGTAGATATACGGGCAAGGTCAATCTGGCTTTTTTTGCCGTACTGACCGAGCAGCGGATACTATAAAAAAACCACGAGGTCACCAGCCGCATCGTGAACAGGTAAACAGTGGTATTATGAGAATATCAGAAAGGGATAATGAATATGAAACGAACGATTGGATGGAACTCATTTTTGTCAACATTCTTGCTAATTCTTTTTTTAGTCATATCACCGGCGTACGGCTGGCAATCGGATAACGGCGATGGAACGTTCACTAATCCGCCACTTTATGCGGATTTCCCAGACCCGGACATCATCCGTGTCGGCAATGACTTTTATTTTGCCACAACCACATTTGTGAACGTGCCGGGACTAACCATTTTGCATTCGCAGGATCTGGTGAATTGGGAATATGTTTCACATGTGATCGACCGGCTCGACGGACGCGAAGAATATGATCTGAAAAATGGCAACGCCTATCGCAGCGGCGTTTTTGCACCCAGCCTGCGGTATCACCAGGGCACCTTTTATGTCGTGGTTACACCGGTAGGGCAGCATACCCGCGTTTATTACACCAGGGATCCTCGCGGACCGTGGGACCATCATGAATTGGACCGTGGTGCATTTGATCCGGGCTTCTTCATTGATGACGATGGCACCGGCTACATCGCCACCTCCGGCAATTGGGACGGGACGGCCACATTACTGACCTTGAATGAGGATTTTTCGCGAGTCGTCGATGAACGCAAGATCCACTTCAACAAGGGGGCCGAGGGATCTAAGATCATCAAACGCGGCGATTGGTACTACATGTTCCATTCGGTTCCTTCAAGACTTGGGCTGACCGTCTCCCGGGCCAAGAGCATTTTTGGACCATGGGAAACCAAAAATCAGATCGACGACCGTACCGGCGGACATCAGGGGGCCCTTGTGGATTTGCCGGACGGCAGTTGGTACGGCTTTGTGATGAAGGACTACAAGTCGATCGGCCGCATGACCAATATCAGCCCCATTTTTTGGGAGGACGATTGGCCGGTATGGGGCACTCCGGACGCTCCGGGCCGGGTGCCGGACGTTGCAACTAAACCGATTAAGGGCAAGCCGATTATGCAACCGGCGACCTCCGACGAGTTTGATTCTGCCGAGCTCGGCTTGCAGTGGCAATGGAACCATAACCCCGTCGTTTCTCACTGGTCGCTTACCGAGCGTCCCGGCTATCTCCGTCTCAAAGCCACTCAGTCAACTGGTTTCTGGATGGCCAGAAACACGCTTACGCAAAAGGGACAGGGGCCGTGGAGCCGCGGCGAAGTGAAATTCGATTTACAAAACCTCAAGCCGGGTGACGTCTGCGGTTTCGGAACTCTCGGCAAGTTCAACGGGCACATCGCCGTAAACTGCGGCGAAGACGGAAAGCTCTTCCTGAGCATGAATGTTATCGAGGATACCGGATCCGGTATTCGTGCCGATACCCGTGTGACCGCCGAACCCATCCAGTCCAAAACGATCATGCTCCGTACTGACTTGGATTTTAAAAAGCATAAGGGTGTTTGCTCTTACAGTCTCGATGGAACAAACTGGACGCCACTGGGCGGTGAGTTTGAGCTGGCCTACTCTTGGCGTACCGGCACCTTCCAGGGCCAACAGTTTGCCATTTTCTGCTACAATCCAAATCCCGACGGCGGCTTTGTAGACGTGGATTCATTTGTGTTTACCGATACCCTGCCTGCTGTGCAGACTCCTTCGGCGACCACGCAAATGGGGGGCATCGTGATCGTGCCCAGCCTCGAAAAGCCCAGGAACGCTCGTAAACTCGAAGAAAAGGACTTCGCCGGCTACCTTCTGGTCTACTTCAAAGACCAAACCCAGTCCGCCTACATGGCCATCAGTCACGACGGCTACACCTTCACGGATCTCAACAACGGCCGGCCCATCTTCGACGGTGCCAAGTTGGCCGAACAGAAGGGCGTGCGCGACCCGCACATCACGCGGGGACCGGACGGAGGCTTCTACCTCGCCATGACCGATCTACACATCTTTGGTCAGCGTGCGGGCTTCCGCACCACGCGGTGGCAGCGGCCCGAGGAGAAGTACGGCTGGGGCAACAATCGTGCCATCGTGTTGCTGAAGTCCTTCGACCTGATCCATTGGACGGTGTCCGATTTCCGCGTGGACACGGCCTTCCCGGAGCTCGGTGATATTGACTGCTCCTGGGCGCCCCAAACGGTCTACGACGAGGCCAAGGGCAAGATGATGGTCTACTTCACCATTCGTTACAACAACAAGAACGCCAATCTCTATTGGTCCTACACGGACGAGGCCTTTACCAAGTTGGAGACCAAGCCGGAAATCATCCCGGATATCGGCGGCATCGACGGCGACATCACCAAGGTGGGTGACAAGTTCCATCTGTACTATGTGTCGGATGCCAAGATACTGCATGCGGTTTCCGGCCAGATCAACCAGGGATACCAGGCCGAGCCTCAACGCATCGATCCCGAGACGGTTTCCACCGAAGCGCCCAATGTGTTCAAACGCCTCGGGACCGACACCTACGTGCTGATGTACGATGTCTACGGCGGCCGGCCCAACAACATGGGATTCAGCGAAACCACGGACTTCGTGACCTACAAGCACATCGGCCGCTTCAACGAAGGCATGATGAAGGGGACGAATTTCTCACGGCCGAAGCATGGTGCAGTGACGTATCTGACATTGGACGAACTGAAGGCCGCCGCGGAACATTGGAAGGTGGACATCAAACTAGACTAAAAGGTAGTCAGGTGACGAGTGACAGGACAAGAAACGAACATGCCGATTAGTCTGTCCATTGAGATGAGCGGGAAGGCAAGGCTGGTCCTGTCTGCAAGAGAGAAAGAGCACGAATTTTTTACCACATATCAAATTCCTCGAAGCTACCGCTGGACCTGAGTTCGATTATACAGTCCGTGGAATATTATATACCGATACCGGATTTGAGCAACTAACTTGAAAAAAAACCGCTTATGACGCTCTTGTAGAATTATCACGATAAATCAGGACTTAGCCGATCTCGAAAACCTTCCATAGACTCAAAACATGACACGGTGTGCTTGGCTTAAAAGCAGAATGTCCCCTTAATTTTTCCGATTATCAGCGAGATAAAGGAAAAACATTAGCTTTTTCAAAAGGTCCGTTGTTCCTTTTAGTTTTGCTGTTGAGATGATACTTTTTGCTTCATTTAATTCTGAATTTCTGTATAATTGTTCAAGAAATCTTAACCCTACGAACGAAGTATTAAGTTATGAACGATGCAGAAATTCGACTAAGTTTCCATAGAAAAATACTACTACGTCAGCATAAGCGTAACGATACGCTTGTAATTGATGAGCTTGGCTTGAATCACGGGAAATGTCGAGCCGATATAGCTGTGGTCAATGGGCATTTTGTGGGTTATGAGATTAAGAGCAACAATGATTCACTCCGAAGGCTTGAGGAGCAAGTCAAATCGTATAATGCTGTTTTTGATAGAATTTCTGTAGTTGTAGGTGACCGACATATCAATCCTATTCAAAACCATATCCCTAAATGGTGGGGCATTATAGTTTCTTTTAGAGGGACTAGAGGTGCTGTTAATTTCAGTATGATTCGCAAAGCTCAGACGAATAAGAGTGTCGATCCAGTGTCTATTGCACGATTATTATGGCGCAATGAAGCAGAAGAAATATTACGGCAGAAAAAACTGCCGCCCAGAATTCTTCGTCAGCCACGTGCCATATTGTATGAGCATTTGGT
>CAZQXE010000026.1:0-21150 GCA_964597115.1 uncultured Pirellulales bacterium | reverse complement strand
TAATGAGTCTATCCATAAATTCGTACATTCTCACGCCGCGAACAGTAACTTTTAATCCGGTCCCCATCCCTTCTCGAACCTTAAAATTCGAAACACTCTTCTTGGCTTTACAGACTACAGGCAACTGGCCGGTAATCATCGTCAAATCCTTCCTGGCCAGCTCCAGAAATTTCTTGTCCACCGAAGCTCTGCCTACACCCATTGAGACAACTACTTTTTTAATTCGTGGCACTGCCATAGGATTCTTGTAGCCGAACTCATTAGTCAACTCAGGAACAACCTTGGACTTATATAAATCTTCTAAACGTGTCATTTTATGTCATCTATCAGTTTATCTGTTCTAAATTGTAGTTGAGCTAATCAACCACTAATTTATTTTCCCTTTTTAACGACACCAATTTCAGTGCCATCAGCAGCAAGGCGTTTTTTACTCCCGCCTTTGTCAACTCGATAACGGACTCTGCTACCTTTCGAACTTTTCGGATTTACCGGCAGAACATTACTCATATGTACCGGCTGTTCAATATTGATTCGACCTCCCTGCGGATTTTTACGTGAAGGCCGAACGTGTTTTTTTACTATGTTGTGACCCTGAACCACAACGCGGTTCTTCTCAGGAATCACACGCAGAACTCTGCCGGTAGCGCCCTTGTGGTCACCTGCGATAATTTCTACTATATCACCTTTTTTTATATGTAAAGCCATTTTACAACTCGTATTGCGTATATCGTATCGCGTATTTAACCTCACGCAATACACATCATGCACGACACTTAGACCACCTCACTTGCCAGTGAGATGATTTTCATATAGTTTTTTTCGCGAAGCTCTCTGGCTACCGCGCCAAAAATTCTGGTCCCTATCGGATTACCATCGTTATCAATCATTACTGCGGCATTGCTGTCGAATCTTACATAGCTGCCATCACGGCGTTTTAAAGGGCTTTTGGTGCGAATAATAAGACACTTATGCACCTTTTTGTCATCCAACTGACAGCTCGGCAGTGATTTTTTTATCGCAACACAAACAATGTCTCCAACACCGGCAACAGGCCTGGTCAACTTACCCCGAGACCCACCTCTTCCAAGAACCTTAATACACAACGCCGACTTAACACCTGAATTATCGGCTATATCCAACATTGTTTCTTGCTGAATCATATCTTATCTCAAATTACGCCTGGTCTGCTTTCGTCACGACTCGCACAAGACGCCAATTCTTGGTTTTGCTCCGAGGCCTGCATTCGGAAATTTCAATTACGTCGCCAACACCGCTGTGATTATGCTCATCATGCACAACCAATTTCGTTCTGCGCTTCACGTACTTGCCGTACTTTGGATGTCTGACTTTATAATCAATGGCAACACGGACACTTTTGTCGCCACTGTTGCTTATTACCACGCCAGTTACAGTTTTTACTTTTCTATCCTGCATCTTCGATTTTCCAGCCAACAATCACATATACAAGAATTATCACATGTTTTGGCGCATTATTGTTTTTACCCTAGCAATATCACGCCTTGTGTTAATTACGGCTTTGGAGTTCTCTAATTTTTCCGTAACTGCCTGCGAGCGCAAATCAAACAAATGTCTTTCGAGCTCTTCCAACTTGCCTTTGAGCTCATCCGGACTCATCTCTCGGTAATACTGCGCCTTCATCTGGTAGCTACCTCTTACAATGTATGTCTTCGCTTAACGAATCTGCATCTGATCGGCATTTTATGAGCGACCCTGACTAATGCCTGCTTGGCCACGTCTTCAGCTACTCCGCCAATCTCGAAACAAACCTGCCCGGGCCTGACTCTGGCGGCCCAAAAATCGGTCTCACCTTTACCCTTGCCCATTCGCGTTTCCAATGGCTTGGAGCTTATCGGTTTATGCGGAAACAGTCTGATATAGACTTTACCTTCGCGATGCAAAAAATGTGTCGCTGCAACTCGACCGGCTTCGATATTCTTCGCGCTTACCCAGCTACTTTCCAAAGCCTGCAAACCGTATTCGCCAAACGCAACAAAATTGCATCTCGAAGCATTGCCCTTCATTTTGCCACGCTGGCTCTTACGATATTTAACTCTTTTCGGCATCGTTGCCATTTTTTCTGACCTTTGTAAAATCTACACCTAAGAAAGTACTTTATTCCGTAAAAACTCAAATTTAATTTATTTATCTGTCACTATATTGTCTGCTCCACCTTTGTCAGTTTCTGCCGGTGAAACAGTTGCATCAACTACATCCGGGCTCTTGCTGTTCTGTACCGGTGTAGCTTTAACAGCACCCTTGTCTCTTACTGTCGGGCCGACACGCCTTGGTGGACGGCGTCGACGACGGGGGGCAACTTGTGTGATTTCCTCACCGAATTTACCTTTATATATCCACACTTTAACGCCGATTGTCCCGTAAGTTGTTCTCGACGTTGTCAAAGCATAATCCACGTTGGCATCCAACGTATGCAAAGGAATACTACCAAGCTTCTGCGTTTCCTTCCGGGCCATTTCCGCACCTGCCAACCGTCCCGAGCAGATTATCTTAACTCCTTTAGCGCCTGCGTTTATCGCAGATTCGCAATATTGCTTCATAGTGCGCCGGAATGAGGCTCGTTTGCTTAATTGCTCAGCTATTGCCTGACCAACTAAATTAGCATTCAGGTCCGGCTCTTTTATCTCGATAACGTTGACGCTCATCTTTCGACCCGTTGTCTCTTCAAGCTCTTCTCGCAACTTATCGACTTCACCACCTCTGGGACCTATGACCACACCGGGCCGGGCACTGTGCAGCGTTACCTTTACCTCGTTGCGAGTCCTGATTATCTCGGTCTTCGCCACTGCGCCTTTGGGCATCCTGCGGTTATATTTTCTGTCAACGAACTCACGGATTTTCTGGTCCTCAACGAGAAATTCTCCGTAATTAGCCTTTGTAGCAAACCACGTACTCTGCCACCCAAGTGTTATTCCCGTTCTAAAACCTATTGGCGATACTTTCTGACCCATAATCAAATATCTCTTTTTATACTTTAAGCTTGTGTTACGGTTATATGTATATGACAGGCCTTCTTGCGAATCGGATGCGCTCGGCCCCTGTCTTTAGGTATCCACCTCTTTGTACCGATGCGAACCCCTGCATCATCTACACGAGCACAGCTTACGTAGAGGTTATCGACGTCAGCCTGCTGCTCATCCGCACTTGCGACGGCACTTTTCAAAACCTTGTCTATCATCGTTGCAGCACGTTTTCTTGTAAACTTCAAAATATCCATTGCTTCCTGAACACTTCGGCCAACTACTAATTGCGTAACTAATCGAGCTTTTCGTGGTGAAATCGGAGCAAAGCGACAGGACGAGCGCCAGTCAACCAAATCATTTGTCTCGACGGACAAAGCAGTCGCCAGACGACGAATGTCATCTGTTCCCGGTTGAGGCTTGAACAGGCCTTTTTGCCAGTTCTTGACAGCTACCGACGCTTTCTGCCTGTCGAATCCACCTCTGGCGAGACGACTGGCCAGTTCATCAACGCTTATCTGCCTCGTCTGGCAAAACTCCTTTAATTTATCAGCACTTAACATATTTAATATCTCGTAATTGGCCTATCAGCGTTATTTCTCAGTTGTTTACTTTATTTTCTTGCTCGAATGTCCTTTGAACATTCTTGTCGGCGAAAACTCACCCAGCTTGTGTCCCACCATGTCTTCTGTAACAAAAACCTTATGAAACATCTTGCCGTTGTGAACCATAAACGTGAAACCAACGAACTCCGGAACTATCGTACATCTTCTCGCCCAGGTCTTTATTGGTTCGCGAGAGCCTTCGGCAACTTGCTTGTTGACCTTAATAAACAACTTTTCGTCAACGTATGGTCCTTTTTTTAGAGATCTTCCCATTTTTAGTATCTCGAATTTTGTATTGCGTGCATTTTCCGCACGACTAAATTACAAGGACAACTGTTTCTGCCTCTTACTTTTACGCCTTCGAATAATCCTATTATTACTTATATTACGCGGATTTCTTGTTTTTCCACCTTTTGCCGGCACCCCAGTGGGCGAACAAGGATGTCTTCCACCGTTCGCTCTTCCTTCTCCACCTCCCATCGGATGAGCAACCGGATTCATTGCCTTTCCTCTTACATGAGGTCTGCGTCCCATATGGCGTTTTCGTCCGGCTTTACCAATTCTTACATTTTGGAAGTCGGGATTGCTCAATCTACCAATTGTTGCCCGACATTCTTTACGTATCATTCTCATTTCACCACTTGGCAGAATGATGGTGACCCAATTTCCTTCCTTAGCCACTATTCTTGCAACGTTTCCGGCACCCCTGACTAGTTTTCCGCCCTGACCGGCTCTCATTTCGACGTTATGAATCTCCAGACCGGCCGGAATTGCCGACATCGGCATCGCATTGCCAATTTTAGGCTCACAAGAAGCGCCGCTTTCCACGGTATCCCCGATCTTAATACCCAGCGGCGCCAACATATACCGCTTTTCGCCATCGTTATAATGCAGCAGTGATATGAAGCAATTTCTGTTTGGATCGTACTCTACCGTTGCTACCTTCGCGGGAACGCCGTCCTTATTCCGTTTGAAATCAATAATACGATAAATCCTTCTTGCACCCCCACCTCTGAACCGGGTAGTAGTAACGCCATGATGGTTTCTTCCGCCATTCTTCTTGATACGCTTACAAAGCGATTTCTGGGGCTTTGCAGTCGTAAGTTCGGCGTAGTCGTTAACCGAACTGTTTCTGCGTCCTGCGCTTGTTGGCTTATAAACTCGAATACCCATAGTTCTTATCTCGTATTTCGTATGTAGCGTTTAGAATAAATCTATATGAAACTCTGGATCCAGAAATACAACAGCCTTTTTCCAGCTTGATGTCATACCGTACGACCTGCCTCTGCGCCGAGATTTACCTCTGCGATTAGCTGTTCTTACCTTTTGTACCTTAACGTTGTATATCTTCTCTACGGCATTTCTTATCTGGGCTTTGTTAGCCTTCTTATTTACCTCAAAACAGTACGCACCTTTGACGTTCGCAAAGTGCATTCCCTGCTCAGTTATCAAAGGCCGAATTATTACGCCATAGTCATCTACACCAATACCCATTAATTTTCACCTTCCTGACTTTTGTTCAGGACAGATAGAAGCGCCTCTTTAGTGAACAGCATTTTACGGTAGCTGCATATCTTACCGGCATTTAATTCATTGACGGGCATAACAGCTACTTTTGGAATATTCCTTGCTGATTTACAAAGATTGTCATCTTCCGAGTTAATCGTCACAAGACAACTTCGTTCGATTTTCAAATTGCTTAGAATATTTACAAAATCTTTTGTTTTTGGCCTCTCGAAATTCAGTCCGTCAACGACTACGACATTATTGCTTAAAAGCTTGGCCAGGATCGCCGAGTCTCTGGCCAGTCGTTTCTGCTTTCGAGGCATACGTTTGCTGAAATCTCTGAGGCTCTTGGCAAACGTAACACCACCACCGACGCGTTTGCCGGTTCTGATGTTACCAACGCGGGCATTCCCCGTGCCCTTTTGCCGAAAGAGTTTTCTACTCGAACCTGCTACCATACTTCTACTCTTAGTCGCAGCCGTTCCCACACGTTTATTAGCATGGTACATAATGATAGCTTGCTTAAGCAATGGGTACCTGACCGAGCTGCCCAAAGCCGCTTCATCAACCTTTAAGCTTTCAACTTCCTGTCCGTCTGTGTTGTAAACAACCAAATCTATCATTCTCATGTATCTCGTATTATGCTGGTTCCTTTGCAGCAATAACACATCTGCCCGCTAAAGCAAGGCTCGTCTTATGCGTTTTGTTTCATTTTTACCTTTTTGGAACTATTTATAATACAATAGCCATCCGGTGGTCCGGGTATAGAACCTTTAATTATCAAAAGGTCCTTTTCCTCATCTATAGCCACTAATTCATGGTTTTTTGTTGTAATCCGCCTGTTACCCATATGACCGGCCATTCTCTTGCCCTTTTTAGGGCCAGGACCATGGCCGGCATCGCTGGCAAAACTGGATATTGAGCCAGGTGCTCTGTGTTTTCTTTCCGTACCGTGTGAAGCCGGGAAACCGCCAAATCCGTGACGCTTCATGACACCGGCAAAACCCTTGCCCAAGCTGGTTCCAGCAACATCAACAGATTTTTCTTCTGCAAAGATCGAAACCGTGACAGACTCTCCAGCTTTGTATGGCAATTCAGCATCATCCGGCAATCGCATTTCCCTGATAAATTTCTTCGGCGTCGTACCAGCTTTCTTAGCGTGCCCTATCTGAGGATTCTTCGTGCGCACAGGCTTTACGTCATCGAAACCAAGCTGTACAGCATTGTAACCATCTTTCTGTGCCGTTTTTACCTGCATAACAACACAAGGGCCGGCCTGGATGACTGTAACGGGTACCAAATTACTCACTTCGTCATAGACCTGAGTCATTCCAACTTTTTTTCCCAACAACATTGCCATTGTCTCGGTTCTTTCGATTCGATTCACACTCATTTATCTGTGAATCAAGCCTTAATTCTCACAAAAACTCCCGCTGGAACAACCAAGCGGTTTAATACTTCGACCGTTCGCGCGTTCGCCTCATGAATATCAATCAGGCGTTTGTGTGTCCTCAACTCAAACTGCTCACGTGACTTCTTATCAATATGAGGACTTCGCAAAACGGTATATCTTTCTATACGCGTGGGCAACGGTACCGGACCGCTGACACGAGCATTTGTTTTTCTAGCATGCTCTACTATCTCCTTAGCAGATGCGTCTAGGGCCCTGTGATCATAGGATTCCATTTTTATTCTTATTCTTTCAGTTTCAGCAGCCATATCTTTCCTCTGCGCTTCCTGCAGCCAACCCGGCACTTCCGCATGGACAAATTCATGCCCAAACAAGCATCAAGCCGACTAGCAGCTAAAAAAGCAGTCTACCTCACTTGCACTCCCATAGAAATTTGCCCACTTTGTATCATATTACTGCTCAATTATATAATTCATAAAATAATCTATATTCTTCACACCCCTATAAAAGTCTGGAGTATATCGACTTATAAGATAAAAATAAAATATAAAATCTTCTTTTAGCCTACAGCTTTTCTGCTATCTGCTAAATCTATCCTAACTGATTCTGGCAGGAGAGGCCTTTTAGATAACTATTGATAACTGGTCATTGATTCGGCGTCATCTGATTTCAACAATCAATTTCAATATAACCGTAATAAATTATCCAATTCGCCTTCCTTAAAGAGTTCGGATTACAATCGAAGAACGGCATCCAAAACCATTGTACGGGCTTTTTTAGTACACCCCTAACTAATTTGACAAATCATCCTTGACCACAATATATTAGACATGCCACAGCCCAACTAAGGTTACGCAAAGTCAACCATGACGATGCTCGCTACGGCTGAAAACCCGAGAACTTACCATAAAAGATATACACTGTCAACGAAATGTACGTATTTTTATGATAATTTTGTCGAAATATTAAAATTATTTATCTTTTTTAAAAAATTATCTGTTTTGCAATCTGGTCAGGAACTTTTTCATAATTCAACGGCTCCATTGTGAAAGTTCCCCTGCCGGCTGTTGCACTTCTGATATCGCTGGAATAGCCGAACATTTCAACTAATGGTGCTTTGGCGTCAATAACCTGCATATTCCCGTGAATACGACATTTCGTAATCAAACCCCTTTTCGCAAGCAGATTTCCCTGAACCACTCCAAAATTGGCCTGTGGAACCACCACTTGAAGCCGCATTACAGGTTCAAGCAAAACAGGTTCTGCCTTTTTGACCGCCTTTTCAATCGCCATCGCAGCTGCCTGTTCGAAAGCCAAACTAGAAGAATCCACAGAATGGAACGAGCCATCAATTAACGTAACTTTAATACCCACAATAGGATAACCAGCCAATACACCACTGCTTAAAGCGTCTCTGCTTCCCCTTTCCACATCAGATACATATTCTCTCGGCACTGCATCACCAGGGGCTGTGCTCTGGAATTCGATATCGCGACTCCAATGGCCGTCCTCATCAATCAGAGGCTCAACCTGCAGGACAACATGACCGTATTGACCGTGTCCACCCGTTTGGCGTACAAATTTGCCCTCTGCTTGTTGCAACTTAGTAATAGCCTCTTTATAGGCAACTCTGGGCTTACCGATCCTAATATGAACTCCTTTTTCTCTTATCAGCTTGTGTTGCAATATCTCTAAGTGCAATTCTCCCATACCACTTATGATCGTCTGGCCTGTTTCATTGTCCATTCTACACACAAATGTCGGATCTTCGCGTTTAAGGTCCGCCAGTGCATTCACCAATTTTGGCTTTTCCGCGGCAGTTTTCGGTTCTATAGACATATTAATCACTGTCTGGGGAAATGTAATACTCGGCAGACAAACGGGTTTCTTTGGATCACAAATCGTATCGCCAGTAAGTGTTTTCTTTAATCCTACAACCGCAACAATATCGCCGGCACTGGCAGAATCCAATATCTTCCTCTCTTTGGCGTGCATCTCAAAAATTCTGGTAATATTTTCCCGTCGATTACGACTCGCATCTAAAACTCTACTGCCGGACTTTAATTTACCTTGATAAATCCTCAGGAAACTCAAATCACCGTGTACATCGCTGGTAATTTTGAACGCAAGTGCCACCATGCTGCCGTTCGGGTCACATTTAATGGATATTTCCTTGCTTTTATCGTTCGGTTTATGTCCGGTCAGGACGCGTCCGTCCAACGGAGAAGGCAGATATAACAAGACACCGTCGAGCAGTCTTTGCACACCGATGTATTTTAATGCAGAGCCGACAAATACTGGATGTAGCTTGTTGCTCAAAGTTCCTTTTCTAATTGCTCTGCTAATTATTTTGGGATCTATCGGCTCATCGTGAACATAGCTGTCCATCAGTTCTTCATCATATTCGGCTGCAAGCTCAATCATCTCGTTTCTTTGCTTTTTAGCTGTTTGCTGTAATTCAGTGGGAATTTCTGTCTCTTCAAACGTAGCTCCCATCTGTTCTGTTTTATAGAAAACCGCCTGCATTTTTATAAGGTCCACAATGCCTGCGAAAGAATCCTCTGCGCCGATAGGAATCTGCACTAAAATAGGATTGGCAAGAAGCTTGTCGCGAATACTATCAATCGTCATTTCAAAGTCAGCGCCTACTTTGTCCATCTTATTAACAAAGCAAAGACAAGGTAGCTCGTATTTTTGTCCTTGTCTCCAGACAGTCTCGCTCTGAGCCTGCACACCCTCGCTGCCGTCAAATACTGCTATCGCTCCATCGAGAACCCGCAGTGACCTTTCAACCTCAGCAGTAAAGTCGATGTGCCCGGGAGTATCGATAAGGTTGACTTCAAAGCCCTTCCAAGGACACTTTGTTGCTGCAGAAGTTATAGTAATGCCTCTTTTTTGCTCCTCTTCCATAAAGTCCATAACTGCAGTGCCATCATGAACCTCACCCATTTTATAGGTCTTACCCGTATAGTAGAGAATGCGCTCTGTTACCGTTGTTTTGCCCGCATCGATATGCGCCATTATCCCTATATTACGCAGTTTTTTCAGATTACCCGACATAATCTACATCCGGTCTCTCATGACCTCTTCTTAGAAAAAGATGTGAAGAACTACTATAGATATATAAAAAAACTGCCACGGTCATTTTCAAAAATAATCCGTGGCAGTTATAAATAACAATTATTACCAAGCGAAGTGGGCAAACGCCTTATTTGCCTCAGCCATTCTGTGGACATTCTCTCGAGTAGTCATTGCACCACCATGTTCGTTATAAGCGTCTATTAATTCGGAAGCCAGACGCTCACACATAGGTTTTCCCTTCTTGGCTCTGGCCGAGGCCAATATCCAGCGAAAGGCAAGTGACTGCCGGCGCTTGGCACTTACCTGCATCGGTACCTGATAACTTGCTCCGCCAACCCGCTTGCTGCGAACTTCAATTAACGGTTTAACGTTATTCACTGCTTTCTCAAACACTTCAATGGTTTCTGCATCTTTGACGTTCTTGCCGATGATGTCCATAGCATCATAAAAGACATGCTGGGCAGTACTTTTCTTACCGTCCAACATCAGACAGTTAATGAATTTCGAGACCAGCTTGCTATTATACTTCGCGTCATGTTTTAGCTGCTGATTTGAAGCTGTAAACTTTTTAGCCATAATATCCTCAATGTGGCAACTGATAACCGGTGATTATTTATCCGGTTAATATTTAACCAGTTCATTTTGCTTTCTTGGTACCGTATTTACTCCTGCCCTGCTTTCGATTAGTCACGCCTGCACAGTCAAGCACGCCACGGACGATATGATATCTCACTCCAGGCAGGTCCCTTACCCTGCCTCCGCGAATAATCACAGTGCTGTGCTCCTGGAGGTTATGGTCAATACCGGGTATGTAAGCTGTAACTTCCTTGCCATTGGTCAGCCTGACACGTGCGATTTTCCGCAAAGCAGAGTTAGGCTTCTTTGGCGTTTGTGTTCTTACGATCAGACACACACCTCGCTTTTGCGGCGACCCGCTAATATCAGATACGCGCTTGTGGCCCTTTGACTTTGCACGTGGATTTCTAACTAATTGATTTATAGTAGGCATAATTCCTATAGTTCCTGATTCTTAATTCATTTAGCTACACTACATAATAATCGACAAAACAGAGAGCTATTTTAGCATCAGTTTGTTAAATTCCAAGAGATTTTCGCTCTGAATCGCCAAATTATAACGACAAAAGCGAAAATGCAAGGTTTTTCACGCTGTAATATCCCGGATAAATCACTTAATTCCGAGGGCTTCCCTGACAGCAGCATCGGCCTTGGCTTCAGCATCTTTGGCTTCCTTGATCTCCTCTGCCTCTTCAAATTCCTTCGGCAGCGGAGCTTCGACAAGGTGCTTGACTTTAATATCCAAATATGGCTTGAAAGCCGTTCCGGCCGGTATCAGATGGCCGAGTATTACATTTTCTTTCAAGCCGTGAAGCTCATCCACTTTGCCGGCCAAAGACGCCTCCGTAAGGACCTTGGTCGTTTCCTGGAAGCTCGCTGCTGCGATAAAGCTCTCCGACCACAGTGAAGCCTTCGTGATCCCTAACAGCAATGTTTTGGCAGTTGCAGGTTTTGGTTTTCTACCTGTAGCTCCGCGACCGCCAATCATTTCAACCTTTTCATTAATACTGGCCAGTTCTTTCTTACTCAAAACCTGACCGTCCTGTAAATCAGCAGCATCTCCGACATCCGTAATCCTGATGCTGCTAGTCAATTTATCATTCTCTTTTCTGAATATGAATTTATCAACAACTTCACCCGGCAGGAATGAGCTGTCACCAACAGATTCAATTTCGACCTTTCGCATCATTTGGGAGCATATAATTTCAATGTGTTTATCGTTGATATTAACATTTTGGGAACGATAAACGTTTTGAATCTCTATTGTCAAATATCTCTGCAGCGCTTCCTCACCCTTGATTCGCAGAATATCGTGCGGCACCAACGGACCATCTGTCAAAGCGTCACCGGCTTCCGCTAAATCACCGGTATGTACGTTCAGATGCCTGTCACGCGGAACATGGTGTTCTTTCTCCATGCCGCTTTCACTTCTAATCGTAATCGTCATTTTGCCCTTGCGTTTATCGCTTCGCAGCTCGACGCGACCGCTGATCTCAGCCATTGCTGCAGGATCCTTGGGTTTTCGCGCTTCAAAGACTTCCGTAACTCTCGGCAGACCTCCCGTAATGTCCTGAGTACCGCCGGAAGCTCTTGGCTGATGAGCAAGTAACTGACCGGCCAGCACCTGCTGACCCTCAATAACTTCAATTCTCGCACCCGCCGGCAAATAGTGAACATCGAGTATTTTACCATCAGTATCTTCTATGATAATCTGGGGATGTTTATCGCCCTTGTGCTCTATTACCACAGGTTTGCCGGCCTGCCCTTTTCGCTCTTCTTCAATCCCGATCGTCTCGCCATCGATGACGTCAACAAAGCGTATCAGCCCGCCCACCTCCGCCAAAATCGGTGTACGGTGCGGGTCCCATCTGAACAAAGAAACCCCGGTTTTGACTTTCTGACCATCCTTAGTCAGAACGATTGCCCCATAAGGAACTTTATACCTATCGAGTTCCCTGCCCTTTGCATCAAGAATGGATATTTCACCGTTACGCTTGAGTGCAACTGTCACTGTCTTGCCATCATCATGTGTAATTTCAACTGCATTTATATCGTGATACTGAACATGTCCTTGATAAGTAGCTTTTTGTTCTCTCTCAAGAATAGCCCTAGAAGCAACTCCACCAGTATGGAACGTTCTTAATGTCAACTGTGTTCCCGGCTCACCGATTGACTGTGCAGCAACAATACCTATAGCCGAGCCTTCTTCGACCAACTTGCCCGTACTCATATCCCAGCCATAACACTTCGCACAGACTCCAAACGGACTGTCACAGGTCAGCGGGCTTCTGACTCTGATTGCATCGAGGCCCAAAGCTTCGATTTTTCTCGCTATCTCCGGAGTTATGACCTCATTCTCGTGAACGATCATCTCATCGATCATCGGGTTACGAATATTGTCTCTGGCGGTTCTGCCGACAACCAGTTGAGAAAAAGGAACATCAATCTCTTCGCCCCTGCTGACGATACCTTTGGTAATTCCCTGCAGGGTTTGGCAATCGCGTTCAATGACAATCACATTCTGGGCTACATCAATGAGCTTGCGAGTTAGATAACCGGAATTCGCAGTCTTTAAGGCAGTATCGGCCAATCCTTTTCGTGCTCCGTGCGTAGAGCTGAAGTATTCAAGGACACTCAAACCCTCACGGAAGTTTGCCTTAATGGGAGTTTCGATAATCTCGCCACTCGGCTTAGCCATCAGCGCTCTCATTCCCGCAAGCTGCTGAATCTGGTCGACGCTTCCCCTCGCTCCGGAATCACTCATAAGGTATATCGGGTTCAGGTACGGCGTGCCGTCCTCTTTAGTATCTTCCTTGAGACCTCGCATCATTTCATTGGTTACCGCCACTCGGGCATTCGTCCAAGCATCAATAACCTGGTTATATCTTTCGCCTTCGGTCAAAACACCATCATTATAATTCTTACGGATCTTACTAACCTTCTTCTCGGTCTCTTCGATAATCTCCGATTTCCTTTCGGGAATTTTGATATCCATAATTCCAAAGCTCAAGCCTGCCAGTGTTGCATATTTGAAGCCCAGGTTCTTTATCTGGTCAAGCAGGTCCACCGTATTGGCAGAGCCTGAATATTCGAAGCAGTCACTAATTACCCGGCTCAGTTCCCTCTGGGACATTATCATATTGTAAAACGGCATCCCCTCCGGGAGCATGTCGTTGAATATGCACCGACCAACCGTCGTTTCTACTACGGTTTGATTTTTGATTTCTCCTGATTCATTGAAGATCCTGATATCACCGAGTCGGACCTTGATCCTTGTGTGCAAACTAATCTTTCCCGTTTCATAGGCCATTATCGCCTCGAAGTTGTCCCGGAAGATCCTGACTGGTTCAGCCTTCGAGGCATCAGAAACTTCCATATAGGTCAAATAGTAGTTGCCCATCACCATATCCTGAGACGGTCCAACCATCGGTGATCCATTGGCTGGTGAAAAGATATTTGAGGTGGTCATCATCAAAATATGAGTCTCAGCCTGTGCTTCAACACTCAACGGCAAATGCACTGCCATCTGGTCGCCATCAAAGTCAGCATTGAAACCTTTACAGGCCAATGGATGGAGCATGATGGCATTACCTTCAACGAGCACCGGTTCAAAAGCCTGAACACCCATTCGATGAAGCGTTGGAGCACGGTTAAGCAGCACAGGATGCTGATGAATGACCTCTTCCAGGATATCCCAAACCTGGTCGTCACGCCGTTCAATCATTCTCTTGGCGCTTTTGATTGTATCGGCAAGTCCATGTTGTTTGAGCTTGCGAATAATAAAGGGCTGATACAGTTCCAGAGCTATTTTCTTCGGTAGACCGCACTGATAAAGCTTCAGATCAGGACCTACCACAATTACCGAACGAGCCGAGTAATCTACACGCTTGCCAAGAAGGTTCTCACGGAACCGGCCCTGTTTGCCCTTAATCATATCGGTTAGTGACTTGAGAGGGCGATTGTTACTGCCCAGAACCGATCTTCGGCATCGTCCGTTATCCATCAGCGAATCTACCGCCTGCTGGAGCATTCGTTTCTCATTACGTATGATCACCTCAGGAGCGTTAAGGTCCATTAGCTTTTTCAAACGGTTGTTTCTATTTATAATTCGCCTGTAGAGGTCATTTAAGTCACTTGTTGCGAAATTGTCCCTTTCGAGCAGAACCAGCGGCCTTAAATCCGGCGGAATAACAGGTATAACTTCCATGACCATCCATTGTGCCTTGTTCTTGCTGTTTGTGACCTGGTTAATAATCTTAAGCCGCTTTGTAAGCTCTTTCATTTTTTGCTTACTGTTCGTCTTTATTATAGCCTGTCTGAGCTGATCGCTGATTAACTCGAGATCGAGGTTTTCCAGAAGTGCCTTGATGGCTTCTGCTCCCATTGTCGCCTTAAATGCCTTTCCATATTTGTTCGTGGCTTCTCTGCACTCCTCCTCGCTGAGCATTTGTCCGGCATTAAGTGGACTTTGCCCCGGATCAGTAACGACATACTCCTGGAAATATATTATCTTCTCGAGGTCAGCGGTTTTCATGGCCAGGAGATTTCCCAGCCGGTTCGGTATGGACTTGAAAAACCATATATGCACAATCGGCGCTGCCAGATTAATATGCCCCATTCGTTTTCTTCGCACTCGACTGTGTGTAACCTTAACTCCACATCTGTCGCAGATGATACCCTTGAACTTGGTACCTTTATACTTTCCGCAGGCACACTCCCAGTCTCGTTCGGGTCCGAAGATTCTCTCGCAGAACAGGCCGTCCCTTTCCGGTCGATAAGTCCGGTAGTTAATAGTCTCGGGCTTGCGCACTTCACCAAAAGACCAGCTGCGAATATCATTCGGGCTGGCCAGTGAAATCTTGACCGAGCCGTAATCATTAATACGGTCGTAAATACTTCCTAACATTTAAGGCTCCTTACCATTGACACATGACAATTGGTAATTCTCAAATGATTTTCAGAGAACGTCGCTCCCAAGTCGTTTCTTCTCAAGCTGAATATTCAATCCCAATCCTCTTATTTCGTTACACAAAACATCAAAAGACAAGGGAGTTCCGGCTTCAAGTGTGTTTTGTCCCTTGACCATTGATTCATATATCTTTGTTCGTCCCTCAACATCATCGCTCTTTACGGTGAGCATTTCCTGCAGTGTATAAGCAGCTCCATATCCTTCTAATGCCCAGACCTCCATCTCACCGAACCTTTGTCCACCGGTTCTTGCCTTACCGCCTAATGGCTGCTGTGTAATAAGGCTGTACGGTCCGGTCGCTCTTGCGTGAATCTTATCGTCGACAAGATGGTGCAGTTTCATCATATAGATGTATCCGATAGTCGCTCTCTGATCAAACGGTTCGCCTGTCCTGCCATCATACAACTGACACTTCAGGCTTTTCGGGATATTGACAAAGAACTCATCAACCGGAGGTGCTTGTTTTTTCTCCTCGTATTCGGCTTTTCGATTGCTCATAAGCTCACTTGCTTCGGCAGTTAACCTCTGGATATCATCTTCGGTGGCACCATCGAAGACAGGAGTAATAGCCTTAAAGCCCAGCACTTCCGCCACCCAGCCGAGATGCGTTTCGAGAATTTGTCCCACGTTCATTCGGCTCGGGACACCAAGAGGGTTCAGCAATATATCGAGGCTAGTACCATCCTCAAGAAACGGCATATCCTCTTCTGGCAAGATTTTAGCGATTACGCCCTTGTTACCGTGACGTCCGGCCATTTTGTCGCCAATTGACAATGCTCTCTTGATGGCAACGTAGATTTTTACCATCTGCAGCACGCCGCTGGGTAACTCATCTCCGTGTTTGAGACTTTCAATTCTGTGTTTTTTCTCTTCCTGAATTTCAACGATTTTAGCCCAGAATTTGTCAACGATTTTTTGTACATCGTCCCGAAGCGAGGCCGGTCTGATCCACTTGATATTGAAGTTATCTATCTGCTCATAGATAACCTCATCATCAGAGCTGGCGCCGACTTTCTGGCGTGTGGAAGAATCGACGATATTGACATCGTACTTCTGATGGATAGTTTCGATCATTTGCCTGAATATCGCGCATTCCCTGGTCTTAATCTGTGATTCAAACTCTTTTACCTCGACAGCCAAAGCCTTCTTTTGCTCTTCGGAACCTGCTCCGCGTCTGGTGAACCGCTCCGTTTTTATGACTATTCCCTCGTATCCGCTGGGCAGCTCAAGCGAATCATTTTTTACATCTTCGCCGGCTCTGCCAAAAATAGCATGCAGCAGTTTTTCCTCGGGAGTCAGTTCCGTTTTACTCTTTGGTACTACCTTGCCCACCAGAATGTCACCCGGGCATACCCTTGTCCCTTCACACACAACTCCATACTCATCGAGGTTCCTCAGCGCCCTTTCACTAACATTGGGAATATCACAGGTAAACTCCTCTTTACCAAGGCGGGTCTCGCGAACTTCGGCTGTAAATTCGTCGATGTGAATACTCGTAAAGCTATCGTCCTTACAGAGTTTTTCACTGACGATAATCGCATCCTCAAAATTAAAGCCGTCGAAGGAAACAAATCCCACGAGAACATTTTTACCGAGGGCCAACACGCCATTGGCAGTCCCACCACCGTCGGCTATGATTTGCCCAGTCTTTACTTTTTCACCAAGGTTGACTACTGGTTTTTGATTAAGACACGTTCTTTCATTTAAGCCCATAAATTTGGCGAGATGATATTCATCAGTGTGGTTAATCACTATTTTTATCGCATCCACCGCAGTAACAGTGCCGCTGCTTTCGGCACGGATAACCATACTTGAGTTCTGGCCAATAACATTCTCCATACCGGTACCAACTAAAGGAGGTTCTGTCCTGAGCAACGGAACCGCCTGTCGCTGCATATTCGAACCCATCAAGGCACGGTTGGCATCGTCGTGCTCCAGAAACGGAATAAGCGCCGCTGAAACACCAACAATTTGTTTGGGCGAAATGTCAATGTAGTTAACCTCGTCGCTGGAGACAGTGGACAACTCCCCACTTTTTCTTGCAAGGATGAATCCCTGAGTTATTTTATCACTATCTTTCTCGACCGCGCTCGGAGGCGCGAATATCGCTTTCATTTCCTCATCGGCACGCAAATACTCTACTTCCTCGGTAACCTTGCCGTTCTTGACTTTGCGATAAGGTGTAAGCAAAAAACCATAATCGTCAATTGCCGAGAAAATTGCCAAAGAGGCGATCAAGCCTATATTTGTCCCTTCAGGTGTTTCAATCGGACAGATTCTACCGTAATGGCTTATATGAACATCGCGGACTTCAAAGCCCGCTCGCCGTCTGTTCAGCCCCCCCGGACCGAGAGCAGATAGACGCCTTTCGTGAGTCAACTGGCTTAAGGCGTTCGTCTGGTCAACAACCTGGCTTAACTCGCCACGACCGAAGAAATAATTTATACTGCTCGATACACTTTTGGAGTTAACCAGATCTGCAATACGCACGGACTCCTCGACGTCTCTTTTCATACTCATCCGTTCCTGGACTGTCCTGCGCAACTTGAGCAGCCCCTTTCTAATTTCATCGGCTGCAAGCTCATCGATTGTGCGTAACCTTCTGTTACCCAGATGGTCGATATCGTCAATCTCGCCTTCATTGTTACGCAAAGCTATTATGTACTTCATCGTGTTAAGAAAATCTTCAGGTCGAAGCGTCATCTCGTTCTCGTCTACAGACTGGTTAAATTTTCGATTCAGTCTGAATCTGCCGACCTTGCCGAGACGATAGCGGTTTGAATCGAAGAATTTCTCTGCGAAGAAAGCCCTTGCCTTTTCTTCATTGGGCGGGTTGCCGGGTCTCAATCTCATGTAGAATTTTAACAATGCCTTCTCGTTGCTCTGGCAATCATCCTCGGCAAGGGTATTCAGGATAATGGTATCCCTGACTTCGCTGATTACTTCAATTTCAACAGACGTTCTTTTTGTCTTTTTAGTTTTTGTCTGCCCCTTCGCAGTTTTAGTTTTGGGCTTTGCATAAGCAGCTTGTACCAAAGAAACTTTATCGCTGATTTGTGTGCCAGCTTTGACTATGATTTCGCCGGAATCCTTATCAACAATGGGATGGACGGCCCACATCGTTGGTGTGAGCTTGTTTATTGGAATCTTCTTGATGGGATAAAACAAGCGCAGGATTTGCTCTGTGGTTCCATAGGCCGGATCCATCGCTCGTAGAAAAATAGTCGACGGTATCTTGCTGGACTGGTCTATTCTAACTACCAAAATATCTTTGTTCGTAACTCCTATTTCTATCCAGCTTCCTCTCTCCGGTATAACTCTGCCGCCGTGCAGCACCCTGTCACCTTCTTTGCTCTCTATTAGAAAATCGACACCCGGACTTCGGTGCAACTGGCTCACTATGACGCGTACAGCTCCATTGATGATAAATTCTCCGCCGCCTATCATAATCGGTATTTCGCCAAGATATATTGCCTGCTCGGCCAAATCCTCACCTTCTTTTGAGCGCAGTCTGCACCAGATTTTCAACGGGTACCCATACGTCAGCCGAAGCTGTCGGCATTGAATAGGCGTGTAATGCGGCTTTTCCAGTTCGTAGTAGAGATACTCCAGGAGCATCTTCTTGTCGTAGCTTTCGATAGGAAACGTCTCCTGAAAAAGGGCTTCGAGTCCGACACATTTTCTTTTCGTTGGTGCTACATCATTTTGCAGAAAGGAATCGTAACTCTTTCTTTGTATTGCTACCAGGTCCGGAATCTCAACGGCATCGCGAGTCTTGCCAAAATTACGAACGGTTTGTTCGGCACCAATTCCAACCATTACTAATCTCCAGCATCAAACACCCCGATAGTTTCGTAGGGGCAATCCTGTTTGGTTGCCTTCATTTCGGTATCCCGAAAGGGCAGATACAAAATCCCGTCTCAGGTTATGCCAATTCAACCACGGCTCCTACAGCTTCGAGTTGCTTCCGTGCGGCTTCGGCATCTTCCTTACTCAGACCCTCCTTGACCGGCTTGGGAACACCGTCAACGAGGTCCTTGGCCTCCTTCAATCCCAATCCCGTCAAAGCCCTTACTTCCTTAATAACCTGAATCTTCTTATCGCCGAATTCCTTGAGGATTACATCGAAGACGGTCTTCTCTTCCTTCTCCTCAGCCTGTCCTGACGCAGCGGGCCCGGCCATCATAACAGCGCCGCCGGCAGCCGGCTCAATACCATATTCATCCTTGAGATAGTCGCCCAGCTCTTTGGCTTGCATCAACGTCAGGGCGATTATTTTATCGCCGAGCTTCTTGATGTCACTACTCCACTTCTTCGTTTCGTCGGCTTTCTGCACTTGTTGCTTTTCTTCTTCCTGCTTTGGTGCTTTTGCTTCTTTTGTTTGTTCTTCTGCCATTTTTCTATAACTCCTGTAGGTTAACGCCTGGTAGTAGCCGAAACTCCGCCGTCTCGTTTAACCCCACTGAAAAAACAGGGACAGCTACGCAGGCAATTTTAATATTTCGTTTTACGCCGCCTGTTTCTCACTTCCCTTCGCTATAGTTTCAATACATCCTGCAATAATCCCCGCAGGGGCCCCAATTGCTGCAACTAGTTTTCTCGCAGGTGATTGCGACAAAATAACAATTTCACCCAAAATCTCTGCACGCGTCGGCATCTTTGAAAGTTGCTCCGCTGCTTTAGCATCTAAAGCCGAGCCATCGAGAAAAGCGCCTTTGACCTCTATAATCGGATTTTTCTTAATCCATTCGGCCAGTTCTTTTGCAACATCAACGATACTGTCACCGCCATAAGCAATAGCACAAGGGCCACTAAACAGCACCGCCGCCGGTTCCATCTTTTGACTGTTCAACGCTTTTCTAAACAGCGTGTTCTTTACCACTGATAATCCGATGCCTTTTTCTTTGAGCTCACCGCGCATGAGGTTATTGTCAACTCCACCGATGCCTTTGGTGCTGACAACCAAAAAGTCATTAATCTTCTCGTCAACGATTTTCTTTTCCAGTTGCGACTGAAGCAACCCTTTTACATGTCTGCTCATATAATCACCTGCATTTTGTATCTACCTGTTACGCTTATAAGTTATTAAAAGTTCAAACATCAAAATCCGAGCCATATTCCGGGCTCAAACACTAATAGTTATACCGGGGCTCATTGTTGCAGATATACACATCTTTTTGATATACGTACCTTTTGCCGCTGTTGGTTTGAGCTTTTTAATATGTGAAACAAACGCTTCAATATTGTCTACTAATTTCTGGCTCTCGAAGCTTTGCTTGCCGACCACTGCGTGAACATTGCCGCCGGCATCATTTCTAAACTCGACTTTACCCGCAGCGAATTCCGCTACGGCGTTCGATATATCGTTAGTCACCGTACCATTTTTTGGCGAAGGCATCTTCCCCTGAGGTCCAAGGATCCGACCAAGCTTGCCAACTTTTGCCATCACTTTCGGCGAGGCAATGGCAACATCAAAATCCATCCAGCCGTCAGATATCTTTTTTACCAACTCATCGCAACCGGCCTCAAGAGCACCGGCTTTCTTGGCGGCCTCTACATTCGAGTCCTCACAGAAAGCGATGACTTTTTTCTGCTTACCTATTCCGTTAGGCAAAGATATTGAGCCTCGTATCAACTGGTCTGCCTGTTTCGGATCGATGCCCAAATGCAGAACACATTCGATACTCTGGTCGAATTTTACTGACTTAAACGATTTGATTTTCTCGACCGCCTCAGTCAAACTGTAAGTTTCTTCACCATTTAATTGTTGTAATTCACTCTTATATCTTTTACTTTTAACTTGCATAGTTCAATGTCTCATATTACGTATTTGGTTCTTTATTAATCAGCTATTTCGACACCCATACTTCGAGCAGTACCTCTGATAATTTTTTCTGCCTGCTCAATATCGTAGGCGTTTAAATCTTTAAATTTGGTTTCTGCGATTTTGCGTAATTGTTCGGTAGTGATTTTCCCGACCTTTACCTTATTCGGTACGCCACTGCC
>CAZQXE010000025.1:14658-21304 GCA_964597115.1 uncultured Pirellulales bacterium | reverse complement strand
TCGTAGTTTGTGCTTTCTTACTTTATGCCATGAGGCTTGGGATCCTATGAGGAAACCATATAAACATTGTTAGAAATTGAGAAAGGAGAGAATCGTGACAAGGAAAAAACTCTTTGCGTTTGTCATCCTAATGATGCTAGGCGCGCATGGCTGTGCGGAGGACATTACTCCAAGCAAGATATTCGAAAAGGTTAAGGCTGCGTATAAGTCGATGGATACTTACAAAGCACAAGGAACCATCACTTCAAATATTGATACCGGTGGAAGGCAGATGAACATAGAAACTTCGTTCTCGATAATTCTGAAGAAACCTAATCTTTACCTCATTTCCTGGACTCAAAAGAACACGGCGATGCCAGGCAGGTCTCAGTCCGGAGCAGTATGGAGTGATGGCACTCAACCATATCTCTACATGGGAGGGATGAATGCATATTCCAAGATGGGCAGTGACGAATTTGCATTGGGTGGTGCAACAGGAATTTCCGGTGGCGCAGCTTTAACTATACCGTCACTCTTTTTATCCGTATTTAAGGAGCTGCCTGATACGTTTTCCAGGCTAAAAGATCCCAAGATAGAAATGACAGAGAAAGTCGGAGATGAGGATTGTTATGTCATAAGTGGATCGTCATCTATTTCGAAAAAGGAGGCCTTTTGGGTCTCAAAGAAGAACTATTTGATCAGGAAGTATTATCGTTCTCTCGAACCTCCTGAAGGAGGTCGACAAATACCAGAAATGACCGATGAACAACTTGAGGAGGCCATCAAAGGCATGGGGCAAGAAGTGACGGAAGAGAGCAAGAAGAAGATGAGAGAGATAGTGAAGAGTTCAAGGGAGGTCCTGAAGACGGCCCACATGAAAGGCTCTTCTACGGAACTTCATACGGAAATCTCCTCTCCCAAGATGAATACGAAGGATTTTCAGTTTGTATTGCCAGCGGGTACAGTTCTTAAGGAATCCTTGTTTGGCGGGGAAAACTAGGGACAGCCATGAATCTGTAATAATTAGTGCCGTTTATTATTTTGAGGCTTCTTTCACTTGTGGCGGGCCTATAAGCAGTAGGTCGACCGAAAAACAAAATTAGGTCCAAGCTGCAAAGAAGAAAAAGCAGGCTTTAAACTGTAAATAAACAAAAATAAAAGAACTGAATAAGGTAAGGTAAAATAGGTACACATCCCTATTAAAATCCCCTATTAAAATCCAGAGCAGTAGGTGCAAACTATCACCTGTGGAATAAATGGGATAGCAACAACGATTTTTCCAAACAAATCGCATCTTGGGAAAGTAATCATATTTTAGTCGGCGATGACGTATGTTATTGCTGTGTGAAAAGACAACGCCTACTTTCCTCACCCTTGTATTAACTACAACATCAGATTTTGGAAATATAAGCAAGCCGTAAATAAAGATTCATGAGGCAGTTATGCCCTAGACAAAATTTAGGAGAAAAATTTCAGGATTTTGCGCAGCATTCGAAATTTTCCGGTGATTGTATTACAGCGGCGTTTGGTGAACGAGCCTTTACGCCGTAGCTTATTTTTTAGAAAGAGAGGTGTGATCATGAAAATGAAGAAGATTATTATGATTTGTGCGGTCGTTGTGTCATTTCTTGGACTTGAGCACGATGAAGCGCACGGGGCACTGCCAACGGATTTTCCAGAGCTTGTCATCACACAGTATGGTGAAACCTCACCGGGAGTTTTCATTGGGTGGTTCGGATGGTGGGCCGTCGACTATTATGTGGTTCTGGATCAATCAGGCTATCCACTGTGGTACAGCAAGACGGAAAATATGAGTTACCCCGGCGTCATGTCCAACGGGCTTATTTCAGCACCGGCTAATCGTGGCTTTAATCTCAAGGATGAAACGTTCACGATTGTGGATTCCTTCCAAATGAGGGGGGATTATAACATCGACATCCATGATTTCAAGCTCCTGCCTAACGGCCATGCCCTCTTGATGGGTACGTACCGGCGTCACATCGACATGAGTGAGGTCGTTCCTGGCGGACGACCGGATGCCCAGGTTACCGGTAACGTCGTTCAGGAAATAGACGCTGATAAACACGTTCTTTTTGAATGGCACGCTCTTGACTACATCCCGTTTACTGATTCCTTTCAAGATATCACGAGAAAGAATATTGACTATGCTCATATCAATTCTGTTAATTTAGACCCCATTGACAACAATCTCCTGATTTGTTTTCGCACAACCTCTGATATTGTGAAGGTCAGCCGAAGTACCGGTGAAGTCATCTGGCGCTTAGGTGGCAAAGACAACGATTTTACATTCATTGGTGAGCATGAAGAAAATGCCCCATACTACTTTGTTGGCCAGCATGCCGTATGGCGGTTCCCCAATGGTAACATACTGCTCTTCGATAACGGAAACATTATGGGAGGTGGGGTAACCGAAAGCGACCGGGATTATAGCCGTGGTGTAGAGTATCACCTGGACGAGGTCAATATGACAGCAACTTTAGTTTGGGAATTTCGTCATGACCCGGACATTTCGTCACCGAGTGGTGGTAGAGTCCAACCCCTCGCCAACGGCAATATCCTCATTGACTGGGGCCGTGCCATACTGAGCGGCACTCCTGAGGTGCCGCTGGCAACCGAGGTCTCACCTTCCGGTAACCTAGTGTATGAACTTCACTACGCCAGTGCAATGAAGGGTGCTCGCCTGCAAAAGTATGTGTGGAACAGTCCCGAGTTGGTCCGATCGCAGACGCACTTCGGGATTGAGCTGGGCGGCACCTACGATTCGAACGAGACGGGCGTTACGGTTACAGTTAACAGTCTGGAAGGTCCGGCTTATAACGGACTGGTGGTTAAAAAACACGCTGACGCCACACGGTTTCCACGGTTTCCGAATAAATCCCCGCAGGTGCTGGTGGAGCGCGTGACTCTCTCGGGTTTCGGCATTGACGCCATAACGGCTGATGTCAGCTTTGACGTCCAAAGCATCGATTTCGGCGATCCGGCCCAACTGGCCGTTTATCACCGTCCCTACGTGGATCTGGGCATGTTTACACCACTGCCTACGAGCTATGATTCAGTCACCCGGCAGTTGATAGTATCAGATGCTCAGTTCGGCGAGTTTATCTTCACGTATCCCGATGCGCCGGAGGTTCCACTTCAACCCATCCTGTATACGCCTGAAGCTCTTAGCATGGTCAACCAGGAACAGCCTGTTACATTGGAGTGGACATCAAGAGGTTTTGCGCGGTCGTTTCAACTCCAGGTAGCCACGAATGCTGAGTTCACGGCTTTGGTATTGGATGAATCCGAGTTAACGGAGACTCGCTATGTCCTCGATACGGTTGAACCTGACACGACCTACTATTGGCGGGTAAGCACGAGCAACTATGGCGGTACCAGTGAGTGGGCCAACCGCTTCTTTACGACCGTAGCGCCGATGATTCATCTCACAGCTCCCAATGGTGGCGAGCTATGGCAGCGCAGCATGAGACACTTCATCCGGTGGGACGACAATCTGGCGGAAGATGTAGTGATCGAACTCTACAAAGGTGACACGTTCGTCAAGACGATCGACACAGTCCCCAGCATCGGAGCCTACCACTGGTGGGTCGACCTGGATCTGGAGCCGGGTGATAACTACTCGATCAAGATAAAGAGTGCTGACAATGAGATCTTCGCAGACAGCAGTGATGCGACGTTTACAATTCAATAACAAATACTATGAAATCTTTGGGTTGGGGTGATGCTCCGCTCCATTCCGTTCTATTATGTCCGAATCCTTCGAATCTGCTCAGAAAAAGTATTAAATATACGGGTTAATCGCCGGTGTCTTCCGGTCCGGATTTGTCGGGAAATTGAGTTGATAGACTCGATACAGCGCCGCAGGATACGACGCTAATTGCAATCTTAAATGAATGCCGCTGCGGCCTCGAACTGAAGCTTCATTATTTATTTTTCCTTGTCTTGAGTTGGTTCTAACGGCTTCGGTTTGCTTAACAATTTCTTTTTTTCGGAAGTAAGCCGCCTCTCTACCTTTTTCACATCCTCCGCCGGTTGAAGAGCCTCCGGTTTTATATTGCGTTTTACGAGAATATTTCGAACTTCCCGATTGTTCTTTACGTGTTGAACCGTGATACCTTCTTCGGTCCGCATATCATCCCGCTTGATGGTAAAATTGGTTATTTCATTAGCGAAATCCTTGGCTTTGATCGTGATTGTCGGGAGAAAATCCGCAAGCGGACGGCCCTTTGGGACTCTCAGGCGGTCTTTCATCTGCCCGGTAGATTTTCCGCCAAACAATGCCTTATCACCTTTGCTTCTGATTCTGCCGAAGCTCTGACCATCGCCAAGCTGCTCAAATATGATTCCAGAAAGTTCCTTTTCCGAAAGTGTAAGTTTCCTGCGAGCGGTGAGCCGTTCTGCTTCAGCTATACGTTTTTCGATGATTTCCTGCTTGCGGGTCTGGACGGCAAAATAGGTCTGGGCGAAGGCAATTTGGTCCTTGGATGGATCGCCGTTCTGGGCAATCAAATAACAGGCGTAGCGTGTAAGCGCAATATCGTCAATTTCACGCTTGGCACCTGAGCCAAGAGCAACCATTTTCCTGATATCAAGAAAATGGTCCGCAACCTCGTATCCCGCGGTTTTACAGGCTGTTTTGGCCTTTTCTATTACCTTTGCAAAATTCTCCCATTTGGAGTAGCCAAGAAGGTTCTGAAGGTCACGTGCGAACCAGAACTCCGTTCCGGTATCCGTGTCTTTATGCACGCTCTTCTCGAAATTGCCATGCAACTGGACTATTATTTCCTTCTTCATTTCTCCCTCGTATCACTTTAACATTTATATTTGCTGGCCTCATTTGCAGGATACTGTTTTCCTCATAACTCTTTTTATCGCCGAATCTAATGGAATGTTACCGTTGAAAGTAGGCGAACGCAAGCAGATTTTGACGCAAATCCAGTGTTCGCATGAGTATGCTAACAGTAGGGTGGGAAATTGAATAGACGGACTCGATATAACGCCGCTGGATACGGCGCTAATTGCAATCGCGGATGAATGTCAATAATCTCTTATACGGCCGCGGTTTCGTGCGTCCTTTGCGCTTCGGAATCTTCTTCGGATTGTTCGCCCGGCTTGAAAGGCAGCGGCTCGGCGAACTGAACAGCGATACGGCACAAATAGCTGCTCACATTATCAACCCGGAAAACGTGACCCTCACGGGTGAAATCCGTCATATCGAAGGAATCATCCGGACCGTAGCGTGGAACACTGAATCGAGCAATGATCGGCTGGCCGATATAGGGACAATCATTATCGGCATAACAGGTAAAAGCTGCCGCTCTACTTGAGATGTCAACCATCTGCCCCTGTGAAAGTGTGTGACTTAAGTCTCTGGCGAACCAAATTGGCCAATAATAACGTAGTCTTTGCTCTTTTCTTCGGTCATCATTGTCTTGCATTTTTAACACCCTCAATCCCCCCTAAGACTCTTCTTCTATCTGCTTTCAAATCGACATATATTCAGGGCTGCTTTATAAGGAGACTACCGGGAAAAGCGCAGCTTCCCGCGCTGATACGGCTATTTGTTGTGTTTTTGTTTTGCTATCGAGGGAAAAGTTACATGGAACTTTTTTTTGGTTTTTTCGACTCTTGACAAGGAAATTCCTATAATCAGGTGCCGAGGTGCCGGATGAGTCTGATAAATTCCTTGCCGCGTTGCTCGAAGTTCTCGAACATATCATAGCTCGCACAGGCGGGGCTTAATAAAACGATATCGCCGGACTCTGCAAGGCGATTTGCTGAATGAACTGCTTCGGTGAGAGAATTGGTCAATTCGATGTGCGTTTTGTGCGATCGGTTGTTAATGGACCCCGCAATAAATTTCGGGGCTAAAAACTTTTGGGCGTTTTTGATTACATCGGCGATTTTTGTGGCGGTTTGGCCTATCAGAATAGCTGCTTTAGCTTTTTCGGCTATCTTTTCCCCAAGTTCATCGAAAGGAATATTCTTATCGTACCCACCGGCAATAATAATTACAGGCTTCTCAAAGGCCTCCAGCGCTGCAATGGCACTTTTCGGCGTGGTAGCCTTTGAATCGTTATACCAATTCACGCCGTTTATTTGCTCCACAAGTTCGAGCCGGTGCGGTAATGCCTTAAACTCCGGCAGGCAATTCTTGACCTGCTCATCACCAATGCCAAAATGCCTGGCAATAGCCATAGCTGCAGCAAGGTTTGAAAGATTCGCCCATCCGGGCAAGGGAAAAACTTCACGAATCTCATCACTCACATCGCTGGTTGAAAACTGAATGCAAGTCCTGCCTGTCCCTTGGGTATTTGTGTCTTTGCTATATTTTTCAAACCATTCGGCGGAAATCTCGTCTTCGGCATTATAAATGGAGACGGACGGAAATTTATCGTTCTGTTCCTGAAATTTGAAGATGTTTTCCTTCGCGGTGCAATAGTTATCGAATGTGCCATAGCGATCAAGATGGTTCGGTGTGAGATTTGTTAAAAGCGCAACTTTAGGGGCTTTTTGAATTTGTGCTAATTGTTCAAGCTGGAAACTCGATAATTCCAGCACAACCAAATCATTCGCTTTGATTTTTTCCAGCGTTGTAAGCAACGGCTGATTGCCGATATTGCCGCTTAACCAAACATTCTCGTAT
>CAZQXE010000025.1:0-14558 GCA_964597115.1 uncultured Pirellulales bacterium | reverse complement strand
AGCAGCAGTGGTGCTCTTGCCATTGGCTCCCGTTATGCCGATTATCTGAGCAGGGCACAATTCGAAGAAGATGTTTATCTGGGATGTGACAAATTTGTTTTTTTGGCGAGCCAGTTTGAGAAACTCATTATCGCCGGGTACGGCGGGATTTGCTACAATAACGTCGGCCTGCTCAAAATCAGCCGGGGAATGCGAGCCGAGATGAAATTCTATATCAGAAAACTCGTTGAGTTTGTTTACCGAACCGCTCAACTGCTCGGCCGAGGCCAAATCTGTGATAATTACTTTAGCACCGGCGCTATGGGCAAATTTGGCTACATCAACTCCACCGCCAAAACGACCCAGGCCCATCACCAATACTTTTTTGCCGGCAAAATCGTATGCCGTATGTGGCATTGCGTATTGCGTATTGCGTGTTGCGCTTCGCATGTGATGTAACAATTGCTTCTATATCAGAGTCTGCATGGAGCTAGCCAAATCGACCTTTGCATCGATAACTGCCTGCTCGATGCATCTTTTCCAGTCGTCGCCAAACTGGTCTTTATATTTCGGCTTCTCATAGGCGTAGATTATTGAGCGTGATGCATTGATTAAAGCTCCGGTACCGTTCGGTTTACAGAATCGTACACAGTCAGCAGCAGATGCACCCTGTGAGCCGTATCCCGGCACGAGAAACCATATCTTGTCGTACTTCTGGCGAAGAGCAGTCGTTACCGCCAGTGAGGTACCACCCACTACCATTCCTATATTACTATAGCCATGCTTACCGACTCGTTCTTCTTTGTTTGCGATTTCGTTTACGACCTCTGCAAGCTTTTCGTACATTGTTTGACCGTCTGCATCGGCAAAGTCCTGTATTATAGCTGCAGAAGGATTGCTGGTTCGAACCAGAACAAAAACACCTTTGCCCTGCTTGCTGGCCATATCCGCAAAAGGCTCGATGCCATCGGTTCCGGTGTAGCCATTGATGGTTATAGCATCGGGAGCAAGGTTATCCTCAAGGCCGGCCAGTTCCGAATTTTCAAGATGAGCAGCAGCGTAAAGCTCTGCCGTATGGCCTATATCTCCGCGCTTCACGTCGCCGATTATCTCCAGCCCCAAATCATCAGCCTCAGTAATCAAGGAATAATAAGTCTCCAGGCCCTCCCAGAGATATTTTTCAAAAAATGCGATATTTATTTTAACGGCCGGTACCATTGGTGCAACAATTCGCATCGTTTGCGTACAAAAGTCGAAGATTGCATCGACAGCAGCAGCGGCATCAAATTCGTCGTTCATCTGGCGATGATTTTTAATCGCAGCGGGAAGTCTTGCATAAACAGGGTCTAGCCCGACAATTAAAGAAGTTTTCTTTGTCCTTACGGCTTCGCAAAGACGATCAGCAAAATGACCTGCCATATTTGTAAACAAACCTTCCCTTCTTCTCTTAAGGCAGAGATTTCCGTTACTTACATAGTCGAGTTTCTTTAATATTAAACACGTTAAGGAAAAATCCTTTCACCAAACGTTGGAGATACTATAATCACATAAATGATATCAGGCAAGAAAGAAATACCGGATACGAAAGCAGATTTGAAACTTCGTAAAAAAAAGAGGCTCAAAAAATTAGCATGCTGGCTCGTAGTCGATCTGATCGTAGCGACTATAATCTTCGCTTTATTGTTATATAAGCCCCGTTGGTACCAACCTGCTGTTTTTAACGAGGGCAGCTACGAGCGGGGAACGGTCAGCCCATATCTTACACACGAATTGCTGCCTAAGATACACCATGATGCACAGCTTGGAAAACCATTTGATTTGGTTATTACGCAGGAGGGTATAAACGAAATCGTCGCCTGGTCCGGATGGCCGAAGGAGTCTGAGGGCGTTATCTTTACTTCGCCTGCAGTGCTTTTTATGCCGGATAATATTGTGCTGATGGGAACAGCAGTGGTAAAAGGAGTGGACTTTATAGTTACCATTGTCGTGGAACCGAAAATTAACGAACAGAATCTTTTAAGTCTGAACGTAGTAAAAGTTAAAATCGGTGCTATGAATATCACACCTCTTGCCATGATAGTGGCCAAAAAATCATATAAACAGAGACTTGCCAGCATAACCGAAGATATCAAAAATGAGTGGCAGACAAAAATAACAGCATCATTATTAAACAATGAATCATTCGAGCCTGTTTTTAAAATCGAAGACATAAAAGTACACGTGGAGTCAATCACTATCAAAGAGAAGCAATTGACGTTGCGTCTGATTCCCGCTTCGTAGTATATCTTTTTGTCGCAATCAGCTTAATTCCGAGTGATTTGGTTAAATTCGCAATAATCAACAGGGCGAAGCATTTGGAAAAAACAAGAAAATAAGATTTTCTTCTCCGGAATAACACATGGCCCCTTCAACCGTATTAATAGTAAAAGCCCGAAAAAACCAAGTATAAAGTGATAAAAAGAAACGAAACGCACGAATTTCAACAAATTATCGCACATCATCAAGAAACTTGTATGGTGCTATTTAGGGACAAGATGAGCGTTATCGACCCTTTGAGTGGCCATTTTATACGGACTTTGCTGTTTATACACTCTAAATGCACTCTTTTACCAAGACCTTGAACTAAAAATTATGCAAATTAGATAAAAATATCATTGCCTTTGGCGGTTTTGACGATTATTATAATAAGTTCGGCTATAAGGATTTAGACTAAAGAATTGCCAAAGCTAAAATTTGAACTAAAAAGAGGTATCGAAAATGCTTTCGACGGGATTAGCGAACAGTGCAAGGTAGAATAACAATGGAACCGCATTACTGCACTTTTTCGCAAATAAGTGGCTTGGCAAACGTTGTTTCTGCTTCAATGCCGGAAAATGAACGGGGTTTTTTTACTGGACTCCTGTTTTGCAGCAAGAACTGCAGAATCGGGTCCTCTGCTGGAGGCAGATGATGTAGAAAAAAGGTGAACAATGAACTCTGTTCTTTTTTGGCGCGCTTGGGAGTCTGCATTTTAATAACTCCCGCGTGAAGTGGAAACCTGGTTGGTTTCCATTTTTTTATTCGGCATCGATTTATGGTGTTGGATCAGAAAGTGAATTTAGGATTCGTGCTGGATTGAGAAGAGAAAAACGATGAGCCAGGAATTGCTGAGAATCGTGGATAATATTGCCCGCGACAAAAACATCGATAAGGAATCGATATTCGTGGACCTGGAAGAAGCTATGGTCTCGGCTGCAAGAAAGCATTTTGGTGAGCCGGAGAGTAATATAGTCGTGAACATAGAACGCAGTACCGGTCAAATCACAGCTTTTAAGGATGATGTGCAAATCGACATAAAACGACTCGGTCGAATCCCAGCCCAGACCGCCAAGCAGGTGATAATCCAGAAGATACGTGCTGACGAAAGAGATAGTATCTACGCTGAGTTCGTGCAGCGTAAGGGAGAAATCATAAGCGGCGCAGTCGTCCGATATGAAAGCGGAACATTGATTGTTAACCTGGATCGCTGGACCGAAGGTTTCATGCCAAAAGGTGAACAGATAATGGGCCAGACGCATCGGGTGGGTGAGAGAATTCGATGTCTGATTCTCGATGTAAAAGAGACATCTAACCAGGTCAAGATTATCCTCTCTCGCACACACCCGGATTTTATCCGCCGATTGTTCGAGTCAGAGGTACCCGAGATAAACGAGAAAATTATCGAAATACGTGCGCTTGCACGAGAGGCAAGCTACCGAAGCAAAGTCGCAGTAATTTCATTCGACGATAAGGTTGACCCCGTTGGGGCGTGCGTCGGTGTGCGGGGCAGCAGGATAAAAAATATCGTTGATGAACTCGGCGGAGAGAAAATAGATATTGTCCGCTGGAATGAATCATCCCAGGTGCTCGTGTCAAATGCGTTGATGCCGGCAAAAGTAAGTGAAATCGCTTTGTGTTTTGAATTGGGACGGGCGACAGTAGTAGTCGATGAAGACCAGCTCAGTTTGGCTATCGGCAAACATGGACAAAATGTTCGGTTAGCTGCCAGACTAACAGGCTGGGATATTGATATATTAACACCTGATGAATACAACCTGGGCATCGAACGATTAACGAACTACGTCAAGGCCGTAGAAGAAGTCGACGATACTATGGTTGACAAGCTTATAGCTCTGGGTGTCATATCCGTTTCGGACCTGGATGATGTAGGAGTAGAACCACTTATTAACGAATTGAAGATCGACGCGGACATCGCTAAAAAACTGATTGCAGCAGCAGCTAAAGAAGTGAAACGTCTGGAGGCCGAATCGAAACAAAACGAAGCCAAAGAAGAGCTGGCCCAACAGACAAAAGCGGCCAATGACGAAAAATAAACGTACCCTTTGAACGTTAAAGAGCACGTTATTCAAGACATGATGTACTGAACATAGAAAGAATTGGAGATTTGTTTTTGGCTACTACAAGAGTTTACATTTTAGCCAAAGAAATCGGCGTAAAAAGCTCTGCCGTCGTGACAAAATGTCAGGACGAGGGTTTGGAGATAAAGAACCATATGTCGGTTATATCGGCTGGTTTGGCGGCTACTATCCGGGAGTGGTTCAGCGAAGGGGACAACGTTACAACAGTCGAGACATCCACGAAAGTGGACTTAGCGAAGGTTCGAGTCAAGAAGAAAAAGAAAGCCAAGCGAAAGCCGCCAGAGAAAATTGCAAAAGCTCAAACCGAAAAAACTGAAGCAATGGCTCAGGCAACCACCGTAACTGAAACCGTACAAAGCGAACAGGAAGCAACTGAGGATATTGACGCACACTCAAGTACTGTAGTAATCACAGAAGAACCACAATCCGCAGAAGAACAGATAGTCGAAGCACCAAAAGAATTGGTGCCGGAGCCAATTATACCCGCCGGGCCGATTATGGAAAAGCCCGAGCCGGCCCGACTGAGCGGACCACAGGTCGTCCGAGTCGAAGCACCAGAGCCGCTGCGACAACCCAAGCCCAGGCCCAAGTCCAGAGTCAGGTACGATGCGCCCGTTACTGAACCGTTAATGTATGACAAAGACAAACAGGAAAAGGAAAAATTAGCTTCGCCCCGGAGCAAAGAAAAAGGACAATCACCTAAGCGATACAAAGAGAGAACACACGGGCGAAGACGAGAGGAGCAAGATACAGAAATACTGAGGAAACCAAAACTCGGCAGCAGGTGGCGACAAACAGATATTGAAGAGCGACAAGCCCGGCTTAATGCTGCCGGTGGTGAAGGCCTGCGACTAAGGCCGGTGCGTAAAATCGCGTCCAAAGCTAAACATAAAGTTACCAGCACCTCCAGACCAAAGGAGGCTGTAGTTAGCGAGCCAATCACAGTAAAGGATCTATCTGCAGCTCTTGCGGTCAAATCCTCGGATATTATAATGAAGCTGATGCAGCAAAATGTAATGGCCACAGCTAATCAGGTCATAAGCAATGATGTAGCTGAACTTATTGCTCTGGAGTTCAATACTGAACTGATTGTTGAACACAAAAGCACACTCGAAGAGCAGGTTCGAACTGAATTTGAAGAGCGCCAGCGCAAGAATCTTACGAAACGCGCCGTCGTCGCTGCAATGCTTGGACACGTCGACCACGGCAAGACAAGTCTGTTGGATAAAATCCGTTCAACTCATATAGCCGAAGGTGAAGCAGGTGGTATTACCCAGCATATCGGCGCATCAGAAGTTACCTGGGACAACAAGAAAGTGACATTTCTTGATACTCCCGGACACGAAGCTTTTACGGCTATGCGCGCCAGAGGCGCCAATATGACCGATGTCGTAGTGCTTGTCGTTGCCGCCGACGATGGCGTAATGCCACAGACTATTGAGGCAATAGCTCACAGCAAAGCAGCGAATGTGCCGATTATTGTTGCATTAAACAAGTTTGATTTGCCGGGCTGCGACATAAATCGCATCTACGCTCAGTTGTCTGAGCATGAGCTAACACCCACTGAATGGGGTGGACAGACCGAAGTAGTTAAAACCAGCGCTGTCACCGGCCTAGGCATAGATGACTTGCTTGAATCTCTGGATTATATTGCTGAATTGCTCGAGCTCAAGGCTGATGATACCATTTCTGCAACAGGATGGGTTATCGAGGCGAGAATGTCGGTACAACGTGGTCCGGTGGCAACCCTGCTAATCAAAGAAGGCCGACTACAGAAGGGCGATATAGTACTGGCGGGCAGTGCTTACGGCAGAGTGAAAATGTTGAGAAACAGTTATGCCAAAAGCATAAAGGTAGCTACAAGTTCTATGCCGGTTGAGATAACAGGCCTGAGCGATGTGCCCAATGCCGGCGACAGATTTTACTGCCTCGACGATATCAACAGAGCCAAGAACGTGGCCGAGGAAAGCCAAATACAATTTAGAGAACGTTCACTGGCAGAACGGCAACAGGTAACACTGGACAATTTATTTAGTCAGATAGAGGCAGGCAAAACAGAATCTTTGAATCTCATCATACGAGCTGATGTCCAGGGCTCGGTCGATGTCTTAAAGAAATATTTGTCCGAGTTAAGTACCGACGAAATAAAAATTAATATTCTGCATGCCGCACCGGGTGGAATTACGGAGGGTGATGTCGTGCTCGCCGAGGCGTCGAATGCTATTATTATAGGCTTCAATGTTGTCAGCGAAGAACACGCAGCTAAAACTGCAGAAGCTGACGGTGTTGAGATAAGACTTTATAATGTCATCTATCGCATAACCGAAGACCTGCAAAAATCAATGGTAGGCATGCTTGCACCCGAAGAGATAGAGAACTCGCTTGGTAGGGTAACGGTAAGAACTACATTTAAGATTTCACGAATCGGCACTGTGGCCGGCTGCTATGTAAGCAGTGGTTTTGCAAGCAAGAACGCAAAAGTGCGACTGATACGTGATAATATCGTTCTGAAAGACAACCTGAGCATAGAATCGCTGAAACATTTCAAGGATGATGTTCGTGAGGTCAAGACGGGCCTGGAGTGCGGTATTAAGATAGCAGGATTCGACGACATCAAGATTGATGATGTTCTTGAGTTCTATGAAATCGTGAAAGTAGCCAGAACCCTTTAGCTGTCATACGTATCTCGCGAAACGAAATACGAGGTACGCTTTATGAGATAAGAGAAAATTATGGCCACTCGAAGGCAGGAAAAAGTGGCTCGCGTAGTTAAAGAAGCGGTCAGTGACGCTGTTGCCAATCACCTTAACGATCCGCGTATTGAAGGATTCGTAAGCGTTACGAGAGTTGAAGTAGCGGCAGATTTGCGTAGTGCCCACGTGTATGTTAGCATTTTTGGCAAAGATCAAACTGGTCAGAGTAAAACTTATGCGGCAATAACACACGCAAAGAGCCGAATTCAAACTCTGCTGGCCAGTAAAATGCAGAGTAAATTTTGCCCCGTTTTACATTTTTACAGGGACGAAAATTTCAAAAAGACGCTCGATACCATGAAACTGATTGACCAGGCAACCCGCGAGCTTCAAAAGAATTCGGACGACCAAACGGATGAACAATAAGAAAGTATGAAGTGTGAATCGAATTTAAGTTAGGATTCGCACGCTATGGAGAGCAGAACAGGATAGACCTCTCCGCGAGGCTGATATGAAAAACAGCAAAGAGTACTCTAAGAAAATACAAAAATTGTATCGCACATTAAATCGCAAATATCCGAAGGCGCAAAAAGTAAGCCACGAGGAAGTAGAGCATGCGGTTGTTTATGCCATCATGAGCGAAAATATGAGCGAAAAAGCGGCACAATCTGCGTTCCGAAGGTTCGCTGATTGTTTCGTTGATTTGAACGACCTGCGCGTTTCGCGATCCGATGAAATTATTGATATGCTGAGTGAGGATACCCCTGTTACGAGGGATATAGCTTCGACAATCACCAGGGTCTTGAATGGAATATTCAACGATTATCACAAAGTGAGCCTTGAGTCATTGAAGAAGGTCGGTAAACGTCCGGCCAAACAAATTCTTGAGAAAATTGATGGTATTAGTCGTTTCGTAGTTGATTATTGTATGCTCACATCCCTGTTGGGGCACGCGATTCCACTTACGAAAACAATGGTCGAATATCTCAAGAGCAACGAACTGGTTAATCCTGAAGCCGATGAGGAGCAGATAGAAGGATTCCTGGCCAAGCAGATTTCTGCCAAAAACGGATACGACTTCTATACGCTTCTGCGACGTGAAAGTGAAACAAAGAAAGGAAGAAAAAAGAGTAAAGCAAAAACTACAAGCAAAAAAAAGACCCAAACAAAGACTAAAACCAAAAAGAAAACAAAGAAGAAAACCACCAGAAAAAAGTAAGTTTGAAATAAAAAACACGAAGCAATGACAGAAAAAATACTAAAAATCGGTATTCCTGCAGGTAGTCTGCAAAAAGCAACGATCGAACTTTTCGGCAAAGCCGGATTCCATATTCTGGATTCCAAAAGAAGTTACCTGCCCCGTATAGATGACGAACAAATCCAGCCTATAATGCTGCGAGCACAGGAAATGAGTAGATACGTCGAAGATGGCGTTCTTGATGCCGGCATTACCGGTCACGACTGGATAATGGAAAACGGTTCAGATGTGGCCGAGGTCTGTGAACTGGCATACAGTAAAGCCACAAGTAATCCAGCCAGATGGGTATTAGCTGTCCCCGATGAATCGCAGGTTACAAATGCGAATGATTTGGCCGGCGGAATAATCGCAACTGAGCTGGTGAATGTAACAAAGAAATACTTTGCAGATAGAAACATTAGTGTGAAGGTCGAATTTAGCTGGGGTACTACCGAAGTTAAGGCTCGGTTGGTGGACGCAATCGTCGAGCTTACCGAAACCGGCACATCTCTGCAGGCAAACAACCTGCGAATAATAGACACGGTGATAAGCTCTACGACAAGACTAATTGCAAATCGGCAGGCCTGGAACGATAAGTTCAAACGAGAGAAAATAGAGAATATCTCCATCCTGCTTAACGCAGCAATAGAAGCTCGCAACAAAGTCGGCTTGAAAATGAACATCAAAAAGGGCGATTTGAAATCAATCCTTGAGATACTGCCTGCTGAGAAGAGCCCGACCGTTTCCTCTCTGGCTGACTCGGATTATGTAGCAATTGAGGTAATTATTGAAGACAAAATCGAACGCTCCCTCGTCCCCGCTCTCAAACGTGCAGGCGCCTCAGGCATAATAACTTATCCTCTCAATAAGGTCATTCACTAACAATTAATACAATACGAGCTACAGTTTTCTTGCTATCTATATCAAATCCGATATACTTGCACACAAGAGCTTCCCGTAATAACGCTATTGTGGCGTTATATTACTGGAATTGGTGTTATATCTATGATAAAGCAAATTGCGATTTTAGGTTCGACCGGATCGATAGGTAAAAATGCGCTGCGGGTGATCGATGCGCTCGGGCCAGAGTACCAGATTGCTGCATTGAGCGCTCATAGTAACGTGCAATTATTAGCTGATCAGGCGAGACAATATAAGCCCAGGTTTATCGCAGTCACAAACACCGATTATGTTGAGCAGCTTGATGAATTGATCGGTGATCTGGATATTGAGATTCTGACCGGACCAGACGGCTTAGTAGAGATTGCAGAACTTGAACATGTAGATATAGTTCTTACCGCTGTCGTCGGTGCGGCGGGTTTGCCCGCAGTTCTGGCAGCTGCGAAATGTGGTAAACAGCTTGCTATTGCGAACAAAGAGCCGCTCGTCATCGCGGGCGAGTTGCTAAGAAAAGCTGCGAAGGAAAACGGTTGTGTTATTTTGCCTGTGGACAGCGAGCATTCCGCGATTTTTCAGGCTATGCACGCGGGCAAACGTGAAGAAGTTAATAAAATCATCCTAACGGGTTCAGGTGGGCCTTTTAGAGAAGCCACCGTCGAGGATATCCAGAACGTTACATTGGAGCAGGCTCTTGCACATCCTGTCTGGGACATGGGGCCTAAAATCACCATTGACTCGGCAACTATGATGAACAAAGCCTTCGAGATTATCGAGGCCCACTGGCTTTTTGATATACCGGTCGAAAAAATAGAGGTATTAATTCATCCTGAATCAATAATTCATTCTCTTGTCGAATTTGTGGACGGCTCGGTCATAGCCCAGCTCGGCCAGCCCGATATGTGTCTTCCGATTCAATATGCTTTAACATATCCAGCACGTGTTGCCGGTATTGCCAGAAGTGTTCGGCTGGATGAAATAGGTAAACTAACATTTGAAAGCCCTAACTTAGAGATATTTCATGCGCTTTCTTTGGGTTATAAGGTCGCGCAAACAGGCGGCACGGCCGCAGTTGTTTTTAACGCCGCCAACGAAGCTGCAGTCGAGGAGTTTCTGGCTGGTAGAATAAGATTTGCAAATATTGTTGAACTTGTCGAACATTGCCTGAGTAAACATAATGTTAAGACGAATGTTTCCCTTGAAGAGTTGCTTAAGGCGGATGCCTGGGCCAGAACAGAGGTATCAGAATTGGCCTATAGTGGATAGAGCCTTGTTTTCCTTATGAACGTGGAGATATTTTAATGTCAAAACCAAAAGTTTTCTTAGATAAGTATTTTCGGGTGATTTTACTTGTTATAGTTACTGCCGTAGTTCTCTTTCTAATTGCCCGAAATATCAAAACTTTTGGAAACGTGCTGCTGGTTTTGCTTGGATTTGGGGCTGTAGTTTTAGTTCATGAGTTCGGTCATTTCATTGTAGCCAAATTATCCGGCATAAAAGTAGAAGCCTTTTCAATTTTCATGCCGCCGGTTCTATTGGGCCTGCAAAGAACAGAAAACGGTTATCGGTTCAGGATTTTGCCGGAATTGTTTCCCAAAGAAGGAGATGAGTCCGGTGACGGCTCGCTGAGCTTTACTATCGGCAAAAAATGTCCAGCCAGCGAGACGGAATATCGTATCGGACTTATACCGTTCGGCGGCTTTGTCAAAATGCTTGGCCAGGATGATGTAGGACCGGTTAAGACCAGCGATGATCCCCGTTCTTACGCCAACAAACCGGCCCTGACTCGCGCGGCTGTCTTAGCGGCAGGAGTTTTCTTTAACGTTATTAGCGCCGGTATTATTTTCATGATAGTCTTTCTCATTGGCATAGATCTGCCACCCGCAATGGTCGGCGGTGTGTTACCAAATTCACCAGCGGCGCTCGCAGGCCTGAAAGCAGGTGACGAAATAATTGAAATTGCAGGCAAGAGTAATGATCTCGATTTCAGCAATATTGGAATAGCAGCGGCGTTGTCAGGCAAAGATGAAAAAGTGCCGCTCAAAGTAAGGCACACAGACGGTTCCGAAGAAGAATTAACACTTGTAGCAGTGGAGCTGCCGGGTGAGCCTTTGAGAGCTTTCGGCATTATCCCACCACAGACACTGAAAATTGTGAAACTTTCAAAAGATAACGCTGATATATTATTTAAAAAAACAGGCTTACGTCCCGGTGACCAAATTAAAGCTGTTAACGGTAAGGAGATACAAAACTACAGAGAACTTGACCAAATCGTGAAAGATGCTCTCGCTCCGACGGTTACAATCTCAGCCGAGAGAACAGATCCTGTTTCCGGGGATGTTAAGTTGATCAAAACACAGATTCGCCTGAGTTTGAGTCTGGCAAGAAGGCAGGATGATTCCGCATCAACTTTCGGCGACATCTATTCTATGGTGCCTCGTTTGCGAATCACAGATGTTTCAAACCAAAACGGTAGCAGTAATCCCGAATCTTCTCTGCAGCCGGGTGACATTGTTCTTAAGATCGGCGATGTTGGAAGTCCAACTTATGAACAGATGCGCGAGGTTACAACGAAATACGAAGACAAAGACCTGCCTGTTAAAGTGCTGCGTACAAACGATGAGGGTGTTGAGAAAACGGTTACGGTTACAGTTGTCCCAAAACGCCAGGAAAAAGAAGATAAGGTTATGATTGGTGTTGGTTTTGTCTATGGCCGAGCCTTCGATCTTGAGCACGCTGTTGTAGCTAGTACTATTGCCAATGAAGAAGATTCGGAGGCATTTGCAATTCCATCGGGCGCCACAATAACCGCTGTCGATGGAGTTCCCGTATCGAATTTTTATGATATTGCCAGGGAAATACGTAAATATGCCGGCCAGAGAATCACAATTGACTATCGTTTAAATGAGGAAGTGGCGGGAGCCGTTCCCATGGACGTCGGCAGTGGTGAGGACTGCGCGGCCGTGAAAACCGATTTCGCTGAAATAATTCCCTTTGAAGATTTGAAAAGACGTTACAAAGCCGACGGGCCTGTTGATGCATTAGTAACGGGTTATAGAAAGACTATAATGTTTATCGCCCAGACTTATGTAACATTAAAGCGTCTGATGGGGGGACTCGTTAGCCCGAAGAACCTTATGGGGCCTGTCGGTATTATCACATTTAGCTATCGTATTGTTGCTGAACAACCTTTAGTTTACTACATTTATTTTCTTGGTCTTATAAGCGCAGTAATAGCTGTGTTCAACTTTTTGCCGTTGCCGCCTCTTGACGGAGGATTGGTAGTGCTTTTATTGTTTGAGAAAGTCAAGGGTTCGGCGATAAGTGAACGAGTGCAGGGAATTATAGCTTATACCGGCTGGGCATTTATCCTAACGCTTCTTCTCTATGTAACATTCAATGATATTGTCAGGAATTTCTTCAGTCCAGCGTTGGGATCGTAAGCAGAAGTATGAAATAGCTTTGTTCCGCCGTAAGGCATCCCCTAGTGGATAGCCGGAGAAAGGATTCGACAGTGTTGGATTTGCTTGAAAAAATATCTTCGCAGGAGTATCACGCAGGTGTATTGAACGCTCTAAAAAGGCAAGACAGGCAAATTTATAAGTTAATCGCGAAAGAGTACGAAAGGCTGCAAAATAACCTGCAACTTATTGCAGCGGAGAATCAATGCTCAAGAGCGGTTTTGGCGGCCCTTGGCTCTGTCGTTCAAAACAAAACAACCGAAGGTTTCCCCGGTTCCAGATATCATGGTGGCTGCGAAGTCGTCGATGACATTGAGAAACTGGCTGTAGCCAGAGCCAAAGAGAGCTTCGGAGCACAATATGCAAACGTGCAACCACATTCCGGCACCAGCGCCAATCAGATTGTCCTTACTGCACTGTTGGAAAGAGGCGATAGGATATTTAGTCTCGGTCTGGACCAGGGAGGGCATCTGTCGCACGGGGCGGAAGTCTCCTTTAGCGGTAAATTCTTTGATGTAGAGAATTACTATGTCGACAGTGAAACATTTCTCCTGGACTACGAAGCTATCCGAGATAAAGCTATAGCTTTCAGACCCAAACTGATTATATGTGGTGCCAGCGCTTATTCTCGCGTGATAGATTTTGAGAAGTTCCGCCAGATTGCAGATGAAATTGGAGCGTATCTTTTAGCTGACATCTCACACATAGCAGGACTTGTGATTGCCAGTGCGCATCCATCACCGATAGATCATGCCCATGTTACAACGACAAGTACATACAAACCGGGAGGCCCAAGAGGCGGCCTGATTTTAATGGGCGAAGACTATGAACAGAAAATAAAAGTAAGAGGCAGGGAAATTGCTTTATGGGAACATATTCAAAAGACAACGTTTCCCGGAGTGCAGGGAACACCTTATTTGAATAATGTGGCTGCCAAGGCGGTTTTTTTCAAAGAGACTTTTTCCGACGAGTATAGAAACCGACAATTCAAGATCATAGAAAACGCAAAAATACTTGCAGACAATCTGCAGGATTCAGGATATGACGTGCTGACCGGCGGGACGGACAATCATATGATTCTGATAAATGTCGGTAATCTGCGAGAAGACATGACAGGCCTCACAGCGCAGAAGAGCCTCGAAGACTGCGGAATAATCACTAACAAGAACAGGTTACCCTATGACAAGAGAAGCGCCACGGTGGCCAGCGGCATCAGATTAGGAACGCCCATTGTAACAAAAAACGGAATGGGAGCGGAGCAGATGAACCGTATATCTGCATTAATAGATGCTGTACTGAAGGGAGTAAGAATAATAAACAGCAGAGAATACGAAATTGATAAGTCCCTCAGGATCGTGATCGGAGATCAGGTCAAGGAGCTATGCAACAGATTCCCCATGCACTAAATGCCGGAACCATTCTTGATATCTGCAAATTATAAAATCACCGCATTTCACTCATACTGGCATAAGGCGTTCCGCCGTAGGCACCCATGTTAATGCGACCACCGTTAGGCATCGGCTCATTCGAATAATCTGAGTTTGGATCGCCGCCATCGACACAAGGGCCGGTGACTTTGTCCAAGACCCATACATCGTGCTCCGACCAATATCTGCCATGTTCTGAGCGTAAATGGTAATCGCCATTGACCGGATCCACAAACAACGGACTACTCACAAACCCAATTCCACTCAGACCGTTCTCATAAAGCTGCTGGATTTCTTCAGTAAATAAAGCTCGGTCGTAGATTGCAACTTCGTCGATTAGGCCCTCGAAATTGCAAGTTCCACCATGACGACTTCCAATAGTGACTGTTGGCTCTTCGTTAGTAGTTGTTGGATCAACCGAATAATTAAAAGTATTCACAAGACTTGTATTTTCATATAACCTTACC
>CAZQXE010000024.1:0-22295 GCA_964597115.1 uncultured Pirellulales bacterium | reverse complement strand
AAAATTACGACGACGGTCATCTCGAGATTGATGAAATAATCATTTCTTCTGAAGTAGATAGGTTTATAGGAGAAGCAGAGGGAAAAGATAATTCTGCCATAAATATAGACAAGTTTCGCCAGTTGTCTTCAAATATTCAAGAAGATTTGCAAAGAAATGGCGTGGATAAACCAGCGATAGGAATACTTTTTGGAAATGCTTACCGTCTCACAGAACCTGATAAACGGCCAGAACAGTTTACACAAAAATGTATAACTGCTAATAAGACATTCAATCACATTCTAGTCAGAACAATAGACTTGTTTGATGTTGTTAAATATATAAAAAATAGTAATGATAAAACATTTGCTAAGAAATGTAGAAACACAATTAAAAAGAATCAGGGCAAAATCGTTAAGTTTCCAAAGCTTCCTTCCCCGTCAAAATAAAAAATCCAATCACAAGCATCAGCCATATTCTTGGTGTCCTCGCTCGTAATTTTTACAACACCTCGAGGTGGTGGTGGAACGAGGTGTTTGGTGTCCCGGGCTGGTTGATTTCGATAATTGTGATGGTAAGACAATCGCCGGAGAACGTTGTGGTGGACTTATGAGATGAGACAATAAGCGGCACCTTTCGCTTGTCCCACCAGATTCCATACTCGTGGTCAAACCAAAATTCCGTCCAAAGGTCCGGCCGATTCGTGATTCGTCGCTCGTGAATCGTACCTCGTAAAGAAGTCATGCTACTGGTCTATTTTTCGAGTTTTACTAAATATCGTTTGAGGAATTTTTCTGTGGCTTTGACGGTTTCGTCCTTGACGGTGCGTGGGCTTTGGGCGACCCATACTGTAAAGTTATAAAGCTCCTGCGTATCGACTTTGAGCCACTTACCGTTTCTGTATAAAAACACAAACAAGGTTGTCATCGCAATGCGTTTGTTGCCGTTCTGAAACGGGTGATTTTTGATAAGGAGGTAAAAAAGCATAGCTGCTTTGGATACAAGAGTCGGATATAAAGACTTGCCTGAGAACCTTTGAAAAGGCACAGCCAAACAACTTTCAAGAGCATTAGGAAAACGTGTCGAGAAATCAGGAATTGGCTCATCAAAAGTCAGCATCTCTCTGGCCAACTGAAAAGCAATAAATTCTACTTCTTCTACGGTTATACTCTTCATTATTCCAAACCCAAAAGCTTCAGTGTCTGGCCATACTCACTAACCGTTTTTTTTACAGCATCTTCTATTTCCTTTTTATCCTCTTTGCGCAGGGTCTTTCCTAAGATAGCTGCTATTTGTTTCTGAGGGATAGCAAAAGCTCTTCCAATCCTCACTGCCTTTATTTGGCCTTTCTTTACTTTCCTATAAACTGCTATCCTGCTGATACCTAAAATCTTAGCAAGTTGTGGAATGGTAATATATTCGCCCTTTTTCATAATAGAATACCTCTGGTTATCCATAAGAACTTATATAATAAAAGATTAAGCTAAAATCCTTTCGTTAACTATAATATGGATAGTTAACCTAAGTTAACTTCTATAAACAATGTTAACATATAAACTAAAAGATGCCAAGAAAAATTTTAAACAACTTTTATGCAGTATTATATCGAAGAGGTTTGGCCTAACCATCATCCATGTCTCGGGCAAAAACCAGATTCTTCGGCTGCGCCTCAGAATGACGAAACGGCGTTTCTCAGAACTCGCAATCCTTATATTCTTACAATACCTCGAGGTGATGGTGGAATGAGGCGTTTGGGGTGCCGGGTTTGTCAATCTCGATAATCGTGATGGTAAGACAATCGCCGGAGAATATTTTGGTGGATTTATGAGATGAAACTATCAGCGGTACTGACCGCTTGTCCCACCAGATTCCATATTCGTGCTTATGGCCGAAAAGCAGCAGCTCACAATTATCCTTTACAGCTTTCATCAGCCTCGACGAGCCGTGCAATCCCGTGAATAAAGCCCCAAAACCGGCGGTAAACGGATGGTGATGTAAAATAGCAATGCGGGTCTTGCCTTTATATTTTTTTAGCGATTTCGCCAGGGCATAAGCCAAATCCTTGCTGATATATCCTCTGGCTGTGTGCTGTTTATTTCCGGGATCGCCTGAATCTATTCCGAAATACACACAATTTCCATCTTTCCAAACACCGAGACCGTCAACACCAATGGGTTCATTGCTTACTCCCATCCACTGAATGCCCTTTTTGGGCCAGCCGAGCGGCGAGCCGAGGTACTTTACCCAGTGCCTCCAGGCATCGCTTTGCCACACATTACCCTTCCATGCGTAATCGTGATTACCGGGTACGGTCAGGATCGGATTAGTCTGGGCGAGCTTATTCAGGAGCGTTCGAGCCGAGATAAATTGCTTTCGAGTAGCCGAATCGGTCAGGTCACCGGCGATTATTACGGGCGTTCCGGGATAAGAGTCAGCTATTTTGCGGTATATTTTTCCGGCATGGGAAACTTCTTTTTTGCTCAGACCGATATGTAAGTCACTTATAAAAACTATCCTTTTCATTATGGTTCTCCTTCCTGAACATCGTTATCAATCCATTGATGCGGGCAAGTCTAAAAGTCTTCTATCAATGCAAAGAATTAACACAGCTTATTTAACCGGGCTTAGCTTAAAAAGCAGCACATCATGCGAATCAATTTTACCAATAAAATTCGTATTTGTTGTGCCAATATCCTTTTTCTGCCATATATCACGTACCTGAGACGTGCCCTGCAGGAAAGACAGATCCTTCCAATCCAACGTGACATCCATGGCCTTATCCGTGGCATTCAAAACACAAACGCCCCATGCACCGTCAGACAGTTCCTTCACCCAGGTTTCTTTCCCATCCTCTACCTTGAACCTATATCCCTGCCTACCCAACGGGTCCTGGTCGATGGCAATCGCTTCTTTGTCGGTCATGATATCGCGAATTTCTTCAGACATTTTTCTGACGTCATTGCCCGCCATAAGCGGTGCCGCCAGAATGCACCATAAGCTGAAATGCGCCCTGGATTCGGCCAATGTAAGACCTTCATTACCCACTTCCATCATATCCGGATCATTCCAGTGGTCGGGGCCGGCATATTTCTCCAGACCGACCTGCTTATCGAGTATTAATTTGAAGCCCATCGACCATTGTCTCTTGCAGTCCCAGCAATCCGCAATATCACCGGTGGTTCTCCATAAATGTCCCACATCCTGTGCCCACTCCCAGGGTTTGTTGTTGCCCCACTCACAGAGGCTAAAGACAATCGGCCTGCCGGCGGTATATAACGCGTCACGCATCGTCTTATACGTTTCCCCGGCGTCAGCCGTACCATGCTCGCACCAATCATACTTTATATAATCGACACCCCAGGAAGCGTAAAGTCTGGCATCCTGATACTCATGCCCACGTCCACCGGGATAGCCGGCACAGGTTTTATTGCCTGCACAGTTATAAATACCAAACTTAAATCCCGCCTCATGAAGAAAATCGCCCAACGCTTTCATACCGCTCGGAAATTTATCCGGATCGGCAACGAGATTGCTCTGCGCATCTCTTTCCTTTGTGCTCCAGCAATCATCAAGCACAATATACTCATAACCCGCATCCTGCATTCCACTTTCGATCATAACCATTGCGGTTTCTTTGATTAGTTTCTCATTAATATTCCCCCCAAAAGTATTCCAGGTATTCCATCCCATAGGCGGTGTCAGGGCCAGCCCTTTAAATTTCTGAGGTGGAAAAGAGATGTCCAGCTTGAAAACAATCGCAAGATCGTCTATTTTTCTGGAGGGAGTAGTGACAACCAGGCCTTCATCATTGTGCTCCCATTTGATTTTCTCTCCGGTGCCGAGCATAGATACCTTCTCGACCTTTACACCTTCGGCCTTGCCGCCTTTACCGAAAACCTTCATCGTAACCTGCTTATTTTCGCCAGGCCAGCCAAGCATAATAGCATAGGCAATGTCACCCTTACGAGTATAGCGTATGTCCTGCGGTCCGTAGGCACCTTTCATTTTAACAAACCACCCACCTTCTTCCAGCCGGGTCGGCCCTTCACCGAACTCAACAAAAGGACGAGTTCCATAAATAGCCTCGCCATATCGTTCGAGCCACCGCCCCATTTCCAGCAAAACCTGCTTCTGATTTTCCGGAATAGTACCATCGGCCATTGGCGATATATTGAGCAGCAACTGGCCGTTCTTGCTGACGATGTCGATTAATGTGCGCAGCACATCAACCGTGGTCTTGATTTGCAGGTCTTCGGTATAGCACCAGCTTCCCTTACTGACAGTGTCATCAGTCAGCCAGACAAAATCCGTCAAACCCGCCGCTCGACCCTTTTCATAATCATCCAGAGCTACCTCACGAGGCAGATCTTCCTGCTTGAACGTAACGACAACTTCTTTGCCCCACTCCTTTGCCTTATTGAAGTAATAAGCTAAATACTCCATTTTGGTCTGGTCCGGGATTTCGTCCAGCCACGAGTCAAACCACATCAGGTCAGGTTGATAATTATCGATCACTTCGATTAATTTACCCTTCCACATTTGAAGAAACTTTTCGCGTGGCATATAACCATAAAGGATAGCATTCTTCCGGTTCCTAAGCAGAGAAGGGAAGTCTCTTTTAAGAAACGAGTAGTGACCGTTCCAGGCACCATCGCGGTTTTGATGCTCCCAGAGATTGTTGCGAGCATGATGAAACGAGGTCACGAATTTCATGTCGCGTTTTCGTATAGCCCTGGCGAGCTCGCCGGTAATGTCACGCTTAGGCCCGGTATCTTTGGCATTCCAGGGCGTTAGCTCGCTGGCCCACATGGAATAACCATCGTGGTGTTCTGCCACGGGACCTGCATATTGGGCACCTGCCTTTTTGAAAAGTTCCGCCCATTCATCGGCATCGAATTTCTCGGCTTTGAACATCGGCACGAAATCATGATAGCCGAACTCCGTCGGCTCTCCGTATTTCTCCACATGATGGGTATACTCCCTGCTCGGGTCAGGCCGCCGGTCGTCGCCACTCTTGTTGTGCATATTACGTGGGTACCATTCGCTGCCGAAGGCAGGAACGCTGTAAACACCCCAGTGGAAGTAAATACCGAACTTGGCATCACGGAACCAGTCAGGCGCGGGATTTCGTTGCTTCAGCGATTCCCAGTCGGCCGTATAAGCAGGTTTAGCTTCGTCACTACGGCCTGCATCTTGAGTCGTTTGAGTAGTGCAGCCGCTAAACAGCACTGAGATGAGCACGATGAAGATTATGCAGAAGTTTTTCTTTGACATAAAAGGCAACTCCTTTCACCCGATTCTTAATCGTTGGATTAATATATTCTTCCTTAAGGGCGCCATAGTATCAACCGGCATGATAGTATTCAAGAAGTTAATCGCAGATTTACACTGAAGTAACACACCACAAGGCCGGCGCACCGTCCCGGTCTTACCTAATCTGTAAAAGGAAACAAATCGTGTACTATTCATGCCCCACAAAGGTCAATGACTCTGCCAATTTTCGGAGTCTGTCTTCCGGAAACAGGCCAAAGAAAAACTCGCGGTTGTTGAAAACCTCCCGGGAGATCTTGTTCTGCTCACATTCAGCAACTTTCTCTTCCAACATCTCAGCAGTGCCTTTTGCATATTCAAAGAGCTTCTGATTTATTTCAAGAAGCGAAATCCATGCCGCTCTTCTTATGTTGCTCGGTAAAGAACGGTCACTGGCCTGCTCAATTTGCTCTTTTTTCGTCCGAAGCAAAGTTGCTACTGCTCGTCTCTTCAATCTTTTATCACTGATGTACTTTTCCGGATTATGTTTAATATCACGCAGATTATGTTTTAATTGCGAGACATTATCATCGGGAAAAGCAACGTTGTCCGGCAAAGGAAGCTTCATCGTGCACGTTGCAATCCCATAACTCGGTCCCGATAAATCGGGGTAATAATTTTCGATTATATAATCCGTTACAGGCTCGTATTGGCTTGCGCCAATGCCGTGTACAAACCAATCCGCTAAAAACAGTCTAACGAACAAGGTTAGAGACACTGCTTTAGGTCGTAAAAAACATCCGGCTTGCTGCAACAGATTTTTCAATTGCTCTTTTTTACCGTCGGCAGAGACTGAATCCAGATAGCCTAATTGCGCTGAAGAAGTGCCAATCCCGATTTTACCCGCTTCGCCTGAGGTTACTAACAACGATGTACGTTTACTGCCGGGCCAAATCAGCCAAAATGGCAGCTCGGCTAAACCGGCTTGTTTATCCAGCGCCAATCGCCGAACAGTTCCTCCTGTTTTATTTTTCGCATCGTTAATAAACCTGGTGATTCCAGCATTGTAGCTGGCCGCAAAACGTTCGGCTTGCTGCACTATGGAAACGACAAAATCAGTAAACGCATCACTCTCAGAAAGCCGCGATATGGGTAAGTACAAAACATCTTCGAATCCTAAACCGATGTTGAGTATCGACTGAAGATACGTTATCAATTCCGCAACATTTCCAAAACGCGAGATTTCTCCCGTTTGAAGTATCGCAGATTCGGACCAGAGACGATTACAGAATTGTTGAGGATGTGACTTGGTGACAGCGTCAAGAAAAGCCCTTATGCGTTTTCCCTCAGGCAAATGCCTGAATTCAAGTGGAACCGCTCTTCGCTCAGGCCCTATCCTGATTCTTTGAAAACACCAACTGCCATCGGGGTTCTGTTTAGGCAGCATCATCGATGTGTCGCAAATATCATGGTCCAATACCAGGTGAAGACTCCCGCCGCCAACAGCTTTCGCAAATTCGCATGTGGTTAGGTTCTTGGCCCATATACCGCAGTGGTGCCAGAGAGCCTGATGACCTGTAGCAATAATTGCCTCAGACGTATCACTTTTTGAGGATATACCCAAAACTTTCAGCGTATAGTCATGGGCGATTCTCAGCAGCTCCCCACGAGTTTCCAATCTTTTCGGAATATCTTTCGTCAACAGCATATTTTGAGCCAACTGTGCCGGCCACTGTGACAGTTCAGGGCTTACCGAGATGATGTTTTGCTTTTCAGGAACAGAGAGTCTCTGTGATTTTTCGATCAACATTATATCCAAGCTCTCTCTCGATTATTTCCAAATAATAATTCAACCGTCTCTGTGGGTCCTCAAGAGGCCCGCAGAAATTCCTTTTCGGATCATGATATATCAATGGAACAGGAATTTCACGTATTTTCAGGCCCGCCCGGCCAGCCTGTATCCATAACTGAAGGGGCAAACCGTAACCTTTTGCAGAAAGTTTAAGCCTGGAAATTGCTTTGGTTCTGTATGCCTTGAAGCCACAGAACGCATCCGTGAGCCTGATATCAAGATTTTCGTTAAGGATTTTAGTAACTATTTTATTAACGGCAACTCTCTCCGGAGGCGGCGGCAAAATGCCCGAATTTATTTTAAGCAAATACCTGGAACCGCTTATAATATCGGCATCATCTTTTGCAATTTCACTATAGAATTTGGGTATATATGACGGTTCGTGCTGATGGTCACAGTCAACGGTAATGATCCAATCGAATTTTCGGTCATAGGCGAAACGAAAAGCATCGATAAGGCTTTGGCCATATCCAACATTGTTCCGATGCGATATGGTTTTCAGGTACGTGTACTTTTTGAGCACATCAGAACTGCCGTCCGTGCTGCCGTCGTCCACGACTAATATGTTATCTGAATACCTGCGGACTGCACTTAACACATTGTCGAGATACTTCAATTCATTGAATACCGGTATCGCGATAAGGATCGCCGCCGTATTCCATCCGTTATTTAACATCTTCAGCTTCCGGCTCGATTGTTTGACTATCTTCGTCCCTAACTTCTTGTAGGGCTTTTTCACTGATATCTTCGAGGTCACCGAAGTCTTCGCTTTTTATAATGGTTGTTGTTACAAACAGATATGTCGTTATGTACTGTTTTCTTATAATCGTGTTTCTAAATAACAGTCCAATCAGTGGAATGTCTCCTAACAACGGCACTTTGTCGACACTTTCGCTCTCGCTTGATGCCTGTATTCCGCCTACAACTATTGTCGAGCCGTCAGGCACGGTAGCCTCGCTCTGGATGGTGCTCGTGTTTCTCGCCGGAGGAAGTTCAGGATCGGCTTGTTCCCCAAAAGAGTTGAGCATAATCTGGTATTCCACACGAAGATAATCACTCTCGCTGATGTGTGGAGTGACAAAAAACTGCGTGCCGGCAGTGACGTACTCACCAAAAGAAGTCGTGGTCGTAGTCTCACCCTGATGCGTCTGTCTCGTCGGTTCTTCGGCAATACTTTGTATCGTCCCGATAGCATTGTCATTCACCAAAATCTGGGGTGCGGATTCTATCCTCACATTATCTTTTCCCTGTAGGGCTTTTAGTATCGCCTGGACTTTGTTGGGTCGAAAAACTGCTGCTGTTCCTCCGGGACTGACAACTATATCACGTATCCCCGTAGCAGGATCGATAGTGGAAAGACCGAAAGACGTGAAAGCAAGGAGGTCACCATCGAAATAGTCAAGCTCCACCCCCAGGTCCATATCGTCGCTCGTACTAACTTCAACTATCACGGCTTTTATCAGCACCTGTTTCCGGCGAATGTCAAGTTCCCTAATGAGCTTTCCCAGCTCAAGATGCTGCCTGGCGGTGGCTCGTATGATTATCGAGTTCGTGGACCTGCTTACAGTAACTCTGGCCTCAATTCGTGGGACAAATTCCTCGGTCTGTTCCATTCCAAGCGAATCCGATATCTGTCGAGAACCTTCGGGAGCTGGTTGTCTATACTTCGGCTCACCAGTTTCTTCTTCTCCCTCGTCCCTGCCCTCAATAAGTTCCCGAATGGCATCGGCAACTTCATCGACATCTGCGTTTTCAATTTTATAAATCCTCATCACGCCCGCTTCGTACCTGCCGGGCAAATCGATGTTTTTGACAATGCTGTCCATAATCCTGTGCACGGACGGCGGTGCCGTCAGAAGAATCGAGTTGGTTTTTGCAACAAGTGTGATGCCACCCGGCCTGCCTCCTTCTCGCCTGGTTTGCGCCCCGGTTCCCCTAAATCTGCCGGCCCTTGTAGGAATATCCAGAATCTCCTCCAATCCATTAAATATATCCGATGCATCCACATAGGAAAAATGATAGCTCTTCGTGGTAGGCTCCACGAAAGTATCCAGTTTTGTGATAAGCTTCCTCAACTCTTCAATGTCGCTTTGTTGTGCCTTGATTATCAGTTGATTAGTCCGACCAATAGCGTAAATCCCCACTTGCGACTGCGGAGTAAACAACGCATCCTCTTTCTTAATCTCGGATTCGGTTATCCGGCCGCTCGGCTGGATTGAAACTCTTTTTTCCTCCCGGATAATCCCGGGACTGTACGCAGGCTCCCTGTTTGAGAATATTTCTCGAAGCGTCTGAGCCAACACCTCGGCATCCATATAATTCAGATCGAAAACTTCGATAATGGTCTCGGCTTCAGCCGGTTTGTCCAATTGTTCTATTATGCCGACAATTGTCTCAAGGTTGGCACTACTTTCAAACAAAACAATCTTATTTGTTTCTCTGTGCACAACGCTTTTTCCGAGCTTCGTAAGGAACGGCTTAATCACGTCAACAACTGTCTCGGCATCCGCATACATCAGCGATACAACCTGCTTCTCAAGAACATAGTGTTGCATGTACTCATCGTAGGTCATTACGCTTATGATGTCACCTTCACGGTAGTATATGAAGCCGGCTAATGTCACGATCGTATCAAGGAGCTGTTTTGAGGTGATGTCTTCGGCCCACAAACTAACCTTGGCTCTGCTGACCTGTTCTGTAGGGAAAATGCTCCACCCTGTCGCATCGCTTATAATTTGAAAAGCATCGGAAATCTCATTATTGTTCAATCGTAACTGTGGAATAACCGGACTTGAGTCCGTGACATTCTGAGACACAGAGGAGATAGGTGCTTCATCGGATCTAAACGGATCGAAATCTACCTTTACGGTGTTGTTACTCATAACCGGAGATACGATCGATGAAATAACCACCAAAGAAAAAACAGCGCTTTTAACAGCAAAAAGGTTCGACATTATCCGGCTCCTGTTTAAAGACTTAAGATTTGCCTGTGCCCCACAATCGTTATTTCAATACTCTTTTCATTTATGCTCAGGACCGTAAAAAGATCATCGACGGAGTCTCCGACTTCGCATCTGCGCAAACCTTTACCTTTGATATGCACATAGGCCACCGGTTCGCCATTCAATTCCAAAATACATTGCAGTTTCAACTGCGATCTGATCATTTCTATGGTTTTGTCGGCCATCGGCTTATCACGTATGGATGTATCCAGTTTAAAAAGTCCTGTTCTGGTAATATTCGCGGCCGTCAGAATTATCGAAGCTTCAGGTTGCAGAACTTCCGAAAGATCGTTGGCGGCTACGGTATTTATGGCAGGGAAATTGCCAAAAGCATCGCTGTCGAACCGAATCGGCATCACCAATTGCAGCGTCAATGCGACTGCGGAGACAACGATTCCTACCATCAACGCGGTTTGTACCAGTCTCCATGAGCCATACTTTTGCACGAGTTTATTTATTCTTTTTCTAAACATCCACTTAACCTATGTTTGCGGCTTCGCTACGACTTTAGTGACCAGAAAGGAAGCATGTATATTGTCGATAATTTCTCGAGCCTTGAAGTTAAACTGCTCAATCTTAATTGGATTGGGGTGAGTTTCGACAGCAAGGACAAAATTAAAGACTTCTCTGACATGGCCGCGCATTTCAATTTTCGCAGACAGACGACGATAGAACTGCTCATCGACAGTCGGAAGTATCGTCGTCGATGTGATTGTAACGTTCAGCTTTGAATATAACCCACTGAGTTCACGTGTAAACCTGGATTTTTCCTGCTGATCAGTACCTTTGCCGGCTATTAGAGGTTCGATTTGTGAATAGATATTATCTATGCGATCCTTTATCAGCAAGTCGCCTTCCATCTTAGTCAACTTCAATTGCAACTGATGCATACGTTCCAGAGACGCCTCGCGCTTTTTCAACTGCGGCTCGATTATAACAACAAACACAATGGCGCAGACCACCACACCAACGGTGATTACCGCTAAAAACTTCTCGCGATTATTCCTTGTCCTGTCCATTGTCCAAATAGTTATTCCGGATATCACAATATGCTTTGAATGTTACAACGCTTCCACCCGGCCGAGGGATTTGCTGGGCGTTCTCGATCTGAATCCCATGCAGTAACTGAGCCTCACGCACAGCATCTGTGTAGTCAAACGCAGCAGGTAACGAATCGGCCTGTCCTTTTATTTCAACAGATGCTCCACTTTGACCGGCCACAAACTTCAATTCGCTTATGGAAATGGTCTTCGGCGTATATTTATAAAGCTCACCGATTATTTGTGCTATTTGACCACGATTTGACAGTTGTCTTCGTATCGCTACTACTCGTTGGCGCTTGCTGTCAACACCGCTGGCAACCTGCTCTATGGGTACAATCTGTGACTCAATGTCACTTGACAGCCTTTTTATCCTCAAATTCGACGCTGCAAGAGACAACCAAACTAATATAAGCAGCACGATAGACAAAATGGCTGTATGCAAGTATTTGTCCAATAAGGCCCTTCGTTCGTGTCTTCTTACGTATTGTTGCGGCAGCAGATTAGAATGCGGGTACTTCGAACTTTCAGCCAACTCAAGTAAACCTGCCGCGGTAGCCGCTTCAAAGCAGAATCTGTGATTGTCATGCTCACATTTATCGTCTTCGTCGTAGCAAATGATTTGAGGATTCGGAACAACGGAAATTCTATCAGCAACAGAAAGATCACGCGCCTTAGAACTTAACAGATTCTTTACTTCCAACACATACTCCCCCACGCCGGCAATTAAAACTTCGGAAGCATCCTTTAGCGGGGCAGGTAGCTCTTCCTGTTGATTTAATATCTCTTCCACAATCTCACACGAGGACGCCATGATATCTCCATTGGTCAAAGCCAAATCGTTCGCCTTTTGAAGATTGCCATCAGTACACGTTTGAACAGCACTTCCGCTTTTTTTTACAAGGACGCTTATTATCGGTTCGGACGTGACGATGCCGGCCATGTTGAACCAGTTATGTATTGCCAATGAGCCAAAGGCAATCCTGCGAGGTTGGATTCCAACAGCTCTATATGGTTTCAGGAACTCATCCAATACGCTTAGCTTCAGGATACAGACCAATACATTCAACATGTTGCCCTGTTTGTTTAAAAGTGTGCATCCGTAAACAAATTCTTCCGGTGACAACGGTACCAGGGAGGGCAATTCAAACTCTATCATTTTCGCAGCTTCATTCATATCCGAAGCCGGTAAAGTGACCGACTTGAGAATGCAGGAACTTCTCGGCACAGCAACGGCCCATTTCCTGGCTGATATCTTTTTGCTGTCAACAGCCCGTTTGAGATGCTCTAAAGAGTCAAAACGAATACAGTATGGCGCGCCGTTAGTTTTCACACAGACAATTACATTACCATCGTCAGCTAAATCTACAGAAGCCCACTGTGTTTTGACTTTCTTTGCCTTCACTAAAGCAGCCTTTCCAAACACAGGATACGAATCTGATTGTCAGCGAATTGTACGGTCGCCATAAGACAGCATTGGAAGTTGTTCAATCCGACAGATGAGAATATACGAAAATACTCCGAATTGAAACAGCAGTACTGCTTCAACAACTCCATTTGCAATTCCGTCAACCCCTGGACCTTGTTGAGGTCTTCTAAACTCGTGAAGACCATATCATCCTCTGTCCTTAATTGGCCGTCAGCACCCGCACGGTAAGTTAGTATGAGCTCGGCAACTTCCTCATCAAGTCCCTGTAACGCACTCAAGATTCGTTTAGAAGTTGTATTTATATTTATTCTGCCGTCACCATAAACGGTGAAAATATCCACAAGGCCTAAATCCAGTACGCTGTCCTCATTGTCGGGTGGAACCCTGAATTGGCCGTCCCTCTCGTTTTCATCCAGCAGAGAATTTCGGTTCAGGTCTTCTCCAACGTAGAGCTGTCGTGTTACTCCTCTTAAGAAAAGCAACTCTTTCAGCGCGACACACAGGCTGTTTTTCGAAACGTAAGCAGGCTCAAGCCGACTATAATAGTCTGTTTCGGCACCACCCGGGGTAACATTTTCATCCGCATCGGTCCAATCGATTATACTCGCCTGAAACTCCTGACTAATACACCCCAGGTTAGCCCAGCTTGCGGGATCAGAATTATTCAGATTCAAATACCCTTGTTCATCACGAAAACTGTACGTAAGCACCGTGCCTTCAGGCGGTTCGGATTCACTAAGCTGCTCAAAAAGCCCTTCTTCTTCTGCCGTACCGATGAACCGGCATATCTGTGCTATTCTTGAAGGCGAGAGTTCTCCCTGGCTAAGAAGTGCTTTTACTCTTTCTATGCCGCCAAGTGCGAGATAATAAGCCTGCGTTCTTCGGGCGTTTGCCTGGGCAAGCCGCATTTCGATCCGCGTTCTGTAAGCCAGACCTGCTGATAATATGAGCATACTGGATAGTACAATCAGCACTAATATCAGTACGCTGCCCCCTTTATATCGCTCGTCCTTTAAGCTTTTCAAAGGCATACGCATCCTTTACGCCCTATTTTGACCTGCTCCTACCAGCTTCGGGCCCCAAAGAAGCCCTCCAACTATAATAATAACAGCGTATCACAAGGAGAATTTGTTGATATTTTTTCTATATGATTTTTTGAAAATCCGGATAAAATATTTGTCCCGCTTTACTCCTACGAGACTCAGCATCCTTATATCTATATAACACATTTATTGTTAAGTTTGTAGCCTGACATACACCTGCCACGCGATAACTCCTATAATGAACAGGCCAATTGGAATCAACAGCAGCGTGTAAAAAGGACGAGTCTCCGATGGTACCTTTTCTTGATCTTTTGCAGTATCTACATGCCCTTTTGGCTGTATCTCTTTAGCAATAGCTGGTTCATTAGTAGTAGTCTCGGTTTTTTGAGTAGTTTCCAGATTGTTTGAAGCCTGGTTTTCAGTCAAGATTTCCTCGGTCATTTTATCTATCTGCTCGATAACCTCTTCATCTATATTCGCCACAATCTTGCCATCTTGCCAGTGAAACTCGATACCTGTTTCATTCATATTGTCGGCAAAGTATGATACAGGCGTACCATTCGGTACATCCAATTTAAATGCGCCCTCCCTCTCGAAATCTGGATTCCATACAATGTTAGATACCTTCTCACAGGCTGTAAGATCAATTGTATTTCCATCGATATATTCACTGAAAACGTGACGTGTTGCTTCGGTCACCATAGGTATCCCATCGAAAAATTCTATCTTCACGCCTGTAATCTCAAGCAATCTCTTAACAAGCTTCTCTGTCTTATGACCTTCGCCAATTACTTTTCTATGCAGGTAACCGTTCTCGGGATCTATCCATACTGTATAGTGATAGTCATGAGTATCACCTTCCAGAACATAGCATTTGAATCCATCCACTTGCTCCATCTCAGGTCTCAAGCGTAATGTCTCAGATTCTAACAAAGGTTTTGCGAAATGATCTTTACCTGCCGTGATACCAAGACCGAACGCCCACATACCCCACTCAACTGTATATTTCGTCGACCTATCTGAATACATGACTCTTAAATAATCAGGTCTTCGAACGCCTAAGAAATCGGTATGTTCCATTGTGAGTACACGCGCGGTATATCTTGAACCGTCCCAGATGCCCCTCAGTTCCGAAGTATTGACCCACTTATCATCTTCTAACTGCCATGTGTTACGAGTTATGTCATGCTGCTTATTATTTACATATATCCTGGAAATGATTTTTTCTTCAATTCCTCCTATTCTTTCGTCACTATTATCTATCTTGTTGATAACTTCTCCGTCAGCCATCATCGGAGGCCTGTTTGCTATGGTTTCAAGGTGTTTCTGTAGTATGTCTTTTGCAGTGACATCCTCGAAATTAGCTTGTGCCTTACTCAAAAAGATAGACATTTCAAAGGCTATGAAGATTAACACATATTCGTACACTAACCATCTCATTGTCTGATTCGCATTCACCATAATCGCTATCCTCTCAAGAAATGCCTTAGTGGAGCCGGTTATGACTTTGAAGCCCCATACTATACGACAAATCCGGAACGCCAGGACGCCTATGCCACAAGTCAATTGCACCCAAGAAGATTCTGCTATCAATGATTAGATAAATACTATTTTGGATCGCTTTGTTCAATCCATGTGGAAGACTTCCGTTAACGGTATTGAAACAGGCTCATCCTTATCATCGTATTCCATAATGCCGTCATTCATATAATCCCACCACTTACGCACTACCGGATTTTTCGGCAGGTCGGCGGCTGTGTTATCATCGGTGAGTTTCTGGAATGCGAAAAGCGTCCGGTTTTCTTCATCGTAGTAGATTGAATAATCGCTTATGCCGGCCTTCGATAGCACTTCAACCAGGTCCGGCCAGATTTCATCGTGCCTTCTCTTATATTCGGCAACATCGCCGCTTGATAATTTCATCTTAAATGCGTTTCTTTTCATTTTCGTCCTTTCCCGTCAAATATTCGTTCCTTTTATTATGTACATCACCAAACCTTTAGCGTCAATTCAAATATTATTTCGACCCGGATTAAAAATTCGATGGAAAATCATATTTCCTTTAGACTAAAATAAAAACTCAGTCGTTTCAAGATATAGCAATCGATTGTTGTAAATTTTAACGAATAGTTCACAGATGCTGGAAGATAAGCTGCTTGTGTGGAGATTCAATCGCGGGGATGTGGACGCTCTGCGCTGTATCTACGAGAAGTACAAAAATGATTTGCTTAAAGTAGCCGCTGCTCTCTTAAATGACAAAGATTATATCGAAGATGTCGTACATGATGTTTTCGTATCGTTCGCCGGGACTGTGGGAAATTTCAGATTAAGCGGGAGTCTTAAAGGCTATCTGTCAATCTGTGCTGCCAACCGTGCGCGAGACAGAAACCGGGCGACAAAACGGCATCGTAATCTCAGTCTGGATAAGGCTGGGCCGATTCGTTCAGATAAGAACCGGCCGGACAATTCCGCCATTTATGATGAATTGTCAGAAAAATTAGACTATGCAATGTCCATTATTCCGGATGAGCAGCGGGAAATCATAATCCTGCATCTGCTGAGCAAAATGAGATTCAGGCACATCGCCAAGTCGAAAGGTGTTTCTGTGAATACCGTTATAAGTCGATATCGATACGGATTGAAAAAACTGCACTCAATTTTAGATGGTGAGTTTGAAAAATGAGACGAATAAAGAACATCAAAAAAATAGTGCAAAGGTCATATCTTAAGAACTTAAACATTTCTGCCGGGATGGAAATGGATAAAAGAATTCTTAGCGATGCTTTGACTGAAATGGAAAATTCCAAAAAGGCACAATCGGCTTTTTATCAGCCGAATATATGGAGAATCATTATGAAAAACAACGCAAGCAAATTAGCCGCAACAATTATCATAATCACCGTTGTATTATCACTTCTTGTTTTCGATAAATTGAACACGCCCGTATGGGCCCTCTCCGAGACTATTGAAGCTATCAAGGACTTTAGGGATGTCCATTTGGTCGGGGCTTTCCCCGGAGGCACAGCGGAGATATGGATGCGAGCCAATAAGGCTGGCACACAATCAACTGATGTGGTCGTAAAAGGAAGTCACGGCGCGATCACGTGGACCAAGGATGGATCGACTTACCACTATGAACCCAGCCAGAATACAGTCTATTTCGAAAACGCCCTCACCGTCGGCATGGCGCAGTGGCTTGGTCCTGAGTTACTGGAAATGCTCAGCCAGGCTGAGAACGCCGAGATAGTCCGCGGTAAAGACGCCGCCACCGGACGGGACCGCGTGATGCTGCTGTGCAGTATGATAGACGTTCACGGGGCTCAATCCTGGATAATCGAATTCGATGTCACCAGCAAGCTTCCGGTTGCCATGAAGCAATGGCAGAATCTGGACCGGAGCGGCCCACCCACCTTCGAGGCATCCAAAATCACCTACTACGAGAAACTGCCGGATAGCATGTTTGAGGTCTATATCCCAGGCAATCCGACATACTCTGAAAAACCTCTGACAATCCCGGAAGAGAATATCGGCATGTTGAGCAATCCACGACATGGCATTTCAGCCGAAGGATTGACTCATCAAGCGACTGCCGAGAAAGCCGTGCGTATGATTTACCAGGCAGTCATCGACCAGGATCTGGACCAGCTCAAGAACATCTGCCCCATGTGCCAGAACTGGGGCGATGAGTTTCTGCGCAAGATCGTCTTCAAGCCGGATAAGGACGACCGCATTGCAGAGATTATCAAAATCGGTAAGTTATTAAAGACGGGGCACTCTAAGCTCGGTCCGATTGCGGCTATTCCGACTGTATTACGATTACAGAACGGCAAAAAGGTGGAAGATAAGATGATAGTCCAATTCCGAGAAATCGGAGGCAAATCCTCCTGCGTGATTCACGGCCCTTATGGCCTGCCCCGCGAAATCGAATAACATTCGTAACATTTATCATGGTTCAGTGAGCTGCTGGATGATATAGATCGGCAGCTTTTTTATTAAACGATCAGTTTCAATTTCGCAGTTGCAGAAGCCCCGGTATGCTGGTACAATCCGCCCTCGTTTTACAGAATCCCTTTGGATATTGAAGAGAATCGACCAATGACAGAAAGAATTAATAAGCACACTCTAAAAAACGGGATGGTACTTCTCGGCGAGCCGATGGAAGCGGTTGAGTCGGTGGCCTTTGACTTTATGCTCCCGGCCGGAGTGGCACAACTGCCCAAAGGTTGTTGTGGTGCCGGAAATGTCATCGCTGACTGGATTTTCAGAGGTGCCGGCAATAAAGACAGCAGGCAACTTGGTGACGCACTGGATGGTCTGGGCTTACAACGGGCCAGTTCGATCGGCACTTCTCATCTTACCATCGGAGCAGCCCTCGAAGCCAGCAACCTAACACAAGCCCTGGATTTGTACGCGGATATTATTTGTAAGCCAAGCTTAAAAGAGGACCAGTATGAATTGGCCAGACAACTGGCAATCGACACGGTACTATCATTAGATGACGAACCACGACAAAAGGTTATGCTCAAGCTGCGCGAGAAGTTTTATCCGAATCCTTTGGGACGCAGTATTCTCGGGGAAATCGCAGATTTGAGGGCTTTGACGGCCCAGGTATCAAAACAGATTATAAATGACAATTTCAATTTTTCGCAGGCGATTTTCTCAGTTGCGGGCAAATACGACTTCGATGAAGTATGTCACCAAATGGAAACAAAGTTTGATACCGGCCGGCAGAAGCCAACCGAATCGATAACTTTAGAACCTAAAGCCGAAAAATATACGCACATAGATAATGACGGCGCACAAGTACATATCGGCCTGATGATCGGATCGGTTAAACCGACCGATGAGGATTACTACAATGCCAGAGTCGCAGTGTCGGTTCTCTCGGGCGGTATGAGCGCCAGATTGTTTACAGAAGTACGAGAAAAACGAGGCCTGTGCTATGCAATCGGAGCAAGATATCACGGCTTAAAAGAAGCGGCAGGCATAATGTGCTATGCAGGCACAACACCGGACAAGGCCCAGGAAACGCTCGATTGTATAATCGGTGAATTCAATCGCTTAAGCGAAGGAATCACACCCGAAGAAATCGCCACGGCCAAAGTCGGCCTAAAAAGCAGGCTTATTTTGCAGAGCGAATCTTCCAGCAGCCGGGCCGGAGGAATTGGAAGCGATTATTATATATTGGGCAGGGTACGAACTCTGGATGAAATCAAAGACAGAATCGAGCAGACTTCGCTTGATTCGGTTTTAGGATTCTTACGAAGTAACAAGTTCAAGGACTTCACGGTTGTAACAATTGGCCCGAAGCAGGTAAGTATTAAGTAGAGCAAAGCATGGAATTTAAAAAAGAGAAATTACCAAACGGCCTGGGCATAATCGGAGAGATTAGTAAATCAGCCAAGTCAACAGCGGTAGGCTTCTTCGTTAAAACAGGCTCAAGAGACGAGACTCCACAAATAAACGGCGTCTCACATTTCCTGGAACACATGTTGTTCAAAGGAACAGATAAACTTAGTGCGCTCCAGGTCAATGAATCGTTCGACAGGACAGGAGCTCAATTCAATGCCGGTACAAGTGAGGAAAACACCGTCTATTACGCCGCCGTCCTTCCGGAATATCTTATCGAGGTTACTCAGCTTTGGGCACATCTGATGAGGCCGGCACTCAGAGACGAAGATTTCAATATTGAAAAAAACGTAATCAAAGAAGAAATCGCGATGTACAAGGACACCCCAAGCTTCGATGTTATTGATCGGTGCAGGTCTCTGCATTTCGATAGCCACCCCTGCGGAAACAGCGTTCTTGGCACCGAAGAAAGCATTGACAATCTGTCCGCCGATCAGATGCGGGACTATTTCAACAAACGTTACTCGCCGGGTAACATGATTTTGGCATGCACAGGAAATTTCGATTGGGACCGGATTTGTTCTGTCGCAGCAAATTCCTGCAGTAAATGGCAGGAACAAACCGTCGAAAGAAAACTACAAACCTACCTCGGCAGCAAAAAGAAAGAACGAATTGCCAGAAAAAATCTGGTTCGTGAGCATATATGCCTGATGAGTACAGGCGTGTCTTTTCAGGACCCAAGAAGATTTGCCGCCGGGCTCCTGGGCACTGTTATTGGTGACGATGTCGGTTCGCGGTTTTTCTGGGAGCTGGTCGACAAGGCATTAGCAGAAGCGGCATCAATGCAATTTGGCGCTATGGATGGAACAGGGATATTTTACAGCTATATCCGATGCAGCAGCGAGAATGTCACGAAGGTACTCGATATAGTCAGAAATATTTTTGACAGTCTTTCCAAAGACGGCATAACCGAGGATGAGCTAACAAAGGCAAAAAACAAGGTATTAAGCGCGCTGGTAATCAAGAACGAGCTGCCAATGGGACGGCTCGTTGATCTTGGTTTCAACTGGATATACCTCCAACAGTATCGTAAAATCGAAGACGACATCAATGCAATCAAGGCTGTTACCGTTAACGATGTTTATTCGCTGATAGAAGAATTTAATCCCGGTGATTTTACACAATTTTCGATAGGACCCGCACAAAATGGTTGATAGATCGAGTGAGATACCGAAGTTTGACCTGGCTGACCAGATATTGACCGAGCAGCGGAAAATTTCCTCAATAAAAAGAAAAGGCCCCGGCAAAAAAACCGAAGCTCCCAGCCAACAGCAGCAGGTTCAGTCTATCGGCTATACAGCCAAGCCTCCGCCGTTGTTATCAGAACAGGAACAAATCATAGCCGATATTGTAGCGAGGGATATTGAAATGCTCCTTGTCGGCAATACACTGAGCGGCTAAGGCTTTGAACTTCAGGGATGCGAGTAAAAGTTTAATTCACCGATTATCTTCTTGCAATACCAGCGGGCAAAATGTAGACTACCGCAAAATCGTTCGGAGAGGTGGCCGAGCGGCTTAAGGCAACGGTTTGCTAAACCGTCGTGTGGGTATACACCCGCACCGGGGGTTCGAATCCCCCCCTCTCCGTTTTTGACCTGAAAACCCTGTTTTTGGCCCCACTATCCCCGATTCTTGACCTTGCTTACTAATAGCAACAATAGGCTCTATTTGTCCAGTATAGTCCAACGTAGTCCGTGATTCTCCGCTCAATTTGGCCAAGCTGGTGGCAAAGCTGTTACCCTCAGTGACATCGGCATTATCCGTCCCGGTTTTTTTGTTTGCTTGTGCCTGGTTGCTCGGCAAGCTCAGGTCCGGCAAGTTGGCAACCGCTTCCGATTCCTGGCCCCGGAAAATATGGGTATATCGTGACATGGTCAAATTTATGTCTGAATGTCGCATCAAGGATTGTGCCGTTTTAGGGTGTGCTCCGCTTGCGGCAAGTAAAGAGCCGGTTGTATGTCTCAGGGCGTGAAAGTCCGCGTATCGTCCAGTGGCATCGATATAATCAATACCGGCAGCGGCAAGGTCTGCTCTAAACATCTTTGATGTTTTGCCCACTGGCATATTGAACACCCGGACGCCCGGCAGTTTACCTGCCAAAAATAATTTTAGCTCGGCCGCCGTATCCAGCCTTACTGGTAATACGTCCTGCCTTCTGTGTTTGCTGTAACCGGCTTCAATCGTAACTGTGAATCCATCAAAATTAAAAGAAGATGCCTTCAAGCTCCGTAGCTCTGTAGCTCTCAGGCCCGTCTCTACGGCAAGCTGATACAGCAAGGCCCTTTGATACCCGCTCATGCCGAAACGCTCAGGAGCCGCCCGCGTAGCTTCAAGAAGCCTGCGAATTTCGTCCGGTTCAAGCGCACGTCTGTCGTGCCGGCGGTCTGTGCGAACATTCAGTCCCTTCAAGTGTTCCAACGGTGAATCGGTCGCCCGTCTATCGGACACCATCCACTTACAAAACTGCTTTATAGCCTGCAAATAAAAATTGCTTGTTTGGATCGATATGCCCTGGCCGTTGTTTCGCAGCTCCGCAAGATAATTCTCGACCTTACTGGCTGATATGTCCATCCACGTCCTGAATCGACAACCGCTAATAACCTTCCTCGCTCTCGTTGTAACCTGCTTAGCTTGCTTTGGTGTGTCACCTTTCGCCAAAAGGCTTTTGTGAAAATCGTCCAGGTGTTCCGTTAGCAGCTTGCCCGCCGTTGCTTTGTGTGGTCCGAGCAGGCCGATTGAAACGAGCAGTTTCAAATATCGTTTCGGAAGATTCTCAAGCCAGCGACACAATTTTACGTCTGGCATTTCACCGGCCATTTTGTATTTTACGAGCCGCTCGATCTGCCTGCCAAGAGAATCTGTTTGACGATTATCTTCAAAGCCCGGCCAACGGTGTCTGATTCCTTTATGGTCTGTGAAGTCCATATACCATTTACTGGCTTGCTGCTTATTGCCTGATTTGTCTTTATAACTCACCCTGAAAACTCTCATAATGTCACCTGCTTAAAAAAAAGTGGCCGGGGTATGAAACGCCATAGATAGCGCGGTCGTCTTTGCAGATAGACCATCCCGGCCATGATTTGTTGATTGTTTCAAAGATTTGATTCTATCTATGTTCTTCATATCTGTATAATACCAATATACGCCTAACAAGGCAAGAATATTTAAAAAATATTTCAGACCATGATTTTTTCAGCCTCTTTTATCGCTAACCATTTTTCACGCGTTGGGCAATCAGCCGAGCACCAAGCCTCAATTTCAGCCCTTTTCCATAACACCCGGCGGCCCAGG
>CAZQXE010000023.1:0-22648 GCA_964597115.1 uncultured Pirellulales bacterium | reverse complement strand
ATTAAAAACATTTCCTGGCACACAGCATTGGCCGACTGTCATTTCCAGGAATACAATCGTCCTTTCCAAACCCTAAACGCTCCACTTTTACAAACCCTTCGCGCTTCAATGCAAGCTCCACCATAGACAAATCGCAGTTACTGTTCCCTTCGAAGTATAAAATGCCTCGGGTCGCTTGCGATAACCGTCTAAAGAGGTGCTCTCGCTTCTTCACGTGGGCTTCTAGGTCTTGGCAAAAGACAACATCGAAAGGTCCATTCTGAAATCCAGTATCAAGAGAATCTACATTAGCCTTCATAAAGGTGACATTTTCGAGGCCGTTGTAAGCAGCAATTTGCGTGGCAAGCGATACCTTATCAGCATCATACTCTACCCCGACACAAGTTCCAGGCTCATACTTCTTAATTTCAAAAAGCATGCCTCCAATGTTGCAGCCAAGATCTAGCACGGTTTTTCCGAAAACAGTTTCTCGCCTGACTCCGAAAGCTCTGAGTCGTGCTCCAGAATCCCGTTCTGCCTCCTCCACTTCAACCGAGAAATAGGGTAATTGGAATGACGCATCGATTCGGCGAGTGCTGCAAACGTGTCTGCTGTTTTTTGTAGCGAAAGTCTTACACGCATGACGGAGCCTGTCCTTTAACTCTTTCTTAAAGTCATCAAGTGCGTGCTCCACTGGCACGTCAAGAATGTTTTGTATTGAACGATCGCAGTCACGACTGTAACACATATTACTTGTGTGTCCAGGGCTTTCAAGCCCTTTCCCTGTAATGTCATAGCACAGGGGAAACGCGGGGCGCTTACCCTTAGGATAGGCTTCCAGCCATTCATAATCCGTAAGCCTCAATTTTCCATTAATCCAATAAATATTCTTGGCGTGAGCATCACGGTGTGCATATCCAGCGGAGAAAATATCAAAAAAAATAAAGATAAGCTCGGCAGCAATTTTTCTTCGAGTCGCTTCGGATAAGTAAGGCGCAATCAGATCAAGTCTATTCTTTTCAGGATAAAATGGCCTGGTGAACCACAATGGTCCTTTCTCCACAACCGGTGGCTTCCAACGATAACAGGCGAAAAGTTCGTCTGCAAGCATTTCACGTTCAAAACAGGTTCGAGCGACCTCGGTATTTTCAAATTTCTTCTTCATGTACCTTGTTCGTAGCATACCGACTTTACTAACTGTCACTCGGCGACTAACCTTGAGTATATGGGGCATTATGATAATCACACGTCGCCATATAAGACGAGGATTGCGCACTGCCTTAATGCCACGTCTTACCAATTCCCTCACTTGTTCTCCTTACTTCTTGTTTTGAATTATGCCGTCCGAGGCACACTCAGAAGCTCGTCCGTTATAACCGCTTTCTGTGACGAAAACATAATGTTACCATAAAGCCATATAAGTTAACCGGCAACATATCCACTTACCTTCCTATCAATTCACGACGTTTTTGGATCTCTTCACGTACATCCTGAATCAACTCGGGACATGAGATTGATTGCAAATCTTCCCACGCCTCGATTTCGTCATCACTGCTATGAATACAGTTGACCCAGCGGGTGCGCAACAAGTGCTTATTAACTTCATTACGTATCTCGTTCTTCAAGAAGAAATTCGCGTTCTTGATAAATGGAAATTTCTTCTTCTTATCCTCTGGTACTGGCGCCGGATTAGGGTCGTAAACTACGATAAAGATGCTGGGCCTGCCCCCACTTAGAGGATAGGGCCCTCGTCCCCACGTTCCCCCCCTGATTTTTTTAGACGCCAGTTCCTGCTGATGCTCATCAAGTTCCTTTACTTTAATAACCTCTAATGTGTCACGCTTTTTCTCAAACCAGTCCATTATGAAATCCATCCAATTATTACGGATGGCCCATTCTCGAACAGTAAACACTATCAACTCGCCATCGCTATCATCAGGTGCTTTGTCTACCAGCAGAGTCCTGAGCCATTGACTTCTCTCGGCCAATTTGCGGAAAGTGCCCAGAGGGGGAATCCAGCCTTTATCCTTCAACAGCAGATACATGTAATGCAGATTTGGCTGGAACTTAATCCCGAGTTGTCCTGCCAGCTTAGTCAGTGTTTCAGCATATTGATGCTCTGAAACAACCACAGGGTTTACCGTATCCTTCGATAACGCAAGCCCCGATTGTTCAGCTTTGTGGAATACAACGTGATAAGCCAAACTCAAAAAATAGTGTTCCTCACAAGGAATATAATAGAGGCTCTTCCATAAGACCCTTTCACTCAAAATAAGCTTTGCTATGTGCGGAGGGTAGTACGGCAGACTATTCCAAGCACTAATCGCAGTAACACTGTAAACGTCACATGGTATCTTTCGAGGATAGCGGACAAACAAATCGCTAATCTTGCTGAAGTCATCATCGTCGATCATCAAATCCATATCTTCATCGGGGGGCCAATCAGGCAGATCCTCAAACCATCTCAAGACAACGTACTGAACCTTTCTTTTGTTGAGGGTCTCGAAGAACTTATCCCTTCCCATTTTGGGATCAATATATCGCCGGACTGTTCTCGGCCTTGGGAGATGATCAATAATCCACTGCGGCGAGAAATTCAGCCTCTTCATCAAACAAAGGAGAACACGTAAGCAAAAGGACCTCAGTCTGCGATAGTGTTTCCTCAACCCTAGCCAAAAGGTAATACATAAATTAAGGACCTGAATTAGCTGATATCTAAGGCCGCCTTGAGAATATTCTGATTTATCGCTCATTAATCTGTGGACACTCATAAACGCTATAATACGAACTGCTGGGTTAGTCCCTTCTTTCAGATTCTTTTATTACGGGAAAATATCAATGAAAAGTACGTTCGCATTTCATTCAACTCTTCTATTCCGCCGGGCATTGCGAGCCATATCAACGGATAGACCACCGCCCCGGTTACAAAAGAAATAGCTACTTTGGTAACATGGGATTGTTCAGCCATAAACGAAAGGAGCAAAAATAGAACCGCCCCCATGCCAAGACTGGCTACCACAGCTCGCCAAATAGCTCTCAGGAAATCTTTCACAGAGACAGGGCTGAATCGGTAAGAATACCACAGCAGCGGATATAGGATAAGATAGTTGGAAATAGTATACGAGGTTGCGACCCCTATGGGTCCCCAAGGAAGCCCAGCAGCAAAGCAAACGACAAGGACCAGGCTTTGGAATATACTGACTTTCAAATATCTACCGGACTGTCCCAAAGAGAGCAATAAGGCCCCTCTGGTGCCAGCCACCGGCTGGATAAAAGCTGTTATGGCGAGCACTTGAAAGATGCCGGCAGCTTGTAACCACTGATTGCCTAACAATAACCTAATAATACTCTCGGAACAGACTGCCAAGTAAGCTGTTAGCGGCATACTTGCAAAGGCTATGAATGACAGAAGCTTCGTGTAGTACTTGGCAAACTTGGCTTGCTCCTTCTGAATACTGCTCAGTGCCGGCAAGGCTACCATATTCAGAGGAGTTCGTATCTGGTTAATGGGTAACATAAGGATTGAATATGCTTTGCTATATATTCCGAGGGCAAAGGAGCCATGAAACCGTCCAAGCAGGATTCTGTCCAGGTTTCGAGCGAAATAATGTGCGAACCTGGAGCCTGTTACATTGCCACCGAAGGCCAGCATAGAGCGGACACGCGAATCCCGGCGAGGCCAGCCAGGACACCAACTCGAGGCAATCCAAACGCAGATCATCATTACAACTGCCTCGGCTATCTGCATTAGGACCAGGGCCCAATAACGCAGTCCGTACAAAGCCGCGGCAATCGCTATTACAACGCTGACGGCTGTGGAGGTAATCTGGATCGCAGCCAGAGTACTAAAACGCATGTGCCTTTGTAGCAATGCCTGATGTTGGACACTGAGACCGCCGAAAATAAACGCGATTGCTAACGCCAACGTTATCAGCGTCAAGCGCGGCTCACTATAAAACCATGAAACGGCTGGTGCTAATGCTACGGTCACCACTGCCAAGGTTAATCCGATTGCCACATTTATCCAGAAAAGAGTACTAATTTGGGTGTGATTTATGTCAGCCTTTTGTATAGTGGCGGTCGAAAGACCTATATCCTTGAACATTCTCACAAAGTTGGTGATTGCTGTGACCATTGCAAGCAGGCCAAAATCCTCAGGCGTCAGCAATCGGGCCAGCACCATCGTGGAGCCCATCAGCAGGAAGAATCTAGCCGCTTGGGCAGCTACAGTAACTGTCCCGCCCCGGAGAGATCGGCCTTTCAAATCGGCCTTTAGATATTTGGTATCGAAAAAATCACCCGCCGCTTGTTCGGAACCGAAGCTTGCCTTTTCTTGTGTTTGAGTCTCTTCCATCTCTACCTAAGCAAAACGTGTCACGTTTTGCTAATAGCTCAAGCTACACTCCGGGAGGTTCAGACACGTTACGATTGAGTCTGACATTGTGTTTCGTGGCTTTTCTGCAACTCCGCTTTTTAAGGGGCATTCTGCAATGTTGGCATAGTCTTTATAAAATTCCAGTTTGACAGATGCATACTTCGACTTATCGTTTACTTGCCAGCAGTGAAAACCAACACTATCGTTGCACCATTGAGCTCTCTATTTTTCCGATCTCCGGTTCACTGTCATACTCATAACATCCCGCGTCCGGCGTTGCGTCCCGTGCGGTACCGGTAATATCGGTAGTTGGGCCGTGATCAGCATTGCCAAAATCAACCGCCACTGAGGTTTTCGTTAATCGGAAATCTCTATTGGACGTATCCATAAAGGCTGGAATCGTATTAACCAGTTCTGTGGCATTAACCGTGAAGGGATATGCAGTTCCGGAATCGTCCGGATTATTTCCGAAGATATTATGACCGTGGTTGATGATCCTGATATATGCTCCACCCGCATCAGAGTTAATGCTTAATTTGCTGAAAAGATTGTTATACATATTATTGATTACCGATATATAGGCATGAGAGGAGGTACATTCCATTCTAACGTAGCCATTAAAGGTCGTGTTGTTATAAATATCCACTCCGTTCACGCCGCTTATGACCATGGATTTTTTAATATCATATACCAAATTATTAGCTACTAAGACATCCCTCATTCCCCCTTGACCGTATAAGGTAATCCCCTGGCCACCGGCTCTATATAAGGTATTACCAACAATGGTTATATTTTGTATCTTTGAAGACTGTATGTGGATACTGTCCGAATGGGCGGGATCAACCTTTCTTATATTGGAAACCGTAGCCCCGCTTGTTAGTCCAGTGACGGTACCACCCTCTTCGGATACGGTTTTAAAATCGTTTGTATTGGTTCGCCATACCTGTAAATAACCCCTGTCTGCGTACTTGTACGCGATGCCCTTTGCCTCGGTATTGGCCTGGATTACGGTTTCTCCTTGTACGAAAATCCCCGATGTAGAACCGTGAAGTGCAACAGTTGTTCGCTTTGTATTGGTATCATGGATATGGTTTCCTTGTATGATCAAGTTATTGGGCGTCCCGTTAATTCCGTCTTCCGCAATATTATATATATGATTGTCCTTGATGATCCAGTTGGATCCATTGGGTTTTATTCCGCGGTAAACGTCCGTTATGGTATTTCCTTCTATGGTAATGTAATGCGCACTGCGGCCGGATACTCCATATCCGTTCGGCCATATATACGGGGCATAAAGTCCTCCATACGGTGTTGCCGGCTTTGTGATGACACAGTTTTTCACTTTAACGTATGAGGTATATTGTATAGACACTCCTGCCGGGATTACGAAACCCTCAATAATCAGATACGATCTCCCATGCCCATCACTATTCCGCTTATTTTCATTACGAATTTCCACCTTCTTAATTACAGGAGTGTGCCCCGGTGCCGCTTTATAGGTTATCCAATTATTTCGAAACAGTAAAAAACGGGAACCGGGATTGTACTGGGTGCTTTCCCTGAATCCTTCATCCCCGCCATAGGTACCGTTGCGGAACTGGACCGTATCCCCTTCCTGAACTTTGGGTGTTTCCGTTCCCGTATACCAAGTATAAGCCCTGTTCAGTGTCTGCCAAGGCTCGTCGCAGGTACCGGGATTATCATCGTCGCCTTTAACGGCATCAAGATAAAAAGTTGCTGCCTCAGCCATCGGTATGGAAAAGTTAAGGTATGTTACGCTGACCAAGACTAAACAGAGCAGGTAAAATCCAGACCTTGGTCCAGATGTTTGCTCAAAAGATGTACGAAATGTCCTTACCATGTTAATCACAAAAAGAAAGTATATTGTTAGCCACATAATCCTTCATCTGGTCCGTTAGCTCCGGATAAACCGGAAGGGCCAAAACTTCTTCCGAAGCCTTTTCTGCTTCAGGAAAATCACCTTTCTTGTAGCCCAGGTTTTTGAAACATTCCTGCACGTGCATTGGGCGTGGGTAATATATCTCACAGCCGATGCCTTTTTCTTTCAAATAAGTAGCTAACTCATCCCGTTTGGGAACTCTGATTACGTACTGGTTATATATGCTTACGCAATCCGGACTGATATAAGGTGTTTTGACAATCGTATCCGTGAACTTCTCGTTATAAAAATCAGCATTACGCCGACGAGCCACGGACCAATTATCCAAATGTGGGAGCTTGACCAGAAGAACTGCCGCCTGAACCGGATCAAGACGGAAGTTGCCGCCAACAAATTTATGATAATACTTTGGACTTGATCCATGGTTTCGCATTATTTTAATCCGATTGTACAGGCCCTCGTTGTTAGTAACGATCATACCGCCATCACCGACACCACCGAGGTTCTTGCTTGGGAAGAAGCTGAAACAGCCGGCTATACCAATACTACCGGCCTTGCGGCCTTTATACGTACTTGTGATTGATTGTGCCGCATCTTCAATAATAACCAGGCTGTGCCGATTGGCAATATCCAAAATTGGGTCCATACTGTCCATTTGCCCAAACAAATGGACAGGCATGATCGCCTTGGTCCTTTCAGTAACAGCAGACTCTATCAGCTCCGCATTGATATTGAAGGTACGCGGATCAATATCCACGAATACCGGTTTTGCGCCGGTTCGGGCAATACAACCCACCGTAGCAAAAAATGTGAAAGGCGTTGTAATAACTTCATCACCGATGCCAATTTCTAAACTCATTAAGCTATTCAAAATCGCATCTGTTCCGCTGGAAGCACCTACTGCATATTTGCAATCACTCAAGGCAGCTATTTGCTCTTCGAGTTCAGTAACCTTCGGCCCACCGATGCATTTTTGAGACTCAAGTACTTCGGAAACAGCAGCCTGAATCTCATGCTTAATTGTAGCGTACTGTGCTTTTAAATCCAACAGAGGAACCTGCATATCTACCCTTGCAATTGTTGCTTAGATGACTGATTATTGTTTCTTAAGATCATCATAGGACACTCTACCGATCGCTTCTTCCGGGGGTAGAGGAGATTCTTCGTTCACATCGAGACACCTGACTATACCCAACTCAACTTCCTTATAACGATAGCCACTCTCCGGACAAACCATAATACCCTCAGCATCTGGCTCCGAAAGCGGAATGCCATGTCGGCTTATCCAACCAACCTGTCTCGCCGGGACACCCTTCATTAGTGCATAGTCAGGAACGTTTATAGTTACCACCGCTCCGGCGGCGACAAAAGAATACCGGCCAAGTTCGATACCACAGATAATAGTTGCATTTGCTCCGACTGTCGTTCCGCGACGAAATATTGTCTTCTCGTAAAGGCTATGACGCACGATCTGCGATCGGGGATTTGTAATATTTGTCAAGACACAACTGGGCCCAAGAAAAACGTCATCCTCAATTATAACCCCTGTGTAAATAGAAACATTGTTTTGGACCTTTACATTGTTGCCTATAATTACACCACTGGCAATGTGCACATTTTGGCCGAATATACATTTTTCTCCAATCTTAACATCTTTCATTATATGCGAAAAATGCCAAATCTTTGTACCACTGCCAATTTCACAAGGATAATCAACATATGCAGATTCATGTATGAAATAGCTTTGGCTTTGTGAGTCGTGACTACCTATCAATGTCTTTTCCGTCATTGAGAATACTTTCTTATATACATTATGTCTTCTTCTAAATACTGTTCAATATTTATATTAACGAAACATAAGTATAATCAACATACTTCTATCGTCCAGAACGTTTAAGTAACGGATGGTACTCTCCTTTCAGACCAATAGGTTTAGCTCGTCGAATTTCTGACACAATCTCAATTGCAGATCTTGTATCCTGCATACTAAATCCTTTTCCATCTAGTATTTCTTGATAACTCTTTGTGTGTAGATCAGAAAAGCCGTAGGTAAAATCAATTTCTTTTCCATCGATAGTCATAGAACGATGGACCTTAGGTTCTCCTGTTTTAGGTTCATTCGGCAAATCATTTTGGTCTATTGATAAAAACCACCTTACCCGAGCACATTCTAGCTCAAGAAATCCCGCAGCTCTTTGTGGCTCATCCAAATGCACTACGTTATATTTAACCCCCCCAAATATCCACTGTAGAATATCAAAAAAATGAATACCAATATTAGTGGCAATTCCTCCAGATTTGTCAATATTTCCTTTCCATGAAATCATGTACCAATGCCCTCGGGATGTGATATAAGCCAAGTCAACCTCGTGCTTTTTCCCTCCTGGCGATGCATCTATTTTAGCTTTCAGATCTAATATAGCTGGATGTAACCTAAGTTGCATAATTGTGTAGACATTTCTCCCTGTCTCTTTGGCAATCTCATCAAGAGCATCAATGTTCCATGGATTCAACACCAATGGCTTTTCACATATAGCATCTGCTCCGATCCTTAAAGCAAACCGGATATGTGCATCATGAATATAGTTAGGAGAGCAAATAGTAACGAAATCTACACTTCGTTCTTTTTCCCTACGTAATTTCTCCAGATGCCTATCAAAGCGTTCGAATTCTGTAAAAAAATCAGCTTCTGGAAAAAAGGAATCAATGACTCCAACTGAATCATTATAATCTAAGGCTGCAACAAGAATATTATCAGTTTCCTTAATCGCTCTCATATGTCGTGGAGCGATATAGCCTGCCGCACCAATCAATGTAAATCTTTTCATCGATCTTTTCCTTATTGTTTTACTGTTTGATCATGGACACTCTTTGTCTTAATACCGGAATCTATAACCACCCACACTGTGTGTGAAATTGCATTGATTGTCGTCTTTATTAAAATCAATATGTTTTAATCCTGGACGCACTCCGTCCCCGTCGGTCGCATTGCCAATTCATCATAACCAATTGTAATAACAACACATAAGTCGCTATTAACTACATCTGATTTACTGATTTTGTCTTAATCCTATTTTAAAATCACTATCAACCGATTTTATATTCTTTTCTGCTCTTACTCTGCCGTTCTCATCAGGGAAAAAATCAAAAATTATCTCTCCCATATCTTCTATTGCTTCTCGAATAGAATGTTCCAATATCGAACTTGCCTGAATCTGTGCTACGTAACGTGCTGGATTACCTGCTATATTTGGTGTTCTCCAACCTACGCCTGAAAAAACACTTTCGTCGGACGTAAGTTTTCCATTTACAATGTAGAAATTCAATACTACCGTCTCTTCATAGTTTGGGGCAGGTTTGTGGAATCGGTGCAACAGGCAAGGTATTTTTCTTCCATCTTCTGATATGACTTCAGTTAGCTGAGTACTATCATGCACCCATCCGCCGGCAACATAACATACCTGAGGTCGGTGTCCCAACATCGTTCTTGGACGAGCAGTGTATGCAATGTAAACATTCACCCACTGATTTCTTGTTTCGTCTACATATAAACGGTTCAGAAAAGCATCATTTCCTGCGACACGCTGCATATTTATTGGAATCGGCACATCCTTTCCGATCCAACTTTTTAGCGTTTTTGGTATATAATCCAGCGGTACAGGAAGCTCGATATGAGTACTAACGACAATTTTTAAATTCGAAACTAAAATTCGATAAGTTACCCCAGAGGAAACTAATAGCAAAACAGCCAAAAACCATACGAACCATACCGGAGTTGTACCGCTCTTAAACTGTTCGTTAAATAAAAGTTTTTTCATGGAGTTATGTCTATTTGGATACATCAAAGAATATATCTCCAATGTAGTAGCTTAAAAACAACCATCCATCCTTGTGTTATAAAATACACGCCTATTCGGCTAGCATGTTAGTACCTCCTCCATGAGGTAAATAATCTCATTATTAGCTATATTAAACAGCTAATCGGCTTTTTGTCAAGGGCACATTCCCCAAATAGCCATTTGTGTATTCAAAATAGCGATGTATTATAACCATTTATTAAAATCTATCTTAATTTAGTACTTCATATATATTAGTAAGACTCTATTATTAATGAGTTTATGTACTGATATGTTAAAATCATTAGAACCTTTTGATTTAAATATTAAAGCTCAAATTCACCCTTCTAATATAACACTTAATAGTTAAAATTAGATAAGATGTTAAAATATTCCGATAACATTAAATTACATAAAAAGCCCATATTTTATATATCCCTCTATTTCTCTCAGTCTCTCATTTTAATGTCCATTATTTTATAAGTTATTAAAAATCAAAAAATACCGAAATATCATAGATCACGCTCCCTATACGCCCCATAATACCCTTGTTAACAAAAGCGAAAACTACTAAATTTCTTCAGGAAGTGACGATGAAAAGGCAATCATTTCTCACATTAGCATTTTTTTTGCTATTATTTGTCGAGTCCAACACATAGGCAATCCCAACCAACTACACTCTTATTGATTTAGGCACGCTCTGCGTAAACAACAGCCAAGCCATTTCTTAAAATGACAACGGCCAAATTGTCGGCTGGGCAGATAAAGTTTTATGCGGGGAAAGTCACGCTACACTGTTCGGCCTTGTTGGGGACAATATCATGCCGCATATTTCGATCACGATGGTGAAAATATCGATCTGAATGCGCTCACAAACTCCACGTTGGGTTGAACACTTAAATACGCTTGCAGCATAAATGATAACGATTGGATAGTAGGACTTGGTATCAACCCGGCCGGTGAAAACCGTGCATACCTGCTCCAACCCGTTTTACAACCGTCCACACAGCCGGATATGATCCCAGCCCCTGGAGCTTTTAAACTCGTTGTGACGGGAATCGGATTCATCACATGTCTGCGCAAACGTAAAATTTTATAAATCCAAACTTTCAACTACCCGTCAGTAAACTACTACGGATTTCTTTCACCCGTAGTATTACGGTAGAAGAATAAAATTACCTCACTTAATTCCTACAAACAGTTACTAATTCTGCTCATTTTGTCAAAATCAACAAAGTTGCCCTTCCGGCACGAATGCAGTAATATAAGCAAAACAAACTGCTCAAACATAACATATTAAACGTTAAGCAGAAAAATCATTTGCCGGTCGTGTGCGACGGATGCAGAAAACAAAGAAAATATATACGGTCAGTCAGGTCAATTTGCTAATCAAAGTTGCACTGGAAGAAAAGCTGCCCTCTCGATTGATAGTCAAAGGCGAGATAAGCGACTGGAAACATCATTCGAGTGGACACTGCTATTTCTCACTGAAAGATGAAAATGGAATTTTACCTTGTGTCATGTGGGCGAGCAAATTCAAAAACGTTAAGTTCTCACCCGAAGACGGATTGGCTGTTTTAGGAACAGGTTACATCGACGTTTATCCACCGCACGGGAAATATCAGTTTTACATCGAGTCGATGGCACCGGCAGGCGTCGGGGCACTCCAGTTGGCTTTCGAGCAGATGGTCAAGAAGCTCCAGAATGAAGGTCTTTTCAATGATGAGCATAAGAAAGCTCTACCGCCCTACCCGATGCGTATCGGCATACTGACCAGCGAATCCGGAGCAGCTTTGCATGACATAGCAGACAGCATTTACAGCCGATGGTCTTGCGCGAAGCTGTTTCTATATCCGGTGCCCGTGCAGGGTGAAGGTGCTACGGAAAAAATATCCGCTGCATTGCATGACATAAACAGGCGAAATAAAAAACTTAAGCTCGACGTTTTGATTGTCGGCAGAGGCGGCGGCTCGTTGGAGGATTTATGGGCCTTCAACGAGGAAATATTGGCAAGGGCTATTTTTAACTCGGAAATACCGGTCATAAGTGCTGTCGGCCATGAAGTTGACACTACTATTTCGGATTTGGTAGCTGATGCCAGAGCATCGACACCGACAAAGGCAGGTGTCGTAGCGGTTCCGGATATGCAGAATGTCTTAAGTGATTTGGAAAAAAGCGAAAGCAGCTTGAACAGAAATATAATCCTGTGCCTTACCTATCAACAACAGCATTTGGATGAAATAGCTGGTAACTTAGTAGATGCTATAAAAATGCTTCTGTCCGAAAAACGTGAGAATTTATATCAAAGCTATGAGCAAATCGTGAGGATCGAGCCGCATCGACTTCTGGGATATAAAAGAGATGAACTGAACAAATACGAGAATCTGGTTAATATCAGGATAAGTTCAATCATTAACAGTTGCCGGATGGAACTTACAGCCGCTGCGAATCGACTCGCCGGACTGAATCCGAAATCGGTTCTGAATCGAGGATACAGTATTACAAGTAGTAAAAAAACAGGTCTGCTCGTAAAAACTTCGGAAGATGTTCAGGTCGGAGACTATTTAATTACAGAGCTGAAGGGTGAGAATTTGATTGAAAGCAAGGTCATAAAGAAGTAAAAAAGCATAAATCAAAGTGAAAGTTAAAAGTATGGCTGAGAAGAAACAGAAAAATGGCATCGACAAATTGAGCTTTGAAGAAGCGATCAAAGAGCTGACGAATATCGTCAGCCGGATAGAACAAGGCCAGATACCCTTACAGGACAGCCTTAAGCAGTACGAAAAGGGAATGGTACTAATCAAACACTGCAGAACGATACTCCAGAAAGCCGAGAAAAGAATTGAGAAGATTTCGAAAGAGGAGAAGTCAGCAGGCAAAGAGCAATAGTAATTTCCGCGAGCGTGGCGGAACTGGCAGACGCGCAAGGTTTAGGTCCTTGTGTCCTTAGGGACGTGGAGGTTCGACTCCTCTCGCTCGCATTGATGCATTTATATGCACTCAATTCAATTTCTTATTTGACAATCATATTTCTACTTCGGACTCTGTTGATGTGGATTTAGGCAACTCTCATAAAAGTAACAACAGAATTTGATTCTTGGAAATTGCAGAGATACAAGTAGTATAGTTGTAGCTTGTAATCATCCGGTAAGAAATGGTTAGAGTGGAAGTTTTTTGCTTTAGATGAACTTTGCGGCAGGATTGTGTTACTTAAATATACAGAATAAGAAAAATGGAAGAAAAGGACATACAGCTCAAACGGATCGAATATCTCGAATCGCTGTATTATCAGCACGGTCCGGCGATTATAAGATATCTTAAACGTTTGGTGGATCCCCAGACGGCTGAAGATCTACTTCAGGATACGTTCGTACAGGCTCTTTCTCATTTTGACAGATTGGATTCTGTCGTGTCCATCAGGGCATGGCTATTCAGTGTGGCACGGCATATCGCCCTTAACAGCCGGCGAAGAAAAAAAGCGATTGCGAACATTTCATGGGAGCATCTTGTCAGGCATTCACCTAAGGAAGACCCGCGGCTGGAAAGTATAAGGCAGGCTATTAAAAGGCTGCCGGATGGGCATCAGGAGGCAGTGCTTCTGCGATGGCACGATCAATTGAGCTACGAAGAGATTGGCGAGGTTTTGAAGATACCGGTCGGTACTGTTCGCTCCCGGCTGCATAATGCCCTTGGCATATTACGTACGCTGCTGGAAGTTGAAACTCCATCGGCATGCGAAGAAATTCGGGGAAAGGATTTAACAAGATGAAACGGGAAACATTAGAGTCTTTATTAATGGATCAGTCGCTGGAACAGTTGTCGTCTGAAGTCGAAGAGTTACTGGAGGCCTATATAACGGAACATCCGCAGTATCAGCAGACGGTCGAATCCATTCGGCAAAGTGCTGCACTGGCGAGGCAGGCGGTTACCTCAGAAGCGACTGGGAAGTTGCCACCTTTTCCGAAAGAGCTAATCATGCATCTGGAAAAGACGGATCGGTGGAAATTATTTTGCAGATGGGGACTTTCTGCAGCCGCTTGTTTATTAATCGGTACATTGATTGGAATTGCTTTAACGCAGCGGCAGGATATTGGCAGGCAGCAACAACTTACGGTCGGCGGTGTTCTTGCAGCTAAAATGCAATCTGTTCCGGATACTCGCGGCCTGGAAAGTGCACGAGCTTTCTGGTCGGCTGAAAAATATGTAAATCTTTTTATAAAAAACCGTATCGCACCTGTTGAAAAGAGAAATCAAACGGATATTGACAGAGTAATCTCAGAATTCAGAAAGAGAGGATTGCTATGAAAAAGTTAGTTTTAGGTCTCACATTAGTACTTGGGATATATCTTTTAGTCGGCTGCCATCCCAAACACGTAGTGTGGTCTTCGGATGGACAGTGGGCGGCTGTAACTGGAACAGACTCTCTGTATTTTTGCGATTCCAATGGCAAGATAACAGAGAAAATCAGGGAAGGCATATTAAGGGCCCAGTGGTTTCCGAATCAATACAGACTTGCGATTGAAAGGGGAATCTGCGCAAAAAACTGGAAAGATATGGAAGCCAATGTCCCTGAATCGGAGCAGCAAAAATTGATTCAACACGCCAAGTTACTTCTCGACGTAAGTGATCCGCGGGAATGGAAAATAAAAACACAGACGCTTCTGGACACAAAAGTCCTGTCTAAAAATGAAATTGAGGGTGTCATACTTTACCTGCGCGATAAGTCTCTTAACAAACTACCGCAGACGGTCGTAGATTCCTGGCCTAAGGATACTGATTTTAATTATTATTTTCTTGAAATCGGTCTGTGGAAAGATGGTAAATTTACCGTAGAAAAGACGCTGTGGAGTTCAGAGGAAAGAGTGTGGGACATTCGTATCTCGAATAAAGGACGTGTTCTTGCGTTTACCTCTGCGTATCTTGATTCGGACGAAGACGATGAACCTAATTATTCGACGCTCTGGGTAGCAGACAGCAATACCGGTGAAGTTGTTCTTGTTGATAAAAACGTCGCATTGTACCCTGACTGGAGTATCGACGGCAAATTGTTATTCTATGTGCGCTCTATCAGCGAGACAGATTCCGAAAATGTGATCGGTACACTTTTGAAAAGTCAAATCTGCGATGACAACGGTGTCTTGCTGTCCAAGACAAAAGATCCCGAAGCATTAGCAGGGCTTATTGTTAATGAATATACCAAAGTGAGATGCTTCTCTGACGGGCGAATTGTTTTCTCATCGATTGAAATTTCTTTGCCGACAATTGAGGCGGATGTTCTACGGCAGAAACAACTGTTTATGCTGGATCCGAAGCGGCAGGCGACAATCACCCGGTTGATTCCGCGTGGTACACTCGGCCAAACCAAGGATTATAATCTGGATTTTTTCGAGGTCAGTCCTGATGAAACCATGATATCGGTCCCCAGTGATGAAGGACGTGTGGCAGTTTTTTATCCCTCGACAGGTGAATTCAAGGTTCTGCAGGCCGAAGACATGGAGCATATCAAAACGATTCCTGTGTGGCGGTATCCGAATGATCTTTGCTACGTCAACGTATATAAAAGCAAGGATGAAAAGGAAGCGGATTACCCCGAACACGTAGTGCTTCAGACGGCCACAGAGGAAAAAGAATGGTCCGAGCCGAGGTCTATAAGTAAATCATGGCCAAGCGGAGCCAGAGACGGCTGGCTCGAAGAGAGCACCACGAAAAAGAAATAGCTCTAATCAAACATCACAGAACGATACTCTAAAAAACATTTAACCGGCACCCTTGTGGTACCGGTATTTTCCTTATGATTTGGTTCACTCCACTTCTTTAGTGACTACATCCAGGATTTTTTTCTCTTGTTGCTGCAACAGATTGCCAAGAGGGACCAAACTCAGTTGATAAAAGAAGAATAGAAGCGCCAATAGTATCGCCGAAAGGAAGATATTCATCAGCGCTGCTGCAAACCAATCCGATCTGAAAAATAGTAATCCAAATCCCGGCGGTAGGAATATCGGAAGCATCATCGTCGGAAACAACAAGCGCGACATGATGAGCATTAAAGTGGTTACGGTGGATGTTTTGGTTCGTTTCATTGATCCCGGAGCAACGCGATAAGGGACGAGTACGGAAACGAGATTGCCTGCTATGCTGAGCAGCAAGAAGGCTGCTATCAACTGCAGGATGGCAGCAAGAATAATCACTAATGAGACATTTGCAGCAAACCTGACGATTGTAAGTAAAATCAGCCCGATGCAGATAGCGACCGGCAAGAATGTGAGATTCTTGCCCAGCAGGATGTACTTTCGCGGCACCGGTGAAAGGACGAGACTGCGAAATCCGTTACGGTCGGAGCCGAACAGATTGAACATGAGTTGACTCATACCAAAAAATGTAAACATTACAGCACCGGTGGCGATGAAAGGTTTAAAAGTGTCACTGAGGTCGGCTGAACGCCGCATAAGAATCGATACGCCGAAGATTAAAAAGATAAAAAGGTTCGTTGCCAACATCATTTTAACTTCCGCTGCTCTTGTCAGGGAACGGAAGAATCCCAAGGCTAAGGCCGCAGCCTCGTCCGAAACACCGGGCAATTTTCTCTCGAGGAAGTTTTTCCTGGTGATGATTTTTTTAGCTTTGGGTTTATGCGCAGTTTTCTTATGAACCGTTTGTCCCGTATAGAAACGTATAGTAGAGCGATAAGCCCGTCTCAAGCCCAATCCGCCCAAAAGGAACCCACCGGCTGTGCCCAAAATTGCAGGCAGGATATTTCCTCCGGCCAGTGACATAGCACCATTGGCCACCCATAAAAAAGGTATTACCTTATGCGCCATCAATAGCTCAGAGGGTAAGGTTTGCCTCTTATTATTCTCGGCGGGTATTGTTTGCTTGTCGTTTTGTGTCGATTCGGTTGTTGTAACGCGATGTGGTTCGCGATTGTGGAGGATGTTGCCCAGTAAATTCGGAAGCTGGCTTATCAGTATGAAACCAAAGGTAATCCCGGCAATAATCGCACGGCGTCGCCGCTTGTTCACCATGAGCGTGACCAGCCATCCGCGCAGGCAATAGGTCCACGCAGTGATCATGAAGACCAAACCGAGCACCAGCGGAAACATCCAGATCATTAACCATTGCCCTCTGAGGAGCAATCCCAGGCAAAGACCCAGCACTAAAGGCAGGAACAGAATGATGCTTAAGGTCAGATGCGATGCGAGGTAATTCACAAAAAAAATATCTTTCAGCGAGATCGGCAAATGCAGCATCCGGCTGATGTCGATCGTTTCCGAACGCTGGATCTCCGAGACCAAGCCGATCATCCAGGCAAACAAAAATCCACCAATGAACGCGTCCCACGCGAGAAGCAAGCGCAGAGACGATGCTTCGGCCAGCACAAAGAAACCGACCAGCACGCCGGCAATGCCGCTTGCAACCCCTAAGACCAGCAAGGCCACGGCTACGATCATTGTCAGCACGGCGTTCAACTGACCGCCGCGTGACCATTGATTTCGGGTCAGCCGCCAGCGCAGCCAGATGATTGTGCGAAGTTGGCTCCAGTCCATTTAATCCCCCAGCCAGCTAAGCGTCTGGTGCTCAATTTGATCGCTGCCCACAGCTTCTAAAAATCGTTCCTCAAGTGAACCACTGGCGCGAATTTCGTCCATCGTGCCCTGATACACAAGCTTGCCCTCGGCAATGATCCCAACGTCCGTGCAAAGTTTTTCCACAATCTCCAAAACATGCGATGTCAGGAACACAGTTGAGCCGCGCTTCACGCAACGCTTTAACGTATCTCGTAACACGCGAGAGGATACGGCGTCGACACCTTCAAACGGCTCATCGAGGAACAACAAGTCCGGATTCGGGATCAGCGCCGCCGCCAGGGTCAGCTTCTTCTTCATCCCATGTGAATATTCGAGGGTGAGTTTCTTCTCTTCGTTATCCAGGTTCATCATGGCCAACAGTTCCCGGCAGCGTTCGCGCACCGTCGCAATCGGCAACCGATACATACGCCCAACAAAAGTGAGATATTCACGTGCCGTCAGATTATCGAACAGAGCCAGCTCCTCCGGCACTACCCCGATGCGCCGCTTGATCTGTCTGGCTTTGTTGGCGTCCGTCAAGTCTTCGCCAAGGATATGCATAGCACCATGGGTGGGCGAGAGCAGACCGGTGAGCATTTTGATAGTTGTGGATTTGCCCGCCCCATTGGGACCGAGAAAACCGTAAAACTTTCCAGCTTCCACGCGCAAATCGAGACCATCTACGGCATAAAGATCGCCAAAGCAGCGAGTCAACCCATTGGTTTCGATAGCGAGAATCATACGGCTCTTTCTATTTCGGGCTTATCTTGTATAAGCCGGCACCATGGAAGGGAATATCAGCGGCGAATTCATCCGAAAATTCTCCAAGGTCCTTGTTTGCCCACAAGTCTCTGACCGAGCATTGTCCGCTTAGGCCGATTTCTTCGAATTTCACTCCTACCTTCTCAGCCTTATTGCCACTTTCGGCAGAATCGTGCGTATTAAACAGAGCGACATATTTATCCCCGGAATCCGGAATTTCGGCTATCCATGCTATGTGTCCCTGCCTATTGAACAGCTCCCGATTATTCATGCTGTTTTTGCCCACTGCCAGAACCTCGCTGTTCGTTAAAAGTGACAGTGTAAAATCATCGTTGCTGGGCAGGTCTCCACCGAACATCAAAGGCGAGCGGAAAATACACCACATTGACATCAGTGTAATCTGCTCATCTTTAGTCAGGCGTGTTCTACGGTCATTGCCGCGCTCGCCGCGAATGCTGATTCGCCCCAGAGGGAGCATATCGGCATCAGGCCAGTGGCCGGGCCCGATGTGCGGCGCCCAGTTTTTGCATCGACCGAACATCTCGACAATATCCACCCACCGGTCCCAGAAGTCGTCCGAAATGCGCCAGAGATTTGCGTGCGTCTTGACGTGTTCGGCTGCATCCAAAGGTGTGGCTCCCGGAGAAGTACTAAGAACGATGGGCCGGCCGCAGTTATCAATGGCCTTGCGAATCAGCTCTATCTCTGCTTGATGGTAGGGACGAGACAGGTCATCGATTTTAATATAGTCCACGTCCCAGGAGGCATAAAGCTTAAAGATCGAATCATAGTATTCCTGGGCGCCTTCGCGGTCGGCCACGATGGTGTACATGTCCCTGAGCCAGGGGCATTGCTGTTCCTTGCTGTAGATGTCAGCGGCGTGCGCATCGCTACCGAGAATCGGCGTATTCTTCTTAACAGCCACGACCGGAATGCCCCGCATTATATGGATGCCTAATTTCAGACCTTTGCTGTGGATGTAGTCGGCCAGCGGCTTGAAGCCCTTGCCGTCGGCGGCAGAAGGGAAGCGATTCACCGCCGGTAAGAACCGGCCGCATTCGTCCATGACGTAGCGGGGGTCCCTCTGGTTGTAGCCGTGGGCTTTGGTGTTTTCGACAAACCAGCGGATATCGATCACCACATACTCCCAGCCGTACTGCTTGAGATGTTCGGCCATATAATCAGCATTGGCTTTGATCTCCTTTTCGGTCACGGTCGGACCATAGCAGTCCCAACTGTTCCAGCCCATCGGCGGCGTTTGAGCCCACGACAGGAAATCTTTCGCTGTTGTCGATTGCTCCGAACCGGCAATACATGAACCGACAAATCCTAAAACGAATAGGTACATAACTATTCTTTCGAGTTTCATAATTTCTCCTTCACTTTCAGTGCCCAAGACGAATGCTTAGCTTAAATAAAATGTTATATCTCTTAAGATTCTTTTCTGTGCCATTATATACTTTATCTTTCGGAAAGTCACTATTTTCTGTATCGTTAACCGCTGTAATTTGACAAAAGCAATACTCAGCAGTAGAATGAATCAACCAATAAAGCAGGTGGAGCTTCGGTTCCTTTAGCCGTATTTTTTGTCGGGCGAATATGGAGGTAAGAGAATGAGCAGCGGGTTTTTTGGCTTCAGGGAAAAACACACGAGCGTTAGAGTAGAAGTCATCGCAGGCATAACAACATTTCTTACGATGGCTTATATAATCTTCGTCAATCCTTCGATTTTGAGCCTGGAGGGAATCGCCGCCGAGGGAATCGAAAAAATGGACAAGCAGGCCCTTATCGGCGTCACCTGCATCGTCAGTGCTATTGCCACAATCATCGTGGGATTATTCGCCAAGGCCCCGATTGCCATGGCACCGGGAATGGGACTGAACGCCTTTTTTGCATACACTCTGGTTTTGGGCGAGAAAGTTCCATGGGAGACTGCTTTAGGAGTCGTGTTTCTATCGGGATTATTATTTCTAATCTTAACGCTTATAGGTTTGCGACGAAAACTCGTTGAGGCTATACCACCGTCGCTTATCTCGGGAATATCGGTGGGAATCGGCTTGTTCATCACGTTCATAGGTTTAAAGAACCTCGGCGTTATTGTTCAGGGGACCGAGGCGACACTCGTCCAGGCGGGAGAACTGAGCGGAACGGTTTTAATAGGTCTTTGCGGGCTGATTGTAATGGCCTTTCTCGAAATGAAAAAAGTAAAAGGTTCGCTGTTGATCGGTATAATTTTCGCCACGGCGCTGGCGGCAGCTTTCGGATACATACATCGACCTGAACAATGGATTTCAATGAACCTTGATATTAGAGCTGTTGCTTTCCACCTCGACATTTTAGGTGCACTCAAGTGGAGCCTGTTCGGCAGCATTTTTACGCTTATGTTTATCGATATGTTCGACAGCGTCGGAACATTAGTGGCGTGCTGTCACCAGGCAAATATGGTCGATGAGGAAAATCATATAAGGGGACTGGACAGATTGCTGGGGATAGATGCCCTGGCCACGATGATTGGCGCGGTATTGGGCACATCAACAACCACAGCGTATCTCGAATCCGCAGCCGGCATCGAACAGGGTGGCCGAACTGGCTTAACCTCAATAGTGACAGGGATTATGTTCCTGCTGGCACTGCTTTTTGTGCCGATAGTCGGGATAGTGCCGGGATATGCAACTGCTCCCGCTCTTATTATGGTCGGACTGTTTATGGCCAAAGAAGTTAAAAGAATAGATTTCGCGAACATGGAAGAGGCATTTCCAGCGTTTATCATAATGGTGATGATTGCCTTGAGCTACAGCATCAGCACCGGCCTGGCGTTCGGATTTATTTCTTTCGCTGTTATAAAAATTGTTGCAGGCAAACTAAAAGACATTAAGCCGGCAATGTGGATTATCGCGATTTTGTCCGTGCTGTTTTTAACAACGGACCGAATCCCCGGCCTGATAGAATATGTGAAGTCCCTTTTTTGAAAAAATTAGAATCTTATGCGGAGATAAACAAATGATGGAGATTAAAATTACAAGCTCAGCCTTTGCCGATGGCGGCATGATCCCGATCAAATACACCTGCGACGGTGCGGACGTTTCTCCGCCGCTGCAGTGGGACCCGGTTCCCGAAGGCAGTAAAACCATAACTCTGATATGCGATGATCCGGATGCACCTATGGGCACCTGGGTGCACTGGGTCCTGTACAATCTGCCGGTCGAAACCAGGAACTTAGCGGAGAATATTCCAGCCGACAAGACTTTACCCAACGGAGCCAAACAAGGCACAAATGATTTTAGCAGGATCGGCTACGGCGGCCCCTGCCCGCCCGGCGGCACACACAGATACTTTTTCAAGCTCTATGCGCTCGATGCAGAAATTAATCTGGATGCCGGTGCTGACAAAGAACAATTAGTCAAAGCTATGGAAGGCCACATCCTCGGCAAAGGACAATTAATCGGCAAATACAAAAGATAACAGACTTCTGATTACATTTGGCCAGCGATTCCTTTTTAGTTTTGATTGCCGAAAACGGCCGAAATACGTAAACAACAACGGCTAAAACAACAAAAACACTTTTCAACTTGACCCGGATAATCCCCATCTGATATACTGCATATTAGAGAATACAGGAAAAGCAGAAAAATACTTTACTATCCCAATAAAGGGTAAGGAGGTAGAAGGATGGCGATTCTAAAAATTTCATCGAAAATAAATCTTATAACCTTGCTTTTACTGGCTGGCGTGCCTTTGATTATGTTCAATCCCTGCGCTTCGGCCCATACTAACGTTACAGCAGAACTGGCACGAGACCTCATTGATTCTACGAATAATCTCACTATTGTCGACGTCAGGGAGCAATATGAATACTGTGATGCCATAGGGCACATTCCGGGAGCACTGAACTACCCATGGAACTCAGGAGTACTGCAGGGGCGATATGAAGAACTGCCCATGAATGACCCGGTTCTGGTTGTATGCCGCAGCGGTGGTAGAAGCAATAGCGCAGCCAACTTCCTGGATTCAAAGGGGTTTTCAATGGTCTATGATATGCTGGGTGGTATGATCGCCTGGATATGGGAAACTGTTCAGTGCAAATACGACGGCGGCAGCGGGACAGCAGCGGATCCATACCAAATCGCTACGGCAGAGGACCTGATGCTGCTGGGCGAAAGCCCCGATGATTACGATAAGCACTTCATCCTAATAGCCGACATCGATCTTGATCCCAATCTTCCCGGACGAA
>CAZQXE010000022.1:0-22923 GCA_964597115.1 uncultured Pirellulales bacterium | reverse complement strand
ATCAGGTTTGAGAACTCTAAGTGTAGAAAGCATCTACAAACTATCTGATTCAGGATGTATACAAAAAATGGGAAAAATTGCTGAAAACCGACGGTACAACTTTCAAGTAATTTATCTCAAATCTCGCAGCACAACTGAGCAAGCCAAAGGAAAATTTCGTAATCCAATTACTCTACGTTGTTCTGTTTTCAGACAATCTCATTTTGACAAACATAGTTTTTTAAGGTTCCCAGAACGACTAAATTGAGAGCGTTTGCCGGCACATAATCGGGAGCTAAATAGGTTATTGTCGGGGTAAACACTCGGCCAAAATTTTAATTGGATGGCTGACGGTACAATCGCTTATGTGCTCGATTTGCATTTTGCAGGCGGCACATTCGGTCAGGACGTTTTTGACTGGTGATTTATCGAGTGCCTCGGCTAAACTCTTCGAAACAAGCGAGGAAAGCTCGTAGTTTTTCTTTTGCATTCCGAAGGTAACCGCCAGGCCGCAGCAGCCAGCCTTAAGGTCGGTGACTTTGATGCCGCAAAGTTCGCTCAACAGTTTTATACTCGCTGTCTGGTCACCAACAGCACATAAATGGCACGGCAAATGATATACATACTCCTCTGTCACCGATTTTTTTGGCGCATTCAACTTTTTCTGCTTATGCAGGTCAAACAGATAATTCATCAGTTCGTAAGTATTTTCCGAGATGAGTTTGGCATCCGGGCCTGTGACAAAATGCCGCAATTCATCCCTGAGACACAGCGCGGCACTCGGCTCGGAACAAATGATTTTATTGCCGTTACGTACGGCTCGGGCAAGATGTTTGACGGTGTATGATAAATCCCTGCGTGCGGTTTTGACATCGCCGTAACAAATCGCAGGCAGCGGTGCTGGTAACTGATTCGGCAATATCACCTCGATATCGTTGTGCCGCAGGACATCGAGCACGGCAAAGCCCAGTTCGCGATCGTTATAGTTCGCGTAGGTATCCACAAAATACGCAACCTTGTCGAGCGGATTATCTATCGACCCACAAGCCATTAAATACTTCCGACCTTTTTTGATGAAAGACCTGCGTTTGAAACGGGGCATATTTCTTCGCCGATCGATGCCGATAAATCTCTCCAGCAGACACTTGAATATCGGCATACGCATTACGAGATTAGACACCGGAGAAAAAAGGCTGCCCATGATACTAAGATAGCGATTGCGACTTAGAACCTGTTCGGTGCGCCGCAGGCCCCTGCGTTTGACATATTGCGCTCTGGCCGTTGCCATCAGCTTGGAGATATCAACGCCGGAGGGACATTGATTTAAGCAGGCTTTGCAATTGACGCACAAGTCCAGGAACTTTCTAAACTCCTTCGACTCGAAATCTTTTTCGTCCATTTGTCCCGTCGCCCAGAAGTGCAGTAAATTGGCCTTGGCTCGCGAGCTTGCTAATTCTTCGCCCATTGCCCGAAAGACCGGACACATCCGCAAATCGGATTCTCTGCTTAGGCAAAGCCCACAGCCGTAGCATTGTTCAAGCTCCAGCTCAAGCTCATCTTTGTTGAAATGCAAATCGCTTTCGACTCTGTCAGGCAGCAGCTTAGCGCTTCTCCTTGGATTCTTGACCATAATATCCGGGTCGCTGTTTATTATCTTGCCCGGATTCATAATACCTTCGGGGTCGAATATGTTTTTGATTCTGCACAACAGTTGATAGTATTCGTCACCGTACTGTTGCTTTACGAAGGCGGCTCTCAGCAAACCGTCCGCGTGTTCGCCGCTGATTGAACCACCCAACGACCAGGCAAGCGAAAAGACATCGTCCGCAATCGCACGCATCTTTTCAATATCGGCCGGGTCGCCCAAATCCAAATAGGGACGCAAATGCAGCTCGCCATCGCCGGCATGACCGAAGAAGGACATAGTAATATCATAACGACTGGAAATCTCCTACAGGCCCGCAATATATGTTCCAAGCCGTTTATGGTCTACAGAAACATCCTCCATAAATTCAGCAGGATGTTTTTTACTTCTTTTTCTATAAAGCAACGGCCCGGCATCTTTTCGCGATTTCCATATTCGTGCCTGCTGCAGAGGTTCAAGAACAAAAGTCCGACCGCTCGCTATTTTCCCGACCGCCGAATCGGTTCGCTTTATCTTTTCTTCAACCTGCTTCTGCGTCGGGCCGGTATACTCTACCAAAAGACCCGCAGCAGTGCCGGCCGGCAAGATGTCACGATATTCAGGGAGGGCCTCAAATGCCATATCGATTAAAGTCTTGTCCATAAGCTCACATGCCGAGGCGCCGTTATCAACAATAATCGGTACCGCACGGGCCATTTTTTCGAGCGAGTCAAATTCAAGCTGCAATAGCGCTTTTGCCGCCGGAACCGTGACGGTCCTGAGCGTGATTTTCGTAAAGATAGCCAACGTCCCTTCGGAGCCTGCCAGCATCCGAGCCATATCAATCCTGCCGTTATGGTAAACTTCCGCGATATTGTAACCGCTTCGATTTCTCCTGGATTCGGGCAATGCTTTTTTTATTACGATCTGATTCTCAGAAAGAACAGACAAACACTGCTTTGAGATTGAAGCGAGCACATCGTCTTTTGCCTGCGCCGGATCGAAATCATTTTTAAATTCAACGACGCTTCCATCAGCCAAAACCGCCTCAACAGATTCCACGTAGTCGGCTATGTGACCATATTCGAGCGAATGGGCACCTGTGGCATTATTAGCAACGCACCCCCTTACGACTGCCCTATTGGCACTTGATGGATCAGGCCCGATTTTCCTGCCGTACTCGGCCAGATATTTATTCAAATCATCCAGCACGGCACCAGGTTCACAAACTATCCTTTGCCCATCATCTTCTACGCCGATGATATCGTTCATATACCGCGTCATATCGAAGACTATACCACTACACAACTACTCGCCCGCAACGCCGCTTCCGGCACCCCGAGCAACTACAGGTATTCTCTCCGCAGCGGCATATCTTACAACTGCAGCCACGTCACCGGCGTCATGCGGCACAACAATACAATCGGGGACTATCCTGTAAATACTCGCATCCGTGCTGTAGGCAGCTCTGTGCAATATATCCGGAAAGACATCTCCTCGCACAACTTTGGCCAAATCAGACGCAATTTGTTCGGGTTCCTTGCTCATCGTTTTTTTAGTGTTCCTGCATACCTGCGCTGTCGCCGATTATTGCTCAAAATCACGAGGCAGGAACTGGGCCTGGGACACGGTTCCGCTCATTCGCAGAACGGCAAGGTCGTCCTCGCCGACCTGTCCGTTAATGAATTGCTGGACGACAGGATGGGGATGATTACGAATATTGTCGGCGTCGCCATCGGCAACAATTTTTCCATCATGCAACATAATAATACGGTCTGCTATCTTATATGCACTTGTCATATCATGCGTAACAACAACTGTGGTCTCGTCGAGCTCTCTTTGCAGCTTTAAAATAAGCTCATTAATCACATCGGCACGAATAGGGTCCAGCCCAGTAGTCGGCTCATCATACAAAATCACTTCGGGATTCAACGCAATCGCGCGGGCCAATGCTACTCTCTTTCGCTGACCACCGGAAAGATTCGCCGGATAGTAATTTTGAAAACCGTCAAGACCAACCATAGCCAGTTTGGTCTTTACAAGCTCCTCGACCTGCCTGAAATCAGTTATCTCACTATGTTGTCGCATCGGAAACAGTATGTTTTCAGTCACGCTAAGACTGTCAAACAGTGCTCCTCCCTGAAAAAGAAAGCCATAATGTGTACGTATTTTATTTAATTCATTTTCACTCAGATTGTCGATCCGCCGACCCTTAAAATAAACTTCACCGGAATTGGGTCTCAGCAAAACTATCAGGTGTTTTATCAAGACCGTCTTGCCGCATCCGCTCGGCCCAATAACAACGGTCGTCTTGCCCTTTTCTATTGTGAGCGAAACATTATCCAGGACAACATTGCTTCCGAACCTTTTTGTAATGTTCTTGAGTGTAATTAAGCCGTTGCCATCCGACGTCTGCATATCGTTTTTATCATTGCTCTGTTTCACTTTCCGCCCTTATATATGCTGTTCGCTGAATGTCTCTATCAGACAAGACTTTTAAGCGACCAAAACGTATTGTAAATCGATTTGGAAATCACCGCCAGTGCAAAATCCAGCGCCAATATGGAAATAAAACTGGCTACAAAAGCTTCCGTGCATGCCTGTCCGACACCGTGCGCACCCTCTTTGCACGTAAAGCCCTTATAACAACTGATAGCTGCAATAGCCACACCGAAGAAGAAACCCTTTATGACACCGATAGCAACGTCCCACAATTCCACACCGTTGGCACTAAAACTCCAATAAGCCCGGCTATTAATACCAAATTGAACAACGCTTACGAGATATCCACCGACAATACCCATCAAATCCGCATAGATAATTAAAAATGGCGTCAGCAACAGGCATGCCAGAACTCGAGGTGCAACAAGATATCGTATCGGATTTGTTCCCATGCTCCTTATCGCGTCAATTTGTTCGGTAACATTCATCGTCCCCAGTTCAGCTGTTAAAGCCCCACCGATACGTCCCGCCAACATAACCGCTGCAAGCACAGGTCCTAATTCCTTTACTACTGAAATGTTGATCAGAACACCCAAATGCTCTTCCAGCCCCATACCAGCGAGTTGATCGTACGCCTGAACCGCCAGCGTCATTCCCACAAACGCACCTGTTACCATCACAACAGGGACACTACGAACACCGATGATATTCATTTGTGTCCATATCAACGGATACGTGTGTGTGTTGGCACAACTGCGCAAAGACACAACCATCGACTGCCATACAAACCTCGCGAACCGTCCGATATTGTTAATACCCAATATCGTTTTAGCGCCCACTGTCCCAATCATAATATCCCACTCCAAAACCAAACGTTAGGATAAATTCCACAGCTTAGCTCAAATAGTAAAGGGTAAGTGGCCAATAGTCAATTGAAAAGGACCTTTTTAATCAACCATTCGATACCCCCTGTTCGACATATCTGCCCCCAAAAATGGCTTTCTCGCAAAGCCACTATTACGATATGTCGATAATTTCGAAGTAAACTTAAGCTTATGTAAACCTATGGGATATTACAAAATGAGGGACGGAAGATATTTTCCATTCGTTCTACTTATTTTGGCAAACTCAGTGGAAATTCCATAGAAACTTAGAAAGGATCGTCTGGTGAGCAAATGGATCTCTGTTTTGGCCATTGACGACGACGAGATTGTACGAAAAGCGATGGAACACAGCCTGAAACTTTACGGATTCGATGCCTGCCTGGCCAAGGACGGACCAAGCGGGCTCAAATTAGCTCAGGAAAAAAAACCGGCACTTATTCTTTTGGATTGGATGATGCCTGATACTGACGGATTGGAAGTTCTCTCTGAGCTTAAACACGACAAAAGAACAGAGCATATACCAGTGTTTATGTTAACTGACAGGGGAATGATATGTGATTTAGACCAAGCCTTTGAGATAGGGGCGGATGCTTATATTACGAAGCCTTTGGATCTGATGCAGATAGGAAAAATCGTCAAGGCTAAGTGGAAGAAACATATAGAACAAATAAATATCAGATGATTCCCGCAAATCAGGGTAATGGAAAAAATGAACATAAAAGCTCACATCTTGATAGTCACAGTTCTTACCTTGCTTGTAGTACCGACCGTACCTCAGGCCCGGGCAGATACTACCTCCAGCCGAGAATATCAGGTCAAGGCTGCATTTCTGTTTAGTTTTATAAACTTTGTGGACTGGCCCAAAGAAAAACTCACTGAAGGCAACAACCAAATCAACATTGGCATCATCGGCAACGATCCGTTCGGAAAAGCCTTTGAGCCTATTAAAGATAAGCAGGTCAAGGGTAAGGATGTTGTCATAAAAAGATTCAAGGCCTTCAAAGAACTGAACCAATCCAGCGAGGAAATCGAAGCTATCAAGAAATGTCACCTGCTGTACATTTGCCCATCAGAAAAAGACGAGTTCCGCAAGATCATAAATTTAGTCATGAAACACAATATTCTAACTGTTGGAGATACAAAATCTTTTCTCGAATCCGGCGGTATTATCAACTTTCTGATGGAGGATAAGAAAGTCCGTTTTGAAATAAACAACACTGTTGCCGAGCAAACTGAACTGAAAATCAGGTCTAAACTGTTACGCCTGGCAAAAAGAGTAATTCAAAGTAAACCTTCCGGCGAGGTAAAAAGCTGATCATGTCTATTGTACAGAATATGGCAATCAAACATAAGCTGATATTGATTATCATGGCAACATGTATATCAGCATTATTTCTGGCCAGCGTTATACAACTGTTATTTGAGCGTGGAGAATATCGTAAGGAAACAGTAGACAGCATCTCCTGCTACGCAGAAATGATAGGAGATAACTGCAGGGCGGCACTGGCTTTCGAAGATGCTGAAGACGCAAGGGAAACACTCAAATCACTGCAGGCAGAGTCATCTATTGTTTTCGCCTGCGTATATACAAAAGACGATAAGGTACTGGCCCAACATCAACATCCTGATGCAATAGGGGAATTCTCGCCACCGGTATGCAAGAAAGAAGGTCATAAGTTTGACAGCAACTTCTTTAAGCTCTTCAAACAAATCAACGATGGCGAAGAGATTATCGGTACGGTGTATATCCAGCTCGACCTTAGTCAAATGAGGGCTATGCTCTGGTTTAAAACGGGTACTATCGCACTGGTCGGGCTGACATGCTCCCTTGTAGCTTTCCTGTTATCATCGAGAGTTCAAAGTGTTATCTCGGGACCAATTCTAAGTTTGGCTGAGGTTGCAAAAGCCGTTTCAGAAAAGGATGACTACTCCGCCCGAGCATTAAAAAAGAGTAACGATGAGATAGGTTTGCTTATAGACGCCTTCAATGAAATGCTTGAGCAAATTCAACATCGCGATTCGGAATTGGTCGAAGCTAAGGAGCAATTGGAAACAAAAGTCATGGAGCGCACGGCAGAATTATCATCCACCAACGAAAAATTAAGCCGGTCGAATCAGCAACTCCAGGAATTTACCTATGTTGCTTCACACGACCTCAGAGAACCAACAAGGAAAATAAGTTCCTTCGGACAGATGCTGGCCGATTCTCTGGGGGATAAATTGGATGACGACGACAAGGAGAATCTCAACTTCATGATCAATGGGGCCGAAAGAATGCAGCAGATGATCGAAGCGCTCTTGACTTATTCGCGTGTAAGCACAAAAGGAGTTTCACCTGACAGAGTAGATTTGAATGAAATCGTGGAGCAGCTGAAGTCCCTTGAATTGGCGGTTAAGATCGAAGAGACTAAGGCTAATTTGATAATTCCCGAGTCCCTCCCTGTAATCGAAGGTGACTCCGCTCAAATACGACAATTAGTACAAAATCTGATATCAAACGGTATGAAATATCAGAAGAAAGGTGTGTTACCCGATATTACTATTCGGGCAAATGAAGAAGACGATGGCATGATGAGAATAGAAGTACAGGATAATGGGATTGGTATCAAGGAAGAACAATATAACAACGTTTTTGTTATGTTCCGACGTCTGCATTCCAGACAGGAATATGAAGGTACGGGCATAGGCCTGGCTGTGTGCAAAAGGATTGTCGAGCGACACGGAGGAGAAATTGGCGTCAGTTCAACTTATGGTGAAGGATCGACTTTTTGGTTTACAGTGCCGGTATCAAAAATTCCCGCTGAAAATGGAGAGTTTGCAGTAAGTCTTTCAGCACCGGCAGATTGTATAGATTTGGGGGTCTAAAATATGAAATCGTCAAAATTTTTAGTAATGTTCTTGGTTGAAGATGATCCCGGTGATCAGAAACTGGTCAAGAGCGCATTGGCTTCCCAGGAAGCTCCCATCGAGCTCCGTATGGTAGGTAATGCCGAAGAAGCTTTGAATTACCTTAAGCAAAGCAGAAACGGAAGTATGGAGAGTCCTCGGCCAAGCTTGATCCTGCTCGACTTGAATATGCCGGGTATGGGTGGAAAAGAGTTCTTAAGATGTATAAAGGCCGATGAAGAGCTTAATGACATTCCTGTCATTGTACTAACAACTTCGGACTCAGAAGATGACATCAACGAATGTTATAAGCTGCACGCAGCAGGGTACATCCAAAAGCCGGCAAGTATACAGGAACTCAAAAAAATTATGAAAGATACCGTTAAATACTGGACCACAAATTGCCCGTTCGCGAAAATCTGATTCCGCTCTCAGATTCTTAAGTTAATCCGGAAGATGTTTTTCAATTCCGGCGGGCTATAAAAAATATCAGAAAGGAGCAAAACATGGATACGTTAAAAGCGGTGACAATATTACTGGTCGAGGATGATCCCGGAGACCAGAAACTGGTGAAAAAGTCCCTCGATCGCGATAAAATAGTCAATGAACTTCACATTTCAAACAGTGGTGAGGAGGCTCTGGAATATTTGCAACGCAGCAAGAACGGCGATAAAGACACTCCAATGCCAGAGCTGATCCTGTTAGATTTGAATATGCCCGGAATGGGTGGGCAGGAATTTTTGAGACAGATGAAATCCGATGATCAGCTCGACACAATACCTGTTGTAATCCTGACAACATCGGATTCCGACAAAGACGTCCTGGAAACATTCAAACTGCATGCCGCAGGATATGTGAAGAAGCCCGGTAGCTTATCGGAATTTAAAGACGTCATGCAAAATATCAACGAATATTGGTTTGTCATTTGTAAGCGAGTTAACCATGCCAATGAATACTCAAGTAGAAACAATATATGTTCTATTAGTCGATGACGATATGGCTGACCGCCAGTTGGTAAAACTGGCTTTAGCCAAGTCTTCCCAGTCTATACAGTTCAAAATAGAAACTGCGGAGACAGCGTCCGAAGCAACTGAGCACCTAAGCGGTAATGAGAACGAGTTTGACATTATCCTTCTCGACCTTGGCCTTCCAGACAGCCATGGAATCGAAACCGTTCAAAAAGTCCACAAAACAAATCCGAATATTCCCATTGTCGTATTGACCGGCCTGGACAATGAGGAGATTGGCCTCGAAGCCATAAGGACAGGAGCGGAGGACTACCTTACAAAGGGAAAATCTCTGGAATATGCACTCGTTCGAACTATCCGGTATGCTATTGAGCGCAAGCAGACCAAACAGGCACTTTCGAGAAACGAAAACCTGCTGCGGACGATAATAAATGCTACAAAAGAGGCGATGCTATCCATCGACGAAAATGGTTTAGTTAACCTGTTTAATCCTGCGGCAGAAAAGATGTTTGGCCACAAGAGGGATGATATGATTGGACAGCCTCTCGACTGCCTGATGCCACAGCAGTACAGAGAGCGACACCAGCAATATGTTATGCAATATTTTGCAACAGGCAAACCGGATGCGGCTATCGGTAATACCATGGAGCTGCCGGCATTAAGAAGTAATGGAGAGGAACTCCCGATTGAACTGTCACTTTCGGCAGGTATGCTTGAGAACAAACAATTTGTAATTGCCGTCGGCAGGGACATTACCGAACGCAAACAGGCCGAACTAAAACAGGCAACACTTCTCAGGAAAGTGGAGAATATAAACAAAGAGCTGAAAGATTTTGCGTCCATCGTTTCGCACGATTTAAAAGCGCCGCTGCGAGGTATCAAAACATTAGCCAATTGGATAATGGCCGATTGTGGCGATAAGTTCAGCAAGGACAGTAAAGAGCAAATGGACATACTTTTAGCACGGGTGGAGCGGATGTACAAGCTAATTGACGGCGTGCTTCAATATTCGAGAGTTGGCCGTGCAGAAGGAAAACAGGTACATGTGAATCTTGAAGAGTTCGTTCCGGAAATTATCGATATGGTCGTTCCACCGGAAAACATAACAGTTACTATCGAAAACAAACTTCCTGCAATTGAATGCGAAGAGATTCACATAATGCAGCTATTCCAGAATTTGCTGAGCAATGCAATTAAATATATGGACAAACCAGAGGGACAAATAAAAATAGACTGTGTTGAGAAAGAAGGCTTCTGGGAGTTCAGTGTCGTCGATAACGGACCTGGTATCGAAGAAAAACATTTCGAGAAGATCTTTAAAATGTTTCAGGCATTGACAGTACGTGAAGAGTTCCAAGGCACCGGTGTCGGCCTCACCGTGACAAAGAAAATCGTGGAGCTGTACGGTGGTGAGATTTGGATTGAATCAAAGGTCGGCGAAGGAAGCACATTCTTTTTCACGTTCCCAAAGCAAGAAATGGGGGTCAACAATGCGAGACTCGAAACCAATATTACTTGTTGAGGATGATAACGTAGACGTAATGACAGTAAAACGTGCCCTCAGAGATGTAGAGGTCAAAAACCAGCTCATCCACACGGGCAATGGTGAGGAAGCTTTAGAGTATCTGAGAAACGAGAGCAATAGAAAGCCATATGTTATCTTACTGGATTTAAATATGCCGAAGATGAACGGCATAGAATTTTTAAAAACCGTAAAATCAGATGAAGAATTAAAAAAAATTCCCATTGTAGTGCTGACTACATCCAAGGATGAGCACGATATCGCCGAAAGTTTTAAGCTCGGTGTCGCTGGCTATATGGTCAAATCCGTCGACTACGAGAGCTCTGTGGAAACAATCAGGACGATTGTGCTGTATTGGATTTTGAGTGAACTACCGCCAAATGGAGATTAGAATTATGGAAAATACGAGATATAAGATTCTGCTCATCGAAGACAATGAGCTGGATCAGAGGGCCTTTAAACGCTTTGTGGACAACAGCGATATTCCATACGATTGCACAATAGCCAGCTCTGTTTCAGAAGCTAACAGTATATTGAATTCCGACCAGTTCGATGCTATCATCTCCGACCACTCACTCGGGGACGGTACTGCATTCGACATCCTGGATTTGGTAAAGGATACTCCTATCATAGTCGTCACAGGAGCCGGCGACGAGGAAACAGCCGTCAAAGCATGGAAAGCCGGCGCTTATGACTACCTGATAAAAGACCTCGACCAAAACTACCTCAAGGCCATTCCAATAACCGTTGATAATGCAATCAGGCACAAAATCATCGAAAAGAAGCTCCAACTGCTTTCCGGTGCCGTTATGAGCACCGATGATAGTGTCTACATTACCGACATGCAGAGTAGAATCGTCTTCGTTAATAAGGCATTCTGTGAAACCTATGGGTATAAGGAAGAGGAAATTGTCGGCAAAAGCGGCAGCATCCTCTGGATTGGGAAAAATCAAAGTGAAAGTACAAGAAGTGTTTTCCAGACCCAGGGCGCCGGAAGCACCTGCGAAGTCGGATTTTACCACAAACGAAAAGACGACAGCATCTTTCCGGTTTCTCTTTCCAGATCAACCATTAGAGACTCACGCGGAAAAGATGTTGCGATCGTCGGAGTAGCTCGTGACATCTCAGAACGGATTTTAATAGAGGATGAATTTAAAACCACAACCCTGAAATTGAAAAAAAGAAACCAGCTAAAAAATGAAATAGCCATAACGGTAACAGAAGCACTGCTGAGTTTGTTGGCTGACGAGAATATCACCCGAGCCAAAAGGGTAATTTCCGATTATCTCGATATCTCTAAAATTGAGGCCGGAAAATTGGAGATCGAAAGAAGCACATTCAGTTTTGCAACCGCAGTATCGCAGGTTTTTGAAACTTTGCTGCCAATAGCAGAGCAAAAGAACATTCAACTGAAATACTTTATGCCTGAGTACACACTCGACGTCAATGGGGATCACGACAGGATTGCACAGGTGCTGCTCAATCTTGTCAGCAGAGCAATAGAAATTTCTCCTGATAATGGTCATATAACCATTCGAGTCAGGGACGTCGGCGGCGAAATATCTGTGGAAATACAGGACGAAGGCGCTCCTCTCGAGCGTGACCAGATACACAGTATTGTTAACCGCCATGACTGGATTAAAGAACAGTTCCGTGCAGGACGAGAAGACCTGGCTCTGGGATTGTGGATCGCCAAAGAATTAGTGGAAATGCACGGCGGACGTATATGGGCGGAAAGCCTGGATGCTGAAAGAAATAATTTTTGCTTCACCGTACCAAAATCAGGCGTTCGCCAGGAAGTTCCTGTTGAGGTATCCTCAGCAAACGCAAACTAACGTGTTCTGAGGCTATTCTCTATAGAAAACAGCGGAAATATTAATATGACGATTAGAAAAAGGCTAAGCTTTGGAATCGGGATTCTCATGGTCTTGTTTCTAGCGTTGGGTATCGTCTCGTATTTCCATATCGGAAAGATAGACGATAATCTTTCACGGATAATACAAGGCAGGGAACTGGGAAAGCGCAGCGTTCTTCTTCTTCAGCGGTACAAGGCTCTGGACGAGACAACGACGAACAAAAAGAATAGTCAGGATGCCCTTTTCGCTATCGTCGCCGAGAATTTCGAGAATATCAATAACATTATAGATGAAACAATACAGGCCCAAATAGAATCAAAAGAACCGTTTGAAAACACAAAGATACTGGAAATCTCGAGTATTAAAGCTGGAATAGCTGAGATAGCAACCTGGATAGGAACTTATCCGAGAATTCCGAAAGAGGAATATAAAAATAGAATTGCTGATGCAACTCGTACTGTCGAGCAGGAGCTTGACAAGTTCGAAAACCTCAGTCTGACTGAAGAAGAAAAGAACTACGCAATTGAGCTTGAAACTGCATTTACACAAACCATCCCTGTTATTAAAGACATCCTCATTCTCAACGAACAACTTCAAGAGAACACTTCCAAGCTCAGGGATATGAGAGCAAAGATAGATGAACTTCTGGACGAAGAATTCGAGGTATTTACTCGTGCGGATCTCGAGCGCAACAAAGAAGCCGGCCGTAAGATTGTCGGAACCGCCATGGTAGTAGCTCTGATTTTGATTCTTACGGGATTTCTTGACGCGTTTGTCTTCGGCGCTGCTATTACTCGCTCTGTTGCCAAACCAATCATCAAACTAAGGGATGCCGTTGCCGAAATAGGAAAAGGTGATTTTGACGCCAAAATAGAAATTGAATCGAGCGACGAAATCGGCCAATTAGCTGCTTCTTCCAAAAAAATAGCTGGGGATTTGAAGAAAGCAACCGCATCCATAAACAGCTTCAATAAAGAAATCGCCGAGCGCAAAAAGGCTGAACAAGAGCTGGAGAAGATAAATGCGAGTCTGGAATCAGCCAACCGGGAATTGAAACATACAAACAAGGAGCTTAAGGAGTTCGCCTACGTTGCAGCTCACGACTTAAAGACACCTTTGAGGGCGATTGGAGTCCTGGCCAACTGGATATCTACGGATTACGCCGATAAGTTCGATGAGAAAGGCCAGTATCAAATTAAGTTGCTCGTCGGAAGAGCAGAACGAATGAGCAAGTTGATCGATAATCTCCTTGAGTACTCCAAGACAGGACAACCCTCACAGAAAAAACAGGTGGATTTGAACAACGTGCTCTCAGAAGCAATTTGTGAGATTAAATCACCGGAAAACATTGAAATAACCGTCGAGAATCAAATGCCCACCGTCGTATGTGATAAAACACGTATGACGCGGGTATTCGCAAATCTCCTGAACAACGCGGTACAATATGCGGATAAGCCAAAAGGACAAATTAAAATCGGTTCTGTCCAGGAAAACGGTTTTTGGAAATTCAGCGTCACCGACAATGGACCAGGAATCGACCAGAAGTACTTCGAGAAGATTTTCAAAATATGCCAGACTCTTTCGCCGCGCGACGACTTCGGAGGTACCGGTATCGGACTGTCAATTGTGAAAAAAATTGTCGAAAATAACGGCGGCAGAATCTGGCTGGAATCTGAAGTCGGTAAAGGAAGTACATTCTACTTCACATTGCCAAATCTCCTTTCACAGAAAAATTAATTTGACACCTAATTAATCATGCGTTCTAATCATCCGGCCATCGATATGTCGGGCAGGGCATAACCGAACATATTTTAGCGAAGGAGAACAAATGGCCGGTAACGAACAATTAGTCAACGCCGTTATCAAATCCTCCGCCGGACAAAAACCGGGCGATAAAAGCATGCTGACATGCGCCGAAGCCTTCGAGCTGGCGAGTAAATTCGATGCTGAAATTATTGAGATCGGGCGTATCTGCAACGAGCACAATATAAGAATTTGTAAATGTCAGCTTGGCTGCTTTAAATGAACGGTTTTCGCTTCAAGCTTTCTGCATGACATTGTGGTGCACGGAAATATGAAAAAGCCAAGGCCAAGGTTCAAACTCTGGCTCAGTACTCAAGACATCGAAGGTGTATTCGGCGACGGCAAATGGAGGTTGCTCAAGACAATTGAGAATACAGGATCTCTGAGCGCAGCCAGCCAATCATTGCGAATAAGCTATCGCAAAGCATGGGGCGATCTGAAAAAAGCGCAGGATGCTCTTAATATTGCCTTAGTCGAGAAACAGCGAGGTGGTAATACGGGTGGCCAAACCATTCTAACCGGCGACGGGAAAAAATGGACCAAAGCTTATGCAAAATTTCGCAGCGACATCGAAAAGGCCGTGGGAAAAGCTTACGAAAAACACATTGAGAAACTTCTGAAATGATCAAAAAGACTAATCTCACATTTCGGCCATTTCGGGATTCGGCTTTTAGCCTTATCGAAATTCTGGTCGTTATCTCTGTGATAGCTCTCTTGATCGGCCTTGCTTTGCCGGCGATGAGTCGCACACGAGCCATTGCCAGACAGACAATATGCCAGAGTCGATTACGGCAGTGGGGATTAGCCTTTGAAATCTACGTAAATCAAAATGAAGGATTTTATCCACACATTGACGGACGGGACCGCACACCGAGCAATCCAACAACAGATGCGGAACGTGCGGATTATTATTTCGGCTGGATTGATGTGCTTCCGCCGCTTATGGGTGAAAAATCATGGCGTAACTATGATTATTGGCAAAAGCCTGGTAAAAACACTATATTTCAATGCCCTTCCGCCAGGCTTGCATCGGATGAAAGTTACAAATACAGGCCGCGAAGAAGCGGCTATTTTTCGTATGCTATGAATTCGTGCCTTGAACTCGACGAGAATTGCTGGCCACCATACGGAAACGATGGTTCGGACTGGTATATGCCCAGCTTCTTAAAAACTACGTCTATAAGGAATCCGACCCGTTTGATCCTTTTGTTCGACCAGCTACTCGATCCTGAGAAAGGATATGGAGGCAAAATAAATAATCCTACGGCAGGAAAGTACTGTGGCAGCTATCCCAAGGCTTTTAGCGCCCGCCACGCCAAACCCGGTGGATTATTAGGCGGCATGGTACTTTACTGTGACTACCATGTGGAATTGAAGGCATCCGTTTGGAAACCGCAATGGCCTGAGGACATGGAAGTACCTCCGCTCGGTGACCGAGACTGGTACCCTTAAGCCCGAAAAGAATTAATACAATTTGCAGAAACCATATACAAACTAAGGGTAAATAAAAGATGAGAAGAATAACTCTAACAGTTGGAATTTTAATGGTAGTCATACTTGGATTAGTTCGAAACGCGAAGGCAGACGAACTTACAATCTTTGACATCCAGTACACTCAAGACGTCAATGGCATCAGCCCTCACAATGGCAATCTGATCAACTGCCTTGGTGGAATAGTCACTCACAAACCTCCCACAGGCAGGCCACGATTGATTATTCAGGACCCGAACTATCCGGAGGGCTGGGGGGCCATCCAAGTGAAAGACTTGTACAGCACCGGAGTTTTTGAAGATGTTAACGTAGGTGATTGGATTTCCTTTACTAATGTTTTGATTGAGGACAATAAAGGTACCACGTTTTTACAGTACATAGAAGACAATGATGCCGGCTTTGCGATAATAAGCAGCAATAATACACTGCCGGCGCCGAAGATTATAACAATTGACGAAATTGCCGCTCCTGTTGAGGCGTTTGACACCTGGCTGGTAGATAATCACAATTCCGAAATATACGAATCAATGCTAATCAAGGTCATAAACATTAGCGTAACCGGCACAGGTTTCGGTAAAGCTTTCGACAATTACATACTTACCAGCAATGTTGACCCGAATTCAACCTGCTGGATTTCCGACTATATGAACGTCGACAAAGAGAAAGGATTGATTTACCATCCCCAAGTGGAAAACGGAAAATATTTCTGCGGTATCACCGGGATACTGGAACAGTACACCGCAGAAAGCGACGGTATTTATTACGATTATTATCAGTTGCTTACAACCAGCAGTGATGATTTCAGTATAGAACAGATTGCAGACCTCGATGGCGACTGCGATGTTGACTTCGCCGACTTCAGTATTTTCACTAATCATTGGCTTGAAGGCAGGTAATAGTTATAATTTCTGCCTAATGATAATTTAAGAGACCGATTGATTTAAGGAAGGACACAAATGAAAAAAGAGTACATTTTAGGAATTTTATTTTTCGGTGGGCTGTGGGGAATTTCTGAAGCTGTGCTGGGCAACGCTTTGTACAGTGCAAATGTGCCCCACGCGTCGGTACCATTAACGGTCATAGGCTTTGTCGTAATGACCATTGCATTCGTGTATTTTCCACAAAAAGGAACCGTGACGCTTATTGCCGCCTGTGCGATGCTGTATAAGTTTCTTAATGTCCCATTTTTTGCCTGCCACCTTTTAGGCATCCTTCTAACCGGCCTCTGCTATGATCTGTTTCTCAACGTTCTCAAATTGAAAAGCCGGTCGATTTCGGCAGCATTAGCCGTTTATCTTAGCTACGCATCGTTTGCTTTGATGATTACTTATATTTTCCGCTACGAGCACTGGGTGCAATCGGGATTTATCGGCGTGCTGCGACATGTTGGAATCAGCGGCAGCATAACTGCCCTAACATGCGTTATCCTGGTGCCGGTTAGTTTTCGTCTTGGTGAGCAACTCAAGTCACAATTTATCATGCCGTTTAACTTGAGTCCGCGATTACTGCCCGGCAGCGTATTAGCTGCTACCATCGGACTATGGATATTCGGCATAGCTGTGTATGTTTTATGACGATGGCACCATTACGAAACGAACTTATTTTGTGGATAGGGGAAAAACATAGTGGCAAGACCACAGCCGTTGCAAATCTTGTAGAAATTGCGAGCTCCGAAAAATTTAATATCGCCGGAGTACTGGCACCTTCCATATATCATAACAACACATTAGTCGGATTCGACGTCCTTGACTTGCGAAATAAAAATCGAGTGCCTCTGGCAAGACGTGAAATAAATGGAAGCAAAACTATACAGTTCACTTTCATTGCTGACGGATTAAAACTCGGCAACGATGCACTTAGTACAGGAATTAATGAATCTGCTGAGCTTGTTATTGTTGATGAATTCGGTCCTTTAGAACTCAACGGCCAAGCCTGGCGTAAAAGTGTAGATTCGTTAATGGCCTGTAGCAACGCTCTGAAATTATTCGTAGTCCGGCAGGAATTAGCCGATACCGTGCGACAGTTATACATAGATACTCCCTGTCTGAAACTTGCTGCTACTGAACCAAAATCAATCGATAAAGTTATTCTTATGCTTAGAAATCGCCGTCAATCTCAGCGAGGAAGAAAATGCTCAAGCTTGATGGAATGTTAATGATTGGTTCGGCCGGAGCAAACGTCGGAAAGACCGAGTTAGCTTGCGCACTTCTTCGGAAATTCTGCAAAAGCAACAACATTACAGGAATCAAGGTTACAACAATAAAAGAAAAAGATGGACAGTGTCCCCGTGGCGGTGAAGGTTGCGGAGTTTGCTCTTCGCTTGAGGGTGTATATTGCATTACAGAAGAAACGAATCGTAGCTCAGGTAAAGATACGGCAAGACTATTAGCGGCGGGCTCGAAACGAGTTTACTGGCTTCGTGTTCTAAGAGAGCATCTTGCAGAAGGTCTAACCGCCCTACTGGATGTAATAGGTTCCCATGCTGTTTCAATTTGCGAATCAAATTCATTACGACAAGCAGTGGAGCCGGGACTTTTTCTGATGGCCAGGAGCCGAGATTTGAACGTTTGGAAAAACTCGGCACAGCAGGTAAAAAAATATACGGACAAAATCGTAGTTTCCGACGGTCACGATTTCAACTTTGATCTCGAGCGAATAGAGCTAATCGACGGAAAATGGACGCTGTTAGAGAATGCAACAGCAATAATTATGGCGGGCGGAGGCAGCCGGCGAATGGGCACCGACAAAAGTATGCTGCCAATTAACGGTCGGCCAATCATAGAAAATATTTGCGAGCAGCTTCGCGGCTGTTTCGAGCAGATACTAATAAGCGCCAATGAAGCAGACAAATTTTCATTTCTAGGCTTTAAGGTTATTCCGGACAAGGTGCCGGGACAAGGGCCTTTGATGGGAATTGCCTCGGCTGTAGAAACATCAAGCAACGAACTTAACTTAATCGTAGCCTGCGACATTCCGCATATAGAGTTGAGATACGTCAGGAGAATGCTCTCCGAAGCAACCGAAAGTAAAGCGGACATTGTCATTCCAACTTCAAACGACGGAAAATACGAGCCACTCTTTGCGATATACCGTAAAAGTGCGCTCGAAGCTATAAACAAAGTTCTATCATCCGGTGGTCGTAAAATAGCTGATGTCTTTTCCTTGTGCAATGTTAGGTACATTGAGTTTAATGATGCAGATTGGCTCATTAACCTCAATACAATGGAGGAATATGAAGAATATCAAACAAAGCACGTCAATTGATTTTAATAATGCGTTCGAAATTATAATCAATTCGGCGCGAAGGCTCGGAACCGAACGTGTTCCGATAGATGATAACCGTGCTTTGAATCGAATATTGGCAGAGGACGTTATCTCGCATATCGATGTTCCCTCTTTTAATAAATCGCTTCGTGATGGATTTGCCTGCCGGCGTGCGGATATGGCGAATGAGCTTTTTATAATAGAAACTATTCCCGCTGGTTCACTGCCAAAAAAAGCTATAGGTAAAAATCAATGTGCTAAGATTATGACCGGTGCGGTTTTGCCGGATGGTGCCGATTGCGTCATTATGCTTGAAGATACCGAAAGCATAGCGGATAACAAGATTCGATTTACTGCCGGCAGCACCAACGATAATATTCGTCTCAAGGGCGAAGACGTCAAAAAGACAGATGTTGTGCTCCGGGCCGGATGTAAAATCGGCGCTGCTCATATCGCCGTATTGGCAAGCAGCGGATGTACAAATCCGTTGGTGTCATTGCAACCCAGAGTTGGTATCATTGCCACGGGGAGCGAATTAGTCGAGCCCAACCGGAAACCATCGGCTTGTCAAATCAGAAGCAGCAACGAATTTCAATTAGCTGCTCAGGCGTCACAAGTCGGTGCGATCGTAAAAAACTACGGCATCGCTGCCGATACTGAGCAGTCTACCGACCAAATTATAAAGAAGGCAATAGATGAAAATGATGTCGTGATTTCTTCCGGCGGTGTTTCTGCAGGCGAATACGACCTTGTTCGGAAAGTCCTCGAAAACAATAACATTAAGATATTGTTCGATAAGATAGATGTAAATCCTGGTCGCCCTATGGTCTTCGGCATATCTGAAAAAGTATTTTGTTTTGGATTACCCGGCAATCCTGTTTCGGCCTTCATTATGTTCGAGTTGTTAGTAAAATCATTTCTTTTTAAGATGATGGGATATAATTTCAAACCTGCTGTTACACAAATGCAACTGGAAAAGACGATAGCAAAGAAGAATACAGAAAGGGATACGTGGCTACCGATCCGATTCACGAAAGACGGTAAAGCTACAAACATCAAATATCACGGCAGCGGGCATATTAACGCTTTATGTCAAGCCGATGGCTTACTCTGCATGCCTGCCGGTTTAGCCAAAATCAGCAAGGGCGCGATTGTCAGCATAAGATTGATTTAATACACATATACATATATATTATAGGACGCTATGGCTCACGAAGGACTTTGGGAACAACTTGAAAAACTCGACGGCATCGAAACTGAACGACGGACAAAGTGCCAATATCTAAGCAATCCGGATAGATACGTAGTTGCAATGTTGAATTCCGAATACGTGATTAATCTGTCAAACAGACAGATATTTTCTGTACAATCGGAAATGCCACAGAAACCAGCGGAATTCCTTGAACAACTTTGCCTTCTCGCATATTTGATAAACGCCAAGGATATACCCCTTGCCAACAAGCTTGTAAAAGCCGAGACATTTCCGGGCGGACAATTTTTCTTCAGGGGACAACATAGTCTTCCTACTGTTAAATTAGAGAGAAACTTCGGTAACAGTCCCGAAGCTTTACATAATATTTCAGAGCAGTTTGATGCCAAAAAATGCGAATACGGAGATGCCTCAATTGAGTTATACGTATTACCTCGCATACCATTGACCATAATAGTCTGGAGAGGCGATGAGGAATTTGCCGCCCGAGCATCAATACTATTCGATAAAACAGTAGCCGATCAGATACCATTAGACGCTCTTTTAACTGCCGTGAACCTAATAGTTGATGCATTAATAAAAGCAGCTAACTAGGGTAAATAAGTCACAATCACAGTATGATATTTAAATAATAACAGATAAACACTTGACAGAAAGATACCGATTTGATAATTTCCTAAGAATAGTACCTTAAACCTGTCTTAATCACATATGGGAGCGCGAGCGACCAAGGGAAAAGCCGTTATCATATCTGCGATGCAGGGTACAAAAATAGCAATCGGTGGCAAAGGAGGCGTTGGAAAAACCACGGTTTGCGCAATCTTAGCACAATTATTCGCCGAGAGCGGCCTTGATGTTCTTGCTATTGATGCCGATCCAAACAGCAACCTTACTTCAGCCTTCGGCATATCATCTGAGCAAAGTCCGGAGCCGCTTATTAAAATGAAGGAACTTATCGCTGAGCGGACGGGCACTTCAAAAGATTCGGTAGGAGCATATTTTAGGATAAATCCCAAAGTAAGCGATCTACCGGAAAGATATTGGCTCGAATCCAACGGCTTGAAATTGCTGGTTTTAGGCGCAATCACACAAGGCGGAGCAGGTTGTGCCTGCCCGGAAGGAGCATTTCTAAAGGCCCTGCTTACACATACCATACTACAACGGCAGGAATTAGTCATAGTTGACCTTGCTGCCGGCGTTGAGTTTATGGGTAGAGCGAGCGTACAAGGCATTGATGCGCTTGTATTAGTTGTCGAGCCCGGGGGAAGAAGCATCGAAACATCCAACAATATGGCGAAAATGGCCAAAGAACTGGGGATTGGAAGCGTCGCAGCAGTTGCCAATAAGATAACCGAGCCTTCTCAAACGTATGATATAAAATCTCAATTGAAAAATATAGTCCTTTTGGGAAGTCTTCCATATAGTCAGGCTGTACAGAAATCCGACATGAATCGTTCCGCAGTATTTATATCTGATCCGGATATTATTCAACATTTACGTAAAGTAAAAGATGCACTGACAGACCTGATTTCCACAAAAGAAAATATAAAAAGCGATTGTTAATTGTTTTGGAGACCAATATGGGCAAATCCATAATGGTAAATATCGAAAAATGCCTCGCCTGCAAGAGTTGCGAGCTGGCATGTGCGGTTGCTCATTCTATTTCAGGGATCATTGAAGATGCAATAAAAGAACATCCAACACCCAGAAAAAGAGTAACGGTCGAGGCGGTAGCGGAATACGCAGTACCACTGCAGTGCAGGCATTGTGAAGATGCGCCGTGCATCACGGTTTGTCCAACATCGGCGATACATCGGGAACAGGCAGACGGGCCGGTACTAATCGACCAAGATCGTTGTATCGGCTGTAAATTCTGTTTTATGGTATGTCCTTTTGGCGTGATCGACATCTCCGGCGACGGAAAGATTATGATCAAATGCGACCTTTGCTTTGAGAGAACTAAAGCCGGCGAAGAGCCTGCCTGCGTCGAAGCATGTCCTACCAAGGCGCTTAAATTTGTTGACGAAAAGGAATTGGCAGCCGGCAAACGCCAAAAAGCAGCCAAAGAACTTGCCTTATCAGCAAAGCAAGATAAACAGAGAAAAAAGAAAAAAGAGAACATTCAATGATTACCGTAACCGTATGTGTTGGAAGCTCGTGCCACATCAAGGGTGCACGGGATCTAATAGGTAGTTTCAATGACTTTCTGGCCAATGAAGGTCTTGAGGATAAGGTAGAATTGAAAGGTTCCTTTTGCATGGAACTTTGCGTTGAGGGAATTAACTGGAAGATTAACGACGAGATATTAACCAGCCCCAATGTAAAGGAGGGTACAGAAATATTTCGAAAAAAAGTGTTAGGTCTTATTCAGGAAGAAACACATGACCGTCCTGCTGAGGAGACCGGCTAAAGGAAAATTTAGTATGGAACTTCCCAAAAGCCAAGGGGCTGCTCACACTAGTGCTATATTGCAGCACACTCCCAATGGGATTCTTCCGGTAGACAGTGAAACGCGCATCCGTTTTATTAATCCAGCCTTCCGTACCATGTTCCGCTGTGAGAAAGATGAGCTTTTTGGACAACCAGCCAGGGAATTTGTCCATTCCGACTGCTTCGAACGCGCCATCGCTGCGGGAGGTTCTCTTATGGTCAAAGAGAGTATTCCTGAACATGGAGTCAGTTTTCGCGTGGGCATTTTCCCTATCGAAGGCGAAGATCTTTACTGCGGCATCTTCATCGATATCTCAGAAGAAGAACAAGCCAGAAAGGACCTTCTGGATTTGAAAGCGCAAACCCTCAAACACGCGCAGGAAGTAATCTCAAGGCAGATGCAGACGGCACAGGAAATAGCAAGTTTACTGGGTGAGACAACGGCGGAGACCAAGGTACTTCTGCTGAAGCTTATTTCTCTCTATCAAGAAGAAGGATAGCAATGAGGCTATTTTACGAGTGGGGTACAAAACAGCTCCAAAAACATGGTGAAGAGCTTTGCGG
>CAZQXE010000021.1:0-23054 GCA_964597115.1 uncultured Pirellulales bacterium | reverse complement strand
ACGATGGTATCGTAAAAGTCAGGCAGGGTTTAACGACAATGGAAGAAGTGCTGCGCGTAACAGAAGTGTATGGCAAAAATGAAAACGAAGTTTTTGTCGAAAACGTCACATGAAAAATTGTTAAGCCGGATACTAATTCATTAAAGGGACTGTGATATGGTGGATATAAAGACTATATTAGCGAGCGTTATAGAACATGGGGCAAGTGATTTACATATCAATGTTGGGATGCCGCCGATATTACGAAACAATACGGAATTGATCGATTTGGATTTCCCTGCTATTACCAATGAAGATGCAAAAGAAATGGTCGTTTCTATGATAGGAGCGGAAAAATTCGGAAAATTCGAGAAAAACAAAGACTTTGATTTTTCGACAAAACTCAATGACGGCCACCGATTCCGAGTCAACGCTCATTATCAACGTGACACAATAGCAATTTCCTTCAGAGTAATTCCGAATATGATTCCTGAGATAGATGATTTACATCTGCCGCCGATAGTCAAAGAGCTGACGGACCTGCCGAGAGGTTTGGTGCTCGTGACAGGACATACCGGTTCAGGTAAAAGTACAACACTCGCTGCGATGATAGAGTTGATAAATACCAAGTATAGAAAACGCATCGTGACCCTGGAAGACCCTATCGAATATATGATAGAAAACAGGATCAGTATGATAGAGCAGCGTGAAATCGGTTCTGACTGTCCCGGATTTGCATCGGGGCTTAAGCATGTACTGCGGCAGGACCCCGACATCATTATGGTCGGTGAGATGCGAGACCTGGAGACAACCGGTTCGACTATTACTGCCGCTGAAACCGGGCACCTGGTCTTCAGCACGCTGCATACGATAAACGCATCGCAAACTATCGAACGTATTGTCGATATCTATCCCGCGGCTCAGCAGAATCAGATTCGGACGATGTTGGCTAATACTCTGCAGGCTGTTATCTCGCAGACGCTGTTCAGGCGGATAGATGAGCCGGGCATGGTGCCCTGTGTGGAAATATTACTGTGCACATCGGCAGTTAGAAACTGTATTCGTGAGAATAGAATCTACGAGATACCGAATGTTATTGAGACTTCCCGCAGGCTTGGCATGCTGAATCTGGATAACAGTATCGTCGATATGTATTCTCAGGGTTATATAGACAGAGAAGAAGCGATTATGCGTTCAAGTAATCCCGGGAAAATGGAAAAGATACTTGTGCCTCCGAAAGATTTTGAAGTTGTTCAATCACCCAAAGGGGCTGCTGTTTCAAAATAAACAGCGTGAATGCCGAACCGCCCAATAAGGGCAGAAAGACGAGGCATACAGATTATGTTTGAAGAATCATCGCTAAATCAAAAAGGAACGTCTGCAGTTGCGGAAAACCGGCACCAGGACGCACCGTGGGACGACCGTGTTCAGCGGAGTATAGAGTCCGTATCGACGGAAGGGCGTTCGTCCGGTAGTCAGGAAGAAAACATATTGCAGAAAATAAAAGGTTTCAGATTTGAATTCGGACCCAGCAGAAAGGATATTTTAAATTTTACGAATCAGCTTGCGGTTATGGTCCGGGCGGGCATAAGCCTTCAGGATTCGATCGAGTCAATAGCTGAACAAAGCGCAAACCAAAAATTCAAGTTGGTTGTTATTGATTTAAAAAACCGAATCGAAGCCGGGCAGAGTTTCTCGCAGGCGCTTGCTGAGCATCCGGATGTGTTCAGTGGATTTTACACGAATATGGTAGCTGCGGCCGAAATGAGTGGCTCACTGAGCTCAATGCTGCAGAAGTTGGCAGAGTATCTGGATGCCGAAGCCGATACACGCTCGCAGGTCAAAGGGGCGATGGTATATCCGATTATCATTGCGACTATGGCTGTGGTGGTGACTTTTTTCCTGCTGTGTTTTGTTCTGCCCAGGTTTACGGCGATTTTTGCGGGTAAGGAGCATTTGCTGCCGACGCCTACGAAAGTTTTAATGGCCAGCAGTGCTTTTCTGCGGGGATACTGGTTTTTTATTCTGCCTGCTGTTGGAGCTATGTTCTGGGGCTTTTGGTATTTTATCGGTACCGAAGGCGGCCGACTGTGGTGGGATAAAACGAAGTTGTCATTGCCTCTTATAAAGACTTTGTGCCGAAGTCTCTATATAACCAGAAGTCTTCACGCAATGGGCGTGCTCACAAAAGCCGGTGTGCCGATTCTGAATACCATCTCGATAACGGCCCAAATAGCGGGCAATGTCCTTTATAAAGACATGTGGCTTGGTGTTTATGAGGAAATCCGTCAGGGTAAAAAAATTGCTTCGAGCCTGAGTCAGTATAGCCTGATGCCGCATAATGTAGTGCAGATGATAAGAAGCGGCGAAGATTCCGGCACGATGAGCGATGTGTTAAGAGATGTCTCCAATTTCTATGCGAGAGAGCTCAAAACCATTATCAAGACAGTGACATCAATGATTGAGCCTATAATGATAGTAATGATGGGTTTTTTGGTTGGCTTTATTGCGATGAGCATTATTCTGCCGATCTTCAAGATGTCGAGTCTCGTAATGAACAAGTAAATCCGTTGCTCATAACGTGGGTTATGAGTTGCCGGTCAAGATTGGAGGGGAAGCAAGATGCGAAAGACGAAATATGAGAGGGGTTTCTCATTTATTGAAGTATTAATTGCAATCCTACTAGTGGGTCTTGCAATTGCATCCCTGGTTGCAGCCAATAGCGCATTTACGATGGCCAACGGTGCAGGAGCGGATTTGTCTACGGCTGAGTTTCTTATTGAGCAAATCAGAGAGCTTACGACCTTGCTGCCGGTGGTTGATCCGCAAACTGGCGATGATACATTTGGCCCGGAAAGCGGTGAAACCACGGCTAGCTATAACGATGTCGACGATTTTGATGGTGCGAGCTTTTCGCCGCCCATAAGCGCCGACAAAAATCCACTGAACGATTTTGCGGCGTTTAGCCAGCAGGTTACGGTTGAAAATGTCAGCGCTTCGAATTTTGAACAGGTTGTAAGTGACCATGGCAGTGACTTTGTTCGAGTGACCGTGCAAGTCTCCCTGAACTCGAATGTTATCAGCTCGACAAGCTGGCTTCGGGCCCGATACTAACAGACAAAAAGCGAGGTGCGAAATGCGGCATATAAAATACGACACACAAAATATCGACTATCAGGTACGGGCAGCGGGCAGGCATGGTTTTACAGTTGCTGAAGTGCTGCTCTCTTTGGCAATAGCAAGCATGCTGCTTGCCGCCGTAGCGGTTGCTTTTAACGCCTCAGTCATAAATTACAGGGAAAATGAGGATATCTTTGTGGCGATAAACAGCGTCCGACAGGCACTTTTTCGCATAACAACCCAGCTTCGGACGGCTAATGCGGTTGACCCTAATTCGCCGAGCAATGAGTGTACGATGATTACAGCCGCAGGTGATGATATAACGTATCAGTATGATGATGAGGATAATAAACTCTATCTTATTACAAATTATGATTTGTCCGACAGCGACTATGTGCTTTGTGACAATGTGACCGCTGCGACTTTTACAAAGGACACAGTTGTCGAAGGTATGCAGATAATAGTTAAAAGTGTCCAGATTTCCATGACGGTTATGTCCGGCAATGAGCAGCGAACTGTTGCATCCGCTGCGGTTATCAGAAGAAATTTGGATTGATAATTATAAAAATTCTTGCTTTCTGCGTTTTTTTACCATACCATGGGAGCAGTTTACCGGGGCGGTTAGCTCAGTTGGCTAGAGCGCCTGCTCGACACGCAGGAGGTCACTGGTTCAAGTCCAGTACCGCCCATTAGGCCGGGTGAGCTACTATATCGGAGCGTCGTTCAATGATATGTGCGGGAGAGGTTGCCTAAGATTTCGATTTTGGTTTCCCATTTGTGTGAATCTATACCTGTTGATAGAGCCGCACCAGAGTTGCATAATTTTTCCAGCCATCGTTTTATTAATCTTAATATTCTCATCTTTCAAGCCTCCTGCTTTTCTGCGTTTAGCATATCCTGTTAATTTAACGTTTCAAATAGCCTCATTACTGAGCTGTCTCTACTTATGAAAGGCATGAAATTAGGGATCGGTAACAGGAATAATACGAAATACCAGCTTTTACGGGAAGTGCAGCGGTTATTTTCCAATGCAGTAGAGGTTCTCAGCAGTGCGTATGAAAAGATGGTCATTAGCGATAGCGATTGACGATTGGATTGGGGCCTCATCTATCTTTGTCTGAAAGATAATCTCGAATTTATCGCCGCCGGCTTTGAGCACTACAACTTCGCCGGTCTCGTTAATGCAGTAGAGTTTTCCATCGCCTGCTGTAAGTGATGCCCGCCAGGGGCCGCGTCCTTCGATTTTGCCCTGCCAGAACTGTTTAGCTGTATTCGGATCAAGGCATGTCACGATTTTGCTTTGCTTGCCGTCGAGCACATAAAGTCTGCCTCGGTATAATAGTGGCGTGCAAACGTCTGGCGCTACCTCATCGAATTCCCACAGTATTTTGCCGGGGTCGCCGTTGCCATCCAGTGGTTGAAGGGCGAAAACTCCCCTGTTCTTGTACAGCGTGCCGAAGATTATGCTATTATCTGTAACAAGTGATGGAACAATGCGCGAGTCTCTGACTTTACGCTGCCAGTATTCGAATCGCCACAGCTCTTGTCCCGTGTCCGGATCGTTGGCCGTGATGAAGTCGGCTCCAGTATTGAGCACTTGAGGCTTTCCGTTGCGAAGCATCGGAATCGGCGTGGTGTATGCTTCCATGCTTTCGCTATGTGCGTTGGTTTTGCGTGGCTGTTTCCAAAGGGTCTGTCCCGTATTCGGGTCCAGTGCTATAACGAATGATTCCAGAGGGTTGTCATCCTGTTCTCTGGCGCGTCGAATCACGGGGATAAACAGTTTGTCGTTGTAAAGCAGGGGGCTGCTGCTGTAACCGAACTGCACGGACAAATTGCCATAATCGTTTTCGATGTTCCTTGACCACAGCTTGTTGCCTTCGAAATCAAAGCCTACCAGAGTTCCGTTGCCGTACATGAAAAATACGTTCTTCCCGTCCGCTACTGGTGAAGGTGACGCAGCGGTATTACGGCGAAAGTTATGTGCATTGGAGCCAACTTCTTTGCGCCATAACTGTTTGCCGGTTTTGGCATCAAAGCACAGCGCGACAAAGTCACTCGTATCCTTTACCATTGAGCTTACAAAAACTTTTCCGTTTGAGATAACTGGTGTCGCTCCGCTCGGTCCGGGCAGGGGACTGGCCCATGCGATGTTCTCAGTCTTGCTCCAGGATGCCGGCAAATTTTTCTCGTCGGTTGAACCGTTGAAAAACGGCCCTCGCCACTGTGGCCAATCGGTAGCCAAATTAGGTGTCGCAGAGACCAGAATCAGAATAACCGCTAACAACAAGCTTTTTGTATATCTCATTTGTTGTTCCCTTTTAATTTACGAAATTTTTGTTAGCTCTAATACGTCAAACCAAAGCCAAACTCAAACAGAGGGTCCTGTGAATCATACGGGACATCTTCTTTCTGGTTTCTGACCGCTTCCATTGAGCGAGGAAGCTCGATTGGCAGTTTCCCGGCGGGCTTGAATTTGCCGAATAAAACATCCAGCACCGCTGCGTCACTGCTGCCGAATGTCGCCAGAACAGCAGCCGCTTCTTTAGCTATCTCGGGAATAACCGCCGCTCGTTCGATGTAGATACAAACAATCGTCGGCTTCGTTTTCATCATCTGAATGATGCGTCTTAATTCTCTGCCTTTGAAATTCAGATCTCCCTGATGTATGATAGGCTCAAGGGGACCACGGCGCATTTCGTAAGGAGTATTCAGACGGGCAATAGCGACATCAGCATCGTCAATATCCGAAACAACTTCTGCGTACTGCGATGCAACTTCATGGTCTATATCGAAAAAGAATATCTTTTTGTTTCCGGCCAAAGGTAATATTTTTTCATTTTTGAGCAGGACGATGGATTTGCGCTGGGCCATATCAGCAATAGCCTGGAAGACAAGACTCCCACAGATCTCTTCGGTCTTCCCGGGATCGACGTATGGATTATCAAAAAGCCCGAGCCTGAATTTGTCCCGCAGGATTCTCTTTGCCGATTCATCGATTCTCTGCCGAGAAATGGTACCTTCGTTGACCAATTCGACAATGATCTCAGGAGTGCATTCAACCAAAAACTGGTCGAGACCGGCCTCGATTGCCTTTTGAAATCTTTGCTTAATGGAGAGATTCTCAACGCCCCAACATTTGGCGTAGGAAAGCTCCTGACCATTGGATATGTACGGGGAGACGATACCTCCATCAGAACATATCACGCCGTCAAAGCCCATTTTGTTGCGAAGCAAATCAGTGACTATTTCTTTGCTAAAGCCAAAGCTCACAGCTTCTTTGGTTTGCTCAACGGCAATCCCGAAGTAGGGCATAATTTGCGCAGTCCCGGCGGTAATTGCAGATTTGAACGGAATCAGATGATAATCAAAGTTATCACCGGGATAGACCTGCTCTTTGCCATAGGGATAATGACAATCCCAGCCGTCTTTTTGTGGACCGCCACCGGGGAAGTGCTTGGTCATACACGCTACGCTGTTAGGGCCCCATGTTTCGCCCTGGAGACCTTTGATATAAGCCGCCACGCATTCGGCGGCAAGTTGGGCATCCTCACCAAACGTGCCGGCAATCCGACCCCACCGAGGTTCCGTCGCCAGATCTGCCATCGGGTGCAGGGCCACGCTAATGCCGACGGCTCTGTATTCCCGGGCTACGATTGAACCAAATTGCCTGACCAGCTCTGTGTCACGCGTTGCTGCCAAACCCAGCGGGTCCGGCCAGTGTGAAATGCCGGGATAGTATGGATTGCTGAGCGTATAAGGCTTATCAATACCATGCCTGGGATCGCTGCAAATCGTCACCGGAATCCCAAGCCGGGTGTTCTCAGCAATTTTCTGGATGTTATTGTTCCACGCTGCTATCGCTTCGGGACGCATAGGAAGAAAGCTGCCCATGTGGTTGATGTGCTTTTTAACAATAGCCTCAGTGCTTCCAATCTGAGAGAAATAGGATTGGTCCTCAACAAGGGAACCGTCCGGACTCACACCTACTATTGGGTAAAACATCAGACCGGTTTTTTCTTCCAGGGTCATCTGCCTGAGCAAGTCCTCTACCCGTTCATTAACGCCCAACCGATGATTCTCATAGGGATCGAGCTTACCGTTTTTATTTAAATCTCTGAAAGCTTGGTTTTCGGTAGAGACTTTCCTTGCAGATGAATTAGCACTGACATTTGCATATAACGTCAGGGCAATGACACATGAAATAGTCAGCTTGAGCAAGATTTTTGTGGCCTGGTTCATTATATTGACTCCTGCGGTTCCATCAATGTTGCAGAAGTTTGTTGCAACTTTTTAGTTTTCAAGTACCAGAGACAACAACATCTGTGAAAACTAAGCTCGGCATGCGATAAGAAGAATATATCCACGGGTCATTAGCTGCTTCCGAAAGTTTATGCCAGAATTTAAGATGATTGTCGGCGATGTTCATCTCGGCCACTGCCTGAACCGGCTCGCCGTTCTCGAAAAGATGGCCGATGATCCCAATAGATGTGTCGCCGGTGGTGGAGTTAGAATTACCACCGATGAATCCGGTAACGAAAATACCTTTGCCAAGGTCTTTCATGATCTGGCTTATCGACCTTTTCCCCGGAGGGATGATCAGGTTCGAGGATCCGCCGGTGGTCGGCTCCCAATCGAGCTTTCTGCTGTAATACCAGTCGATAAAGAATTCTTTCAACACGCCCGAGTCAGTCATAACTCTCTTTTTTGTTGCAAACCCATCCCCATCATACAGGCGGCTGCCCAGGCCCTCGGGAATAAACGGATCATCGATAAGTGTTAGATGGTCGCTTGCGATTTTTTGGTCTTTTTTATCTGCAAGGAAAGACCGCTTTTGTTGGATGTTTCCACCGGACATTGCTGATAACAATCCTCCGAGCAGTCGGGACACGTGCCGGTTCTCCACGATTATAGGAAGTGTCTCTGTCTTAATCTTTTTACCGCCGAGCAGATCGAGAGTGCGTTTGGCTGCTATAGTCCCGATTTGTTCAGGTGCTGGTATGCTGCTTTTTTTGACAACGGATACAAAGTGATAGCCATTAGGCCTGCGGTCACCTTCGTCCTGAACTGTTATCTCCGCGCCGGCCGAGTAACCTGTTGATTCACGATAGCCTTCGAAGCCATTGCTCGTTAACGTTACTGATTCACTGTGTCTGTCATATTCCGTTGCGGTGACTGTAATAACCTTATCTCCGCCTTTGGCCAGGCACGCATCTTCGATGGCTTTGACCATAGCATGCCGGTCCTCTGCTGTTAGTTTCTCATAATTCGTGTCCCTTATATTTAAGTCTACATCAGCACGGCCCTTGTAGTACTTCGGGTCCGGCAATGTCCGATAGGGGTCTTCTGCCAGGAGTTTCGTTGTGGCGACGGCATTGGAAATAAAATCCTTCAGGGCATCCCGGCGCAAGTCCGATGTGCTCTGACCCGAATATCGATTATTCACGTAGATTTCTATAAATAGATTCTTGCTGGATGCTTCTTTAATATTCTCCGGCTTTCGCTGCCGATAGCTTATCTCCACGAATCGTGTGCTGCTGATGCCTACCTTGCAATCATCGGCACCGGCAGATTTCGCTTTCTTGATTGACCATTCAGCCAGGTCCTTCATTTGTTTGTTCATAAATATCTTCCTTATCTTTAAGCTTTAATTCCACCTACCGTCATTGATTTGACAAGAATCGTCGGCAAACCGAATCCAACCGGAACTCCCTGTCCGTCTTTACCACAAGTGCCGGCGCCGCCCTGATACATCTGAAGATCATTCGCCACCATAATAACATTTCTTAACATCTTGGGACCGTTGCCCATTATGTTGATGTCCTTAATAGGTGCCGTCAACTTGCCGTCTTCAATCAATCGCCCCTGCGATATGTAAAATGCAAAGTCACCTTCGCCGATCTTGACCTGTCCATTGCTTACGTCCTGCACGTAGATGCCGTTCTTGGCGTTTTTAATTACATCATCCGGCGCGGCGGGACCAGACAACATATAGGTGTTTCTCATGCGGGGTATCACGTAGTGTTCGTAGCTCTGACGTCGGCCGTTACCTGTCGGCTCTACTTTATAGTACCTGGCTGAAATCTTGTCGTGCATATAGCTTCGCAGAATTCCGTTCTCTACCAAAACAGTTCTCTGGCCTGGAGTGCCTTCATCATCGACGTTAATTGAACCAGCAAGGTTGAGATTGGTGCCATCGTCAAGAATAGTCACGAACGGCTCAGCAACCTTTTTACCGAGCATTGTGCTGTAGGTGGAAATCCCTTTTCGATTGAAATCTGCTTCCATTCCATGCCCGATAGCCTCGTGCAGCAATATTCCGGTGATACCCGGGCCCAGTACAACCGGTATCTCTCCTGCCGGTGGCTGTACTGCTTCGAAGAGTACGAGAACGCGATTGACAACCGTATCGGCGATTTCATCGACTACTTCCGGACTATAGTAAGAGAAATCCCTCCTTCCACCCAGGTTCCAACCTGCTCTTTCACGTTTTCCATCCTTTTCGGCTACAACCGAAGCGTACAAGTAATTCTTCGGCAGGAGGTCTTCGACTTTAACGCCGTCGCTTGTGACAACCATAATTCGTTTTTGTTCATCGTGTAGTCCGGCATTGACTTTAATGATTGAAGTGGAAAGGGCGAAACATTTATCGTTGGTCGATTGTACAATAGGCAGTTTCGATTTGAACGGCACGGAAGTCAGAAGTTCATTGAGTGGGTAACGGTTCTGAAGCTTCGGAGTAACAAACTCTCCGGCTGGCTTATTAGGCGAGGCGTCGGCTATTGTAGCGGCTGTCGATGCGGCTGCCATCATGGATTTTTCTGTTAGTTCCTGTGTGAATCCGTAACCAACCTGGTCTCCCTTGACAGTCCTGATACCTGCGCCGAGAGCTACATCGCAATACGCCTGGTTAACTTTGCCGTCTTCGAGGATGACCCAGTTGCCAATAGTGTGCTCAAAGTACAAATCAGCAAAATCGCCTCCTTTGGACAATGCTTCAGCAAGCACTTTTCTGCACAGGCGGTCTGAAATGTCGAACTCAGATTCGAAATACCCTGCTTTCTTTGTCTGAGCCATGTTGGACCAGCACGAAGACAAGGCCGGTGTCATAGCAGCAGCAAGCGTTGTATTCGCTGCGCCGCGGAGAAAGGAACGTCTCGTTATTGGCTTCATATTCTGTTCCTTAAATATGTAATAGTTTCCATGGACAATTGGATCGAATGAAACTCACCTCTACATCCGAAACCTATGCTGATAGTGTAAAATGTTCATGGAGAAAAGTCCAGTTGTTTTACTGCTTTCTACGTTTTCATAGTAATGACGCCCCGGTTGCTCTGTGCTTTAAGCCCAGGGTGGGATGCGGAAAGTATTTGTAGAATAACCTTCTTTCGTAAAGTAATTATACCGGGTTTATCGTTAGGCGTAATCTGCACGTTTTAATGTATTGCTTTAGTTAATGTTTGTGTGGAAGTGGGTTTGGATTAGTGTAATCTGGGATTGTTAAAGATACCTATCCTCTGTGTGAGGACCGGCGTAATTTATAATCCTGATATTTTTGTTAAGGCTAAAACGGCCAAAAGACCAAGCAAAAGTACTGCAGCTCTTAGTATTCTCATCATTTGTGTTTTAGGCTCGATGTATTTCCAAACAAATATCCAAAGCGATGCGATAAGGCATATGCGTATAATGTAGGATATAACGTTTGCAATCATAGATTTATTTTAACTTATTTCGGTACTGTAAGTCAAGCGCATTTTACCCATTTTAACATCTGGCGTTAGCTGAAAAACGGACACTTTAAGCTGCCAAACAGGCCATTACCGGACGGGATATTTTTTTATATTTATTTCTTTTTTTAGGGTTAAAAAGCAGGCTGAAGGTTTGTTTTGTCTGACCGCTATGTGGGTATAAAAAAATCAGTGACAATAAAAAAAATGTCAAAATTGTGTATAGGGGTCACAGTGGATCAATTGTGCTTATATCATAGTCGACAATCTGACTTATTAATACTGATAAGAACGTTTTTAGTATTATTTTGACGGAGGTTTCACAATCGTAGATTTTAACGCGAACAAATATGCAATGTTATTTAGGACATAAATATTAAAGATGTATATAAAAACAAACCGAACAGAGAGTGTTTGAGTATCTGTAATTTCTCGTTTTTTTTCTATTTACTTTTTTACTTTATTTAGGAGAGTAAGCAATGAATTTTCTCGAAGAAGCAAAGAGATGGCTTGGTGAGCTCACCGAAATTGCCTTGTTGCTGATTGCTCTTGGGATTGCGTTTGAAATCCTTTTCGGCAGCACAGTACCTTTCTTCGGTGGAGTCGTCGGCAATCTTACCGGGTTGCTTAGCGAACTTGGTGAGAATGGCCTGGCTGGTTTGATTGCGCTGGGTGTTATTCTTTACCTGTTCCACAGAAAGAAATTTGTTATGCAGCAGCAGCATAATGGTTGATCCGTCAGCCTCGATTGTGGCTTAGATTAACCTTATTTGGTGGGGGGGCGGCAAGTTGTGTTTTTACGCGTTCTTTACGCCGGAGCTAATGAGTGCGTCGTATAGTATGTGTGTGTTTTAGATTCTTCGATAAGTAGTACACTTGCTATACATTGCTATGCAGTTCTTGCTCGGTTGGGAACGCTCATTAAAAGTGAATATGTCTGACTTTTAAAGGTTGATTCTTCGCTACTGATCGGCAGTAGAAGTCTGAATCGAATCAAGTAAAAGGCTGATATGCCTGGGTTCATCGGATTAGCCGATTGGGGCAGTTAAGAAAGACATTTTGTACCTGCTCAATTTGTATCCTTCGGGGCAGCTTCTATTGAGGCTGCCCTCTTCATTTTTAAAAAACTCCCCGATATATGTAACCTTTCTCTCATAGCCGCCACTATCCTGTTAGAAAGGCCCCAATGTGGGGCACAAAAGTTCAAAGAAAGACAAATTTATATTGAAAGGAATTGAAAATGAACAGGACAGGATACAAAAAAGCGATAGTGTTTGTAATAGTAGTAGTGTTTCTGGGCGGCCAGGCTCTTGGAGCTGGCAGAAGTCGCGGCGGAAGGCGAGGTCCTGGATTCGGTTTTGGAGCGTATGGTGGTCCGGAAACAGGTTCGTTCCGCTCGCCTATGGCTTATGGAAGAGGTCTTATGTCCGGCCAGCATGGTAGGCCGGCAATGGCGCTTCGCCGGCTTGACCTGACTGAGGAACAGAGGGAACGTATCAAGGATATTCTCGAATCGGCCAGAGATACATCAGAGTCCGGGAGAGAGGCGGTTGTAGATGCAACTAAAGCGCTTCATACCGCCGTGGCTGAAGGCGCTGGCGAAACTGTTGTTCGTGAAGCGGCGGTCAATATAGGTAAGGTGATTGGCGATCAGGCTGTTTCGAGAGCAGCTACTATGGCTTCAATCAAAGAAGTTCTGACTGAAGAGCAGCTTGAGCAACTCCAGAAGATGAAGGATTCGGAATCTCGTGATGATTTAGATGGAGTCAGAATCCGGGGACGAGGAATGCGCAGAGGAAATCAACCTGGCGCACCAGGCAGAGGTCAGGACAGACCGGGCAGAAGCGCAGGTAGATTCGGCAGAGGTCCCGACAGACAAGGCAGAGGTTTAAGTGAGGGACTTGGCAGGCAAGGCAGAGGCTCAGGTGAAGGGCTCGGCAGGCAAGGCAGAGGCTCAGGTGAAGGACTCGGCAGGCAAGGCAGAGGCTCAGGTGAAGGTCCCGGCGCTGGCTTGAGGATTGACAGGCTCATTGAACAAGTTGATACAGATGATGATGGCACACTGACAGCCGAGGAACTTGAGGCTTTCAAGGAAAAGGTGGAAGACCGGTCTCGCTGATTATGACGATATCGACTTCCACATGGAGCATGAGATTTATGCCCCGTCGGTTGATAGCACGCCGACGGGGTATTCTTGCTCCCTTAGTTGTAACGAGTCATGAAAAGCATATAAAATTCATGTTGCTGGATTGTTTATGGTCGCGTATCCTTTAAATATGATTTTATCGATTCTTCCAGGCTGGACTGTGAGTGTTCGAGCCGAACGGTTCCTGACTGAACTGGTTCGTTTGTTTACGGACTCAGTGTTTGTGCCGGAAGACAGGATTGAGGCGACCAAATCCTCCGCTGCGGAGTTTGAGGATATTAACCAGAGTCGCCAGGGAGATTCAGACGCGTATAGACGTTTGATCGAACGGCATCAGAAACATGTTGGCCGAATACTGTGGCGTTTCAGTCGTGATTACCAGGTTCATGAGGAGCTGGTTCAGGACGTATTCGTCGAGGCGTACCTGAGCTTGAGAAGCTACCGCGGTAAGGCTCCTTTTGCTCACTGGCTTTCTCGGATCGCAACTCGTGTTGGGTATCGCTACTGGAAGCAAACGGCTCGCCACAGAAAAACAGAGAGATTTACTTTAGAAGAATGGGATCAGTTGCCGGATGAATCGTCGCAGGAGATGGACCCTGTCGAGGCAGCTTCTTTGGTGCATCGTTTGCTCGCACAACTGAGACCGCGTGACCGGCTAGTCCTGACCCTGCGCTATCTCGATGGATGCGATGTGGCAGAAACCTCACGCCGGACAGGCTGGACCAAAAGTATGGTGAAGGTTCAGACAAGCCGTGCTAAAAAAAGATTAGAAAAACTTTTCGCCCAGTCGGAACAGGAGGTGACAGAATGAAAAATGAAAATAAATTCGAATCATTAATAACACGGGCTCGCAGTGAAGCGGCTCCGTCTGTGGATGTTGCCGATAGAGTCATCGCTATTCTTGCCGCTAAGCACGACCGGCTCGAGAATATTTCCGACAGACCTCTGATGTGGTTAGCTGCGTTTTCCTCGGCAGTAGCTGTCCCGGCGGTGATAATGGCCGTTGTAATTTACAACAGTTGGGTAGGCCCGCTGTTTGAAATATCACAAACAATTGCATGGGTGACACAATGAGCAATACAGAAGTAACCGACAATCTTACTATCAACTATATGCACAAGCTCCATCGCTGGCGCATGGCCTTTTTCGGTGTTGTCATTTTATTAGCCGGGATTGTCATCGGTGGCGCATCGATGCTGATCCTGATGCCGCACAGGCTGATGAGACCCCCGCGGGGTCCGGAGTTTCAGAGTCTGGAAATTATTTCTCTGCTGGAACGTGACCTTGGTCTTTCGCCTGAGCAATCGGAGCAAATCAAACCTATACTGGATGAGCATATGGAAAAGCTTCGCGAAATTCGCATGGATGCCCGCTCCGAGGTTGGCAAGATTTTGGAGCAGATGAATAAAAAGATATCCGCCGTATTGACCGAGAGACAAAGACAAATCTGGCAGAGCCGACTTAATCGTCTTCGGGGAGAGCTTCGTCCCAGTGGCCGCCGAGGCAATGGAATGGCAGGGCCTCGTGGCGGGGAAATGGGCGAGGGCCCCCGCCGCGGCAGAGGCCAGCAGGAACGTTTCCGCAGAGGCCCGGGATCGTTTGAGCCTGGGCCGTTCGGTCCGCCACCACCTCCAGCCGGGCCCAATGCCCCACGAAACGATCTGGATAGCAACTCAACAAGCGTAAATGAGAAAACCACGAATGAAGATTTATGAACATGAAGGCTCTAACAAAGCAATGATGGGTGGCGTTGAGAAGATATCCTTCATCGGATTGTTGTTTTTATCCTTATTACTGGCAGGGCTTCTGGTATATCACCATGATCAACTAATGCAACCGGCGTCTGTATATATAAGTCCGTTCGTTTCCGATCGTGTTGCTAAAATACGTATTCTCATGGATAGGGACGACTGGCAGGAACTCAAAACAAACGCCAGAGCGGAGCAGTATGTTCGAGCCGACTTCTGGTTTGACGGGGAGCTTTACCGGAATGTTGCAGTGCGTCCTAAAGGGATGTCTTCTCTGATGTCGGGCCGCCAGAGCGGGCGGATACCCCTGAAGATTGATTTTAACTTCTTCAATTTTGCACAGAATTTTCGAGGTATTAAAAAATTAAGTCTTAACAACGGCTTCTCGGATCCTACCTTAATAAGGGAGACGATAGGTTACGAGTTGTTTGAACAAATGAGATTGCCGACACCACGAAGAGCGTTTGCGGATGTGTGGGTAAACGACATTCATCTGGGATTGTACACTATAGTCGAACAGGTCGATAAGACATTTCTTCGCAGGAATTTTTCCAATCCCGAAGGGAATCTTTATAAACCTGAGACCCGTGCGGCAGCTCTCAATTGGACTAAAGACGACCTCGGCGAGGAAATTACCGATGTGTCACAGTCTTCCGAAAGCAGGAAAAACAATCTTAATATAAAGATCGGAGGTTCCAGGCTTGGCGATCTGGTCAAAGTTTTAAGACGTGAAGGAGTGATTGGAAGTGAGATGCTGCCGGATGATGACGTTATGTCTTCTGGAGGACCATTTCCTGGTGGCCCGAGGGGCCCGTTCCCCGGAGGTCCGGGAGGCCAATTCCCAGCAGATCCAAATAGTCCCTTCGGCAGAGGCTTTAGAGGTAGGTTCCCTGGAGATCCAAACAGGTCGTTTATGAGGGGACCTGAAGGTCGATTCCCCAGAGGCCCGGGCGGGGAACCGAATGGACCGTTCGCCGGAGGTCCGCGAGGACAACTCCCTGGGGGACCGGAGGGATCATTCCCCGGAGATCCAAATAGTCCCTTCGCCAGAGGAGGACGAGGCCGATTTGGCGGTGGTCCCGGAGGACCATTTGGTCGAGGCGGAAATTTAGTCGAGCAGATGGGATTGAAAACAAACGAAAATTACTCCAATCACAATGCATTGTTTTGCTTCCTTGAAGTCCTTAACAATTGCCCGGATGAGACGTTTCCATCCGAGATCGAGAAGGTGCTGGATGTCGATCAAGTTCTCCGCTTTTTAGCTGTCTCGGTGATGATGGTCCATTTGGATAACTATATAGGAATGGGACACAACTATTACCTATACGAGATTAACGGGAAGTTCACTGTAATTCCGTGGGATTTGAATATGGCTTTTGGAACGTTCGGAATGGGAGTTGGCCGAGGAACAAATATTACGGATTTCTATATTGATGAGCCAACAACTGGAGCTGTTATGGAGCGCCCCCTCGTTAACCGGCTGCTGGCGCATAAGCCCTATATGGATAAATATCACGAATACCTGGAGCAATTGCTCGAAGGTGGCTTCGCTGAGGGTGTAATTGAGGCACGAATTGATGAGCTTGTCGAAATGATAAGGCCTTTCGTTGAAGCTGATGAGCTCAAGTTTTTCTCCACCGAAGACTTTGAAAAGAATATCAATGAAGACCTCGATCCAGGTGTGCAAGGTGACTTTTTCACGCAAAGAGGTCCTATGCAGCGTGACAGGAATCAGGAAGGTGAGAATCTCGCTATATCTGCTCCTGGCAGAGGGGACAATTTGCCGGAAGATTTTGACGCGGGTCCCGGCCGTCGTCGGGATCGAATGAGACCTGGAGGAGGAAGAGGACCGGGGATGAGAGCACCGGGTTTGAAATCCTTCATAATACAGCGCAGATTGTCGGTGAGAGAACAGTTGAATGGAAAACGACCCAGTCGAGGCGAAGGTGGTGAGAATACAGGAGATTTCAATATGTTTGAAAGATTCAGGGGCAACAGGGGAGGACCTTTCTAATGTCACGGCAAATATTCAAGGCGAATACGATGGCCTCTAACCATGACCAGAGCTGGCAAAGGTTTGAACGAAAATTCTTTGTTCCCCCGGAAAAAACAGCATTTGCTCGCAGTGTTTTGTCTCATCTTTGCCTGCGGGACAGCAGGTATCCGCAAGGCAGGATCAACAGCCTTTATTTCGATACGCCTGATCTGGATCATTTTCAAAAATCGGATGATGGTAGTTATGAAAGGGAAAAGATTCGTATCAGATGGTATGACAGCCCCTCCGATTGGGATGGTATGGTTCCTGTCTATCTGGAGTTGAAATGCAAACGGGGTTTTGCAAGTAGAAAACAACGCAGAAAAATTCTCGTGCCGGCAGAACGGCTTAAAAGATTTCGAGCCGACAGCACAATAATAAGCAGGGATATAATGTCACGGACATTGTCGGAATTCGGGTATTTTCCCGAAGACCATCTGCTGCCGGTAATCTTCATAGCCTATGAACGTTTTCGCTTTACTGAAATCCTGACGGGTACAAGGCTGTCTTTTGACTGGAAAATCTGTTCCTCTTTAACAGCTCCGGGCCTGGGATATAGTGAGGCAAGCCTGATGTTGGAGGGCGGAATTATCGAAATCAAAGGCCCCTCGATGGACATACCCATGTCACTACAAACTCTTAAAATCCTGGGTACTGATTGGACCAGGTTCTCGAAGTACGCCGGTTGTCTTGAGTCGCAGATGGAAAAACCCGGATCAGTAGGCCGCTTCTGGCCTTCCGGTAGAATAGAATTATTATGAATTATGAACATGGAGAATTTTTATGTTAGCAGCAAGTTTCTTACAGTCATCTAATTTCAATCTCACCGAGACAATGATAGCAATTGGTTTTTCGCTGATTGCCTCTATTGCGGTTTATATTATTTACAACTTGTTTTACGGCTCTCGTAATATCGGGGCGGGTGTGGACCGATCCTTTATCATTGCGGGGCCGGCAATCACCGCGCTGTTTTTGGGGATTCAAAGCTCCATCCCGCTGTCTTTAGGATTATTGGGTGCTTTATCTTTTGTCCGATTCAGGACTCCGGTTAAGGATCCCGCGGAAATAGGTTATCTACTGCTGCTTATTGCAATGTCGATAGGAGCAGCGACCAGCACCTACCTTATAACGATCATTTTGTTTCTTGTTGTGTTTTTGACTCTGAGCATCCAGTGGCTTATCCGTAATCGTTTTTCATTTCGTGTCCGGACGAGCCTTATGATTTCTGTCGATAAGACCGTTTTTCCGAATATCGAGTCCAAGTTGATACAGTTTTTGGAAAGCCGGCTTAATAATCTCACATTGAAAACGATGTCTGTTATGGATGATCGAGTTTCTATCCATTATCAACATCAAACAATGTCACCCTCTGATAAGGTGGAGTTTGTATCAGAGCTGAATAAACTTGCAGAGCCGGGAAAGATCGATTTCTTCGCCGGTTAATACAGAGGTTCATAATAGACGGCAATAGTACAAGAAGACTGTCGGTCTGGCCCTTTCCAGCATGCTTACATTCTTAGTTTGTTCATTACCCGGTCCCACGATTCGTAGTCTGCGTCGATAAATCCATCGCTGTTTATTTGTTAATCTTGGATTGCGGATATACCTCGATGGACACCGAATTAATTATAGCATGTTGGGAAAGTAAATTATTAGAAGTTTGAAAATGTCTTTATTGCTGTATTACACGTTTTTACGAGTATTTGTAGTCTATGGGAGAGTGTGAATTTCCCTATATTTTTTAGGGGATTTAATCAAGGTTCAAGCGATTTAAATTCTTTCTGATTCTCATTTGACAAAAGGCATATCGAGGTTTAATCTCACCCTACGTTTTTTAAAAAGTGATTCACTATTACGGATTGCACTGGAGGTATTTATCATGAAGAAAGCAAATCAAAGAATTGTCATGTTTGCCGCTTGTATTGTTACGTTATGCGCCAATTGCATCTTCGCACAAGACTGGCCTCAGTGGCGTGGCACTGGTAGGGATGCAAAGGTGACAGGATTCACCGTACCCGAGACCTGGCCCAAGGAGCTTACGCAGAAGTGGAAAGTCACCGTTGGCAACGGCGATGCAACCCCGGCACTGGTCGGTGACAAGCTCTATGTCTTTACAAGAGAAGGTGATGAAGAAATTATTCGTTGCCTTGACGCCGGTACGGGAAAAGAGTTGTGGCAGGATAAGAATGAGGCGGTAGCTCCAACCGGAGGAGCAGCCCGGCACCCCGGGCCAAGGAGTTCACCAACTGTAGCCGATGGTAAGGTTATCACGCTCGGTGTCGGTGGAATACTTACTTGTTATAATGTCGCCGCCGGTGATGTTGTGTGGCGCAAGGATGATTTCCCCGGAGCATGGCCACAGTTCTTCGCGGCTATGTCACCAATTGTTGTAGACGGTTTGTGCATAGCGCATCTGGGAAAAGAAAACGAAGGCGCGATAGTTGCTTATAATCTGGCCGACGGCAGCCGGAAATGGAAATGGTCCGGTGACGGCCCGACTTATTCCTCACCCGTTTTAATGACAATAGATGGTACGAAGCAACTTGTTGTGCACACCGAGAAAAACCTCGTTGGCATGGCTGTTGCCGACGGAAAGCTCTTGTGGCAAATCGAGACTCCGAACGAGAGAAGGTTCTACAGCTCAGCCACCGCAATCGTCGATGGACAAACGATATACTATACAGGACAAGGCACCGGCAGCAGGGCTGTGAAAATCAAGAAAGAGGCAGATGGCTTTGTCACTGAAGAGCTTTGGAGTAACGGGGAGCTCGGTACGAGCTTCAATACACCAGTGCTTAAGAACGGAATGCTCTTTGGCCTTTCCCAAAACAGCAATTTCTACTGTATTAACGCCACGGACGGACAGACAGCCTGGACCGGTACGGACCAGATTGACAGATTCGGGTCAATGATTGACGCAGGCTCTTGTCTGCTGGCGCTGAGCCCTAAGTCTCAGCTTGTAGTCCTTGAGCCTAATGACAAAGAGTGTAAAGAACTGGCCAGCTACAAGGTCTCGGAAAGTCCGACCTATGCCCATCCCGTCGTTGCAGGCAATCGAATCTTTGTCAAAGATCAGGACTCCGTGACACTATATACAATTGAGTAAGCTGCATCAAAGGCTGAGCAAAAAAATAAACACAAATGTGTGAGTTTCGCACCCGTTATTTGGGAGGGAGTATAAGGTGTACGCTGAGCACTGTTAGAGTCTCTGCACGAAGTAGTGCGAAGAGATAATTGTAGCTTTCATTCCCACAGCCCTTCGTTGGTTCTGTAGAAGATCAATGCTTATCATAGCAACCTTCTATTTATCTGTTGCGGTAGCTATATATTGCAAAACCGGTCACGTTTTTTTCGGATAGGTTTTATCTTTCATCTTGGTAAGGAAAAAAAGATATATATTGCCTTTTGCATCGAAGATATGTAGAATTATGGATAAGGAAAGGGTGGCGATTAAACGGCGGTTGGCTCTATAAAAAAGATTGAGGGGCCGAGATATGAGGAAGTTCAGCTCTGTAGAAGAAGTTCTGGATTTTGCGATAAGCCGAGAGGAAGAGGCCCAGGATTTTTATGTAAAATTGGCCGGCTTTGTAGAAAAGCCGGAGATGGTTAAAGTGCTTTTAGATCTCGTCTCAGAAGAAATGGAGCATAAGTCAAAGCTGGAAGCTGTTAAGTCCGGCCAAAGCGAGTTGGATGGTGAAAAAGTTGGCGACCTCGGAATCGCCGAAAAGATAAAGGACGTTGAACCAAAATCCAAAATGAGTTACACCGAAATGCTTGTTGTGGGGATGAAAAAGGAAGAGACCTCGCGTAAGCTTTATACCGATTTAGCGACGATAGCTCAGAACCGTCAGATAAGGGATATTTTCCTCCAGTTAGCTCAGGAAGAATCTGAGCATAAGCTGCGATTTGAGATCGAATACGAGTTAATGACGTTCTGAATAGTCGCGTTAGACCTGCACGCGTATGCGATTTTCCCTTGCATTATATGCACAAAAATGATACAGTAATCATTAGGTTTTTAAGTTATAATTACCCCGATATTTCCTGAACTGGCTCTATAGCCGGGTTGTGAGGGCAATAATGAGGAAAACCTGCTTGTTGATTTTGTGCGCCATTTCTTTGGCTCAATGGCTCGGCGGTACTGCTATAACTGCAGCAAGCTCATTCGATTATCCGTATTATCTGCTCGACGCATATAATCCTGATGATGATTGTTGGAGAGGTGTTGGTGCCAGCGGATACTGGCCGGTACAGGTAATCCCGGAGGAGTTGCTTGTTGGTCGACCTCCGGCATTAAACCGATCAGGGGTTACCTTACCTATAGACCATTGGGTTGAATTGAAGTTTCGCGGTGGGATAGTAGATGGTGTGGAGGAGGACATATTTCTTGTCGAACTGGACGCAGTCGGCGAACAAGCTCTTGTTTTCCTTACAGATGGTTACGACCAGGAGTACCTTCTTGGTTTAGCTTCGGTTCCGGGTTCCAGCGGACAAAGTACGACTACAGTCGGTTTTGACATTGCCGGTATTTCGCTGCCGTTTGTGCCGTGTGCAGTGCGTATCATCGGGGTAGACCTCAGAGGTGGTTCACCCGGTTTCGATTTAGCGTACATCCGTGCTCGAACTTCTCCCAGCTTTAGCTACACCGCCTGTTATCCGAGTCCTGTTGACGGAGTAGAAAATGTACCTATAGATGCAGTCCTGAGCTGGTTGCCGGGGGACTCCGCACAAGAACATGTCGTTTACTTTGGTGACACTCCTGCTGATGCGGCGGAAAATGCAACTGCTGTTAGTGTACCGCCGCAGCCTCAGGTCGCCGAGAGCTATGATCCCTGCGGTCTTGAATTAAGCAAGACTTACTTTTGGCGAGTCGATGAAATAAATAACACGGATACCAATAGTCCCTGGACAGGCGACCTCTGGAGATTCACTACAGTCGATCATCTTGTTGTGGATGATTTTGAGTCTTATCAAAGAGATGGTCTGCGCGATGCATGGACACAAATCGAACATGCGTACGTGTATCTCTCGGAGGAACCAGGTCCGGTTCATAAATGCCAGCAGTCGTTGGGGTTCAATTACTTCTATGACGATAATTTCTATTCCGAGGCTATATACGACTTTAATTCGGTGCAGGACTGGGCATCGGCAGGTGCCAGGTCATTGGAATTGTTCTTCCGCGGCGGAGCAAATAACGATGCCGGAGCCCAGATGTATATTTCTCTAAGTGATGGTGAAGTCAGAACAGATGTTCCCTATGATGGTGATGCTAACGACCTCAAGGATGAATTATGGCAGCTCTGGAGAATTGACCTGAAAGATTTCGTCGATGTGGATATGAGTAGAATCGAGTCTATTTCCATCGGCTTCGGTAACGGAGCATCGACGTTGTCCGGCAGTGGTGTCGGCACTGTGTTCTTTGATGACATCAGACTATATCCGTCCAGGTGCCTGGAAGAAAACAAACCTGAGGCCGATTTCAATGAGGACTGTACAGTCAGCTTTGATGACCTTGAAGAAATAACGGAAAACTGGCTCGATACAGGATATAATGTGTATCAGGTGACAGCTCCCAATGTTCCGGTCGCCTGGTACAAGTTCGATGGCAACATCAACGACAGCGTCGACAATGCTCACGGCCACATGCGTTTCAGTCCGACCTATGTCCCGGGTGTATATGGTCAGGCGATAAGCTTTGACGGCTACGGAAGCTCCGTGGAAATTACTAATGTCGTAAACTTGTTTTCTGGAATCAGAACAGGGATAACCATTGCATTCTGGCAATATGGTGCAACCTCACCGCATCACACCGATACACTCTGCTGCTCAAACTATGTTTACGGTGTTTATAATCCTACGATAGCTATTAACCTCGGCTGCTGGAAGTCTCCCGGCAAATATAATTGGGATTGTGGCTCGCGCTGGTCTTTCGACGGCCGTCTTAGCGGACACCACCGGTATAAGAGCGAATGGTCGGGCCGATGGAACCATTGGGCATTCACTAAAGATACGGAAGCCGGAAAAATGCAGATTTTTCTCAACGGCGCCCTGTATGACAGCCGGTTGGATGCAAACACGCCCATAGAAGGAATAATTTCATTTGAAATTGGCGCGGGATGGTATGGTGGCTACGACGGTTTAATCGATGACTTCCGCATCTACGATTATGCCCTCTCTGGAGCCGAGATTGCCTACGCAGCTACTAAGGGCACCGGCATTTTCGATCAGCAGCTTATGTTAGACGCCGATTTGAACAATGACAATCTGATTGACTTCAAAGACTTCGCTATTCTCACCGT